>JBBQLG010000094.1:0-24911 GCA_038327655.1 Cytophagales bacterium
ACATCTATGTGTCGCCCCTTATCAAGGGCATAGTCATCTATGTGTTCCAATACATCACGCATTTTAATGAGTGCTGGCAATGCATCATCAAATTCTCTGATGGCGCGATTTACGATCTTTGAAGCACAGGGGACTTTAGCCGCTATTTTTGCGGATGTGCGAAGGCGTATGAGGGCAGTAATCAGAAAATGGAAATCAGCCAACTCGCGAAAGATAAATGTTCCATCTTCAGGCTCTACAGTTCGCAATCGCCTGTGTTGTAGCACAACGGTAAAAACCGCTATGTTGCACAGGCTTTTTGACCGCTCAAGGGTGGATACATCAGAAGGTTTATTTGGTTGTTCGGATCGGGGGATATTCATCTCTATTCTAAGAACTTCTTTTTCCTCTTCCAACTAAATGAATAAATAGAAAATTCTCTTCTCTGTTTTTTCCACCAAAAAGGTCTCTTCTCATTTCTATAATTAAATCCCGCAATCGCTTGTCATGCTCTGGTAAGTAGCCTTCTCCCATTTTAACAGCAAAGTCGTTCTTTGTAACTTCATGAAATGACATCAGTCTTTCGACCACTTCTTTGCTTGCCACCAGTGTCAGAGTATTGAATCCCTCTGAGAGTTTTTGCTGCGCAATATCGTCCTTGTTGTCTATGGCAACATCACTAACTGCTTTAATAAAGCTCCTGTAAAATTCCTCTTTTAATTTTCTGTTCTCGTTCCTAATTTACTGAACCTTAGCGAAATAATAAGATACTGAAGCAGTCACTACGGACGCTAAAATACCTAATGTGGGAACCAGCAAGGATAGTATGTAATTTTCTTTCATTATCTGAAGAGCACCTTACGAAGTGGGTTGCAGTCCATTATTAGGTGATGGCAAGAAATGCCGGATCACAGAACGGTTTACCCGCTTTTCAGCGTGCCATAGCTCATAGTTCTTTTGCAGATTTACCCAGAATTGCGAGCTATTGCCGAAAGCCTCGGACAACTTCACGGCCAATTCTGGGCTAATGCCTGCCCGCTCGTTCACAATGGCTGATAGATTGGCACGGGCGATGCCCAAGCCTTTCGCTACTTCAGTAATCGTCAGGCCGCGCTCCTTAATGTATTCTTCCCGCAAAATTTCGCCGGGATGCACGGGGGCTAAATTACGCTTCATAGCTGGTTACTTTTTTAATGATAATCGACGTAATCCACGTCGTGAATGTCTCCGCCTTCAAAGCGGAAAATGATCCGATAGTTTGGCGTGACGGTAATCGACCAGAAATCCGCCATATCACCCGTTAGTTTGTGAATCCCTGACCCCATTTGCTGAATATCGCTGACCGATGAAACAGCGTCTAATTGGTCAAGAACGCGGTTAATTTTGCGGAGATACTGCGCGGGTAGCTTCGCGCCGTTGCCCTCCTCGTAGTATTGCTGCAAAGCTTTGTGCCGGAAATTTATAATCATAACACCATTGTATCGTGTAATAGTACGCATTACAATTCTATTTAGAAAAGCGTTGACTGTTTTATTCATACATAGACCCAAAGCTGCCGTTTCCAAATAGTATGAATTAACCAACCTTCTTTTGTTGGTCAAGGAAAGCGGTCAAGACATATGAGTTTTCAGAAGTTACGAGTTAACCGGAAATTCCCGAAATATCAGAAGCAAGTCACCGGCAAGACTTTAGTTATTTTCTTTTAAACGCCTGTAAGACAGTGATTTATTAATCAAAAGTGAATTGGTACAGGGTTTGAACAGTTACGGGCAGACTAACATCCCGACACCCTATGTGTACCGCCACGTATCTCCCTATTGGCCCGAGCGGCTTCATCCTGACCCACAGCCGCGACGAGAAAGCGATTCGGTCGGCCGCGCTGCCTCCCCGGGCGGTATCAATTGGCGGTCGCACGGTTACGTTTCCGCAGGACCCGCAGGGCATGGGCACCTGGATTGCCATCGCTACCAGCCTGACGGTTTGCCTGCTCAACGGGGCGTTTGTACCGCATCAGCCACAGCCACCTTATAAACACAGTCGGGGTCTGGTCGTGCTGGATGTGTTCGATTACGTATCCATCGACGCCTTTATTCAGCATTATACATTCACCGGTTTGGAGCCATTTACTCTGCTGCTGGCCGAAAGCGGTCGGTTAACGGAGTTGCGCTGGAATGGCAAACGCCTGTTCATCAGTGAGAAAGACCCCAAGAAACCGCATATCTGGTCGTCGGTGACGCTCTACACCGCCGAGACCGTTCAGGAGCGTGTCCGGTGGTTTGCGCAATGGCAGCAACAAATCAGTTACTGGTCGGTCGGCGCCATCCGGCAGTTCCACAAAACGGCGGGCGATGGCGAGCCGCAGAATGCGCTGCGCATGAACCGGCACCACTACTATACCGTCAGCCTGACCAGCGTCCTGAGCAACGGCACACAGACCGAAATGATCTACGAAGACCTGATGCCCAAGCCACACGTGTACCAAAACCCTGCCTACCGCTATGCAATCGCTTAATCCAACGATGACCAGCGACCGGGCGACCGGATATGGGCTTACGGAGGCAGCAACCCCCTTTCGGAACCGGTTTCGGCTGAATACCCCGTTCTTTATCCAGCTCCGGTCGTGGGAATACTGGCCGTTTGCGGTCGTGTACGTGCCGGTTTTTGTGTATTGGCTCTGGCTGTCACTCAAAGCCCGTTCGTTCTTTTTCTTCTCAGCGGGTAACCCATCCATCGAATCGGGTGGGTTGCTGGGCGAGTCCAAAATTGATATTTTAGACCGGATCAGCGACGAGTTTAAACCCAAAACGCTGTTCGTGTCCGCCAACGATGCGCTGCATACCGTCTGGAATCAGATAGTCGATGGTGGCTTCGTGTTTCCGATCATTGCGAAGCCCAACGCCGGCGAACGGGGCTGGCGGGTCGAAAAGATCGAGCATTGGGAGGGTTTGGTCAACTATATTCGAACGAGTCCGGTCGATTTTCTGATTCAGGACTACGTCGATTACCCGCTCGAACTGGGTGTGTTTTACTACCGAATGCCAAACGAAACGCAGGGTACTATTTCCTCTATTGTCCAGAAAGAATTTCTGAGCGTAACCGGCAACGGCCGCGACTGCATCGAGACGCTGATCCGGCAAAATGACCGTGCCCTGCTGCAACTCGCTGCCCTGACCGCTAAGTACGGCGACGAACTGGAGCGCGTACCGGCTCCCGGCGAAACCGTCGTGCTGATGCCGATTGGTAACCACAGCCGGGGCACGACGTTCCTGAACGCTAATCACCTGATCACACCCGAACTGGAACGGCTCTTTGACCACATCAGCGGGAGCATCGACGGGTTTTATTTCGGTCGGTACGATCTGCGGTGCCGAAGCGTAGCCGATTTATACGCCGGTGAACACATCCGCATTCTCGAACTCAACGGCGCGGGGGCCGAACCGGCGCACATCTATCAGCCCGGCTTTTCGATCTGGACCGCCTGGGGCGTGTTGCTCCATCACTGGCGGGTGCTGTACGACATAAGCCGCGAAAACAACCGCCGGGGTATCCCGTACATGACCTTCGCCGAAGCCCGCACGATCTACCAACGCATTCAGGCCGACAAAACACAAACGAATTAAAGCCATGCCAACGCTCCTCATGAACTTCGCTACCGGCCTGCTGGTCAGCTTTTTGGGTACATTACCGCTCGGCGTCCTGAACATCACCATCATGCGCGTGTCGCTGGTACAGGGGCTGCGTTCGGCCCTGCAATTCGCCCTGGCCTGCGCCCTCGTCGAACTGGTTTATAGCTACGTGTCGGTCGAACTGACGCAATCGCTGATGCAGTATCCCGCCCTGAAACCGCTCACCGAAGTGGTAGCCGCGATCACGCTGCTGGGTATGGGCATTTACTACATCCGCAAGCAATCGACGCCCATGACCGATCAGCGGCCCATCCGGCCGTTCTACCTCGGCATGTTGCTTAGCGTGGTCAATGTGGTGGCGTTTCCGTTCTGGATTCTGTACACGACACTGTTGCAGGCCAAAGGCTACGTCGGCATCATGGGCAATTCGCTGGTGTTGCTGTACGTACTCGGCATTTCGCTCGGCACACTGGCCGGACTGCTGCCATTCATTTTCGGGAGCCGTTACCTCAGCCGCTGGGTCATGGCCCATCAGCACCGGCTCGACCGGATGATCGGTGTGCTGTTCGTCGTTTTATCGCTTTTTCAGACCCTCACCCTATTCCGTTAACCAACTGTCTATCATGACGTTTCAATCGACCCATACGCAAACGGGCGGACTAAAAGGCCGCCATATCCTGATCACGGCCGGACCTACGCAGGAAGCCCTCGACCCGGTCCGCTACATCAGCAATCACTCGACGGGTAAAATGGGATACGCCCTGGCCGAAGAACTGGCCGGACGCGGAGCGCGGGTAACGCTCATCAGCGGCCCCACGCAATTGACGCCCATTCATCCGGGCATTCACCGAATCAATGTGCGGTCTGCCGCCGAAATGTACGACGCCTGCAGCCGGTATTTTCCCAATGCCGACGTGGCTATTTTGTCGGCAGCCGTGGCCGATTACACCCCCAAAGTAGTAGCAACGACGAAGATCAAGAAGAAGGAGACTGAGTTTAGCCTGGAGTTGGTGAAGACGGTGGACATTGCGGCTCAGTTGGGCCGACAGAAACGTGCCGATCAGTTTTTAGTGGGTTTTGCCCTCGAAACGGATCACGAAATCGAGAACGCGCTGAAAAAACTACAGAGCAAAAATCTGGATTTGATTGTCCTGAATTCGCTGCAAAACGACGGAGCGGGTTTTGGGTACGACACCAATCAGGTAACGCTGATCGACCGACAGGGCCGTATCGAGCCGTTCGCACTGAAGGACAAACGCGCCGTGGCTACCGATATCATCGACCGCCTGGCCGCATCACTCGCCCGTCGCCAACCCGTTGCCCCCGAATTTGCCTGATGCCACTGATCCGTAGAAAACGCATTCGCTGGGGATATATCGCGGCCGTGCTGTTGGGTATGACTCTGCTGTTACCCCAATGCGTTTCGATTCGCATGTCGGATAAAGCCATCACGGCGTATTTTAAAAATAGCCCCGTAAAGCCTTCTTTTCACACCCTGCAAACCGGCGGCCGCAGCATTCATTACGCGGAGATTGAACCATCCAGTCCGGGCCCCTCCACCGCATCGGCGGGCCGGTCAGAACCCGATTCGTTGCCGGTGGTGGTGTTTGTACATGGTTCGCCGGGATCGTGGGATGCGTTTATTGCTTTTTTTAACGACTCGACGCTCTACCGGCGGGCACGGTTGGTGGCCGTAGACCGGCTGGGGTTTGGGAAATCGGGATTGGGCCAGGCAGAGCCGTCGCTCCAGAAACAGGCAGCCGCCATTGCCGCCGTGATTAGTCAGGTAACCCCGAATCCACGGGGGCCGTCGGGTCGGGCGCCGTCGCGTCGGGCGGTGCTGGTGGGGCATTCGCTGGGTGGGCCGGTGATTGTCCGGCTGGCGATGGATTATCCCGACCGGGTGAAGAGCCTGATTTTGGTAGCTCCCTCCGTTTCGCCCGACCTGGAAAAGCAGGAATGGTTTCGCCCCATGTTGGCGGCTTTTCCGTTCCGGCAACTGCTGCCCGCCGAACTGGACGTGAGCAACCGCGAAATACGACCGCTGCGGGGCGAATTACAGCAGATGATGCCGCTCTGGTCGTCGATTACCGTACCGGTGACGGTGATTCAGGGCGATGCCGACAACCTGGTTCCGCCCGGCAATGCGGATTTCGCCAAACGAATGCTGACCCACGCGCCGGTAACGATGCAGATGCTGCCCGGCATGAATCATTTCATCCCCTGGCGACGGCCAGACACCATCCACGACGCTATTCTGACGGCACTGTCGCCAGCCGTGTCTCCTCGGTAGAAGCCGCTATCTCACCCAACACTATTTAGTCATGCGCAACCGTGTCCATTGGTTACTGGTATTTTTTTGGTGCGCATGGGCCTCCGCGCAGGCGCAGGACACGCTTGGGGGCCACCGAAACCCGCCATTATCGGAACAGAAAGACGTACTCGATATGGCCCGCAGGCTGTTGCCCCGGCTGCACCTGAAGGACGAAGACACCACGCTGCTGCCCGTTGGCCGCACGTTTGTCTGGGTGCTGCCGGAAGTTGGTTACTCCCTCCAGACCCGGTTTCTGGCGCAAATTCAGGGAAATATTGCCTACCGGCGACCCGGTGCTAACGTCTCTACCGTCATTCCGGCGCTGGCCTACACCCAAAACAACCAACTGCTGTTTGCTATTAAACTCAATAGCTGGACCCGCGACAACCGGCTGAACTGGGTGGGCGATTACCGGCTGTATCATTACCCGCAGGCCACCTTCGGCTTAGGCACTTCCACCCTGCCGGGCGACGAATTGCGCATTGATTTTACGTACGTACGCCTTTACCAGAGCCTGCTGAAACGGGTGGGCCGGAATCTCTACGCCGGACTGGGCTATAATTTAGACTACCACTACAACATCCGCACGCTGACCAAAGACGAGGATGGCCCGGCTACGATTCCCCGGTATCAGGAGGGCGTGCAGGGCCGGTCGGTATCGTCGGGCATTACGTTTAACCTGCTCTACGACGGGCGGGTGAACTCCATCAATCCCGAACCGGCTTTTTACGCCAACCTGATCGTTCGCCCCAACTTCCGGTGGCTGGGCAGCGACAAGACCTACCAGAGTGCATCGCTCGACGTGCGGAAATACCTCTATTTCCCGGCCCGTTCGGCGGGTTTACTGGCCCTGTGGACCTATAGTGCCTTTACCCTGGGCGATGCGGCTCCGTACCTCGACCTGCCGAGTACGGGTGGCGATACCTACGAAAATTCGGGGCGGGGCTACATTCAGGGGCGATTCAGAGGACGTAATTTTCTGTATCAGGAGGCCGAATATCGCTTTCCGATTACCCGCAACCGGCTGCTGGGGGGCGTGGCCTTTGTGAACAACCAGTTTGCGTCGGAACCCCTCACCAACCAGTTTACGAAGGCAAAACCAGCCGCCGGACTGGGTCTGCGGCTGACGACTAACAAATACACCCGGCTGAACCTGGCCCTTGACTATGCCATCGGCCTGAACGGGTCGAGCGGTTTTTTCGTCAACTTCGGTGAGTTCTTCTGATTCCGTATCCCGATGGAGACGAGCCTCTTATTGCTACTGATAGTGTTACCCGCGTCGCCACTGGCGCAGTCGGGTAGCACCGAAGCTACAAGACTGCCGCCTGATTTTGGGTGCATTAACCGCATAACCGATCGTGTGTCCGGCCACACCTGGCTATTACCTTCACGATATATCATGAAAGTCCGGCTATTTCCGTACTGTCAGCCCGGCGAACTTGGTGCTTGATAAGTTAAAAACTGCTCTCCGTGCCGCACAGGGCCATTTTGAGGAGATAACCTGGCATGGCACAGCGTTTGGATACTCTTTCACTGTAATGACTTCAGAAAACGGGCTTGTGGCTCATCATCCTGTTGCTTGTTGTACGGGTGCTCTGTTTAGTTTGCGGGGCGGGTTGAGTTCTTCGCTCAATGCGTACACCACTGCCCGTAAACTGACCCTTTTTCTCAACGTTCATTCACCTGTTCAATAAATCAAGTCAAATCTCATGAAAAAACAATCATTCATCAGGGCCATTGGCAGGCTATTGCTGGCCGGGCCGCTGCTACTTTCCCTACCGGCTTTCAACACGGCGATTCCCGCAGACGGGGGTAAGCCTCCCCGTCGGGTAGATAAGACCGAAGCCGAGTGGAAGAAAATCCTGACACCCGAGCAGTTTACCATAACGCGGCAGGCCGGTACCGAACGCCCGTTTACGAGTCCGCTGAACAACATCCACGACCACGGCGTATTCCGGTGCGTAAACTGCCACGAACCACTGTTTAAATCCGACACAAAGTTTGATTCGGGTACCGGCTGGCCGAGTTTTTACGCGCCCATCAGCCCCAGCATGGTGAAGGACGTGCGGGACAGTAGTTTCGGCACGGTGCGGACGGAAGTGCAGTGCGCGGTTTGCGATGCCCACCTCGGCCACGTATTTACCGACGGCCCCAAGCCAACCGGCCTGCGCTACTGCATGAATGGCGTCGCGCTGGAATTTGTCAAAAAGTAAAGCATCAACTCACTTATAAAATCATGAAAATCATCCATTCTATTGCAGCAAGCCTGTTTTTGCTGATTGGCTGCGCTCAGGCTCAGGACGCGGCCCCGGCCAAATTACCCGCTCCCAAACCCGGCGAAGCCGTGGCTACGTTTGCCGGTGGCTGTTTCTGGGCGCAGGAGGAAGCCTTCGACCAGATCAGGGGCGTGCGGGAAGTTGTGTCCGGCTATTCGGGTGGGACGGTTAAAAACCCAACCTATCAGCAGGTAGGTACCGATGAAACGGGCCATGCCGAAGCCGTTCAGGTGTACTATGACCCCAGGGTGATTTCGTACCACGACCTGCTCGTTGGTTTCTTTGCCGCCCATGACCCCACTACGCTCAATCGGCAGGGACCTGACCGGGGCCGCGATTACCGGTCGGTGGCGTTTTACCGGACACCCGCCGAGAAACAGGCCATTGAGGAAGCCATAAAAACGGTGAATGCGTCAAAGCATTTTGCGGGACCGGTGGTGACCGAAGTGGTGCCGTTCACGGTTTTTTACCCGGCCGAAGGGTATCACCAGAACTATTGTAAACTGCACCCCGACCAGGGGTATATCCAGCAGGTGTCGCTGCCTAAAGTAGAGAAACTGCGGAAAGCCATGGCCGGTAAACTGAAAGTTGTGTAAGTGATTCCACGAGTGGAATGAGCTGACTTATAATAAAGCCATTACAATCGTATGGTTGACCCGCCACTACCGCCAACCTATCCGGCAAATCGCCTTCGCCATCAGCGAAGCGGCCATCCTGGTCATTGCCAAGCTCGACCGTCTGAGTCGCAATGCCTCCGGGCCTCAGGGGTCAACTTTCAGTGCGTCGACATGCCCGACGCCAATATCCTCACGGTGGGCATCTTTACCACGCTGCCAAATGCTGAGCGGTCGTTTTCGGTCCGAAATAGGCTTTTGCATCCGCTGTTTTACCCACCCAGACAATCCGATTGGCCCGCACGGCAACGGCTTCGGCGCGGTGACCGCTGCGTTGTACGGTAGTGGTATTGCCATTGGTCGGTACCAAATCGGCGGGTTGTCCGAGGGCGATGGTGGTGGAGAGAAGGAAGAGAAAAAGTGCTTTTTGTATATGATTTGATAAAATTCTTTCGGCGTACCAGCCACCAGTGGAAAGAGGGTACGCCGAAAGTGATACCCTTTGTCAGTTCAAATATTTCGCCCGCAGCGTGGCCAGTTTTTCGGGGGTCAGTTCCATCACTGTTTTCAGGTAATTATCCATCGAGCCATACTGCCGGTCAATCACGGCGAAGGTTTGCCGGAGGTAGGCCGGGTTAGCCGCCAGCATCGGTTTCAGCGCATCCTCCGAAATGCCCGACTGCTTCATCTGCTGCAGCATTTTCTCACGGGCGGGTTGCCAGTACACGTCCGTGGCAGCATAATCCTTTAGAATCGTAGCCCGGTCGACACCCAATGCCGAGAGTACTAAGGCCGCGCCGATACCCGTACGATCCTTGCCCGCCGTGCAGTGAAACATCAGAGCCTTGCTGTCGTCCAGCACCAGCAACTGATCGAACATCGGTTTATACTTCGCCTTGAAGTGGTCGATTTGGGTATACGTAGCCCCCATGAGCGAGTCCCGGTTGGCCGAATGCTGCATCTGGGCGAACAGCTTGCGCGTGTCCAGGTTTTCACTGCCCGCCGGCAACTCGATCCGGGTTACTCCCACCGGCAGCCGGTCGGGCGACTGTTGCACTTCGCTTGGCCCCCGCAGGTCGCAGACCATCGCAATATTCCGGTTTTGCAGCGTTTGCAGGTCGGCATCGGTCAATTTGCTGATGTCGGCCGAGCGGTAGATATGGCCCCATTTCACGGTTTTGCCAGCGGCCGCCGGGTAGCCGCCAAGGTCACGGAAATTACTGCCGCCTTCGAGCGCAACCGCCCGTTTGGGATTAAAAACCAGCGTATCGGTCGGCTGTGCCAGCGTCACCGTCGAGACTAAAGAGAGCAGGAAAAGGAGGTGTTTCATGACTATGTATGGTTAGATTGGTTAAAACCCAATGCCTGCCTGTATCCCAAAACCGGCTGAAACCGGCTGGTTATTCCCCAGACGGACGGGCAGCGGCACGGCCACGAAAAACGAACTGCTCTTGTTCCGTTTCACTACCTGACTCAGTACCGGCGTGAACCCGTACCGGCCCGAGGTTTCGAAGGCCAGCCGGGCATTGATGGTGAAATAATGCGGAAACCGAAACATCAAGCCGGGGTGAAACAAAACATTTGAAACGCGGCTGTTTCCGTTTTCGGACCGGATAAACGGGGTAATCTCAAAGCTGAACCCAATCCGGTCGCTCTTCAGAATATTGATTCCCGTTGGGAAACCGATCGTGTACGCCGGTGAAAAGTTAGTTGTCGTTTCCGAGTGGGTAAACGTCATGAGTGGGTGCACGACACTGAAATACCCCACCACGCGCGGGTACAGAGCCGGTTGAACGGGTGTTGCCTGTGCGTATGCCGTTCCCATTCCTGCTATCCACCAAGCAAAAATTACAAACCGAATACCGTTATACTTCATGTAGGTGAGGAGACAATTTCATGAATGGGTGGGCATTAAGCCAGCATGGATTGAATGGTAAAAGACAGCAACTACATCAATGGGTCTGATGTAATCGCCGTCCTCCCCCGTCAAACGATCCAGATGGACTACTTCAGTGCCCAGGTATCTTTGCTCAGATCATCCGTTCCGCCAAACTGACTGGAAACGGCAGCTTTATAATTGTCTGAGTTGAATGTCGATTCGTCCACCGGATACTGCCACCGGCGGGGCAGTTTACCGGCGGCATTCAGACCGGCACCCGTGGTCACGAAGGCTTTCGGGAAGCCCGTCCGGCGCTGGTTGTAGAAAGCCTCCCAGCCCGAACTCTGGAACAGGGCCACGTACTTCTGATTCAGAATCTGCTCCAGACCAGCCGCATTATCGCCCGCATACACCACACCCGGATTCGCCAGGAACTTGCTGATCGAAATCGTTGTCGTGCCGAGCGGCTTACCCGATAAATCGCCAATGCTGTAGGTTTGACCTTCCGTTAAGCCATAGAAACTCAGCGACGCGTTGACGCCCTTCGTGTAGTACGACGTGGCCGTGGCCGCCGTCGACCAGCCCCGGTTCAGCCCCTCGGCGATATTGAAACACAGTTCCGAATAGCCAATGACAACGTACGGCTCCGGCCCCACAAACGAGGTGTAGTAGCGGTTGTAGTTTACGAACGAATATAGGTCCGACGACGAGTTTTTGGCCAGATCGTCGATACTCAGGCCGATGTTGCCGCCGATGTACGCCGAAAAATCATCTACTTTCTTGCCTTTGGCCAGTTCAGCCTTTGCCGGCGTGGCTGCCACAAACGTGCGCGGGTCCTGGGTAGCCGTTGTCAGGGCTAAGTACGGGCTGCCTACCACCTGGTAGTTATTGTTACCATCTTTGGGCGTATGGGGATAGTTGTCGTAGGCGGCATTGAAGGTAAACACCAGGTTGTCGGCATTACTCGCCATCACCGGGTATTTGATGGGGTTCGCCAGCACGTCGGCAAACTTCTGTTTGATGCCCAGGTCAGCCGTATCATCGGCCCGCTTGCTGAGGCTGATCAGCACCCGCATTTTATAGGTGTTGATGACCTTCTGCCACCGCGCCAGGCTGTTGCCGCCCAGAATATCACCGTCGATGTTGAACGTACCGGCACTGTTACCGGCAATCACCGTCGTCAGGTCGGCGTTGGCGTCTTCGAGCAGTTGCAGGCTCATTTTGTACACGTCCTTCTGACTGTCGTACTTGGGGGCAAGATCATCCAGACCCAGGCCCGCTTCCGACGCAGGCGCATCGCCTACGCGCTGCGCCATCCAGACAAAGATGTACGCCCGGAAAAACTTAGCTAAGGCCGAATACCCGTTCGTTTTGGTGCCGAGCAGTTTCTGCGCCAGTTCGTCCATCTTGTTCACGTTTTTCAACATGCCGTAGGGCGTAGCGGTCACCGTCCAGTCGTAGGCATTTTTACCGCCGTAGTACAGGTTATTGGAGACGATGTACTGGTTGTAACGCTGCACCTGATCCCACGGGCCTTCATAGATTCGGCCGGACCGACCGTCTGTTACGCCGGGACCGTTGTAGAGGTCGAACGTGATTCGGGTCAGCAGCAGCGAAGGCGGAATGCTGGCATCGGCACTGGCTACGTTGGGATTTGGCTCCAGCGAATTGAAATCTTTGCAGCTTCCCATCACCAGTATCAGGGCCAGCAGTGCAATGGTTTTATAGAACATGGTTTTCATTGTCAATGAGTTTGTCGTTTGTCGTTTGTCGTTTGTGGTTCCGAGAGGCAACTACAAACGACAAACTGATTTTTAGAACGTCAGATTGAGGTTGACACCGAACCGGCGGAGCGTTGACGACTGTAGGCCGGAATCGCGCAGGGTCGAGTTGGTCGTTGGGCTGTAGCCTTCGGGAAACTGATCGAGGTCGAAGTCTTTCCGCTGAGCGAAGTACAACAGGTTCCGGCCGACAACCGATACCGAAGCCGCCCGGATGAAACGGGGCAGCACTACCGTCGGCAGCGAGTAGCCCAGAATCACTTCGCGCAGTTTCATGTATGTTTTGCTCACGATGTACGACTCCTCAATACCACTGTTGTAAACCCCCTGGGTGTAACTCTGTACCGTTACCGCCTTGGTGTTGGGCGCAAACGTCAGTTCATTGTAATTGTTGATGTTGCCGTTCGCGTCGAACTTCACTTCACCCGATGCCACTACGCCCGGACCCACATAGGCCGGGGTTGGAGCTTTAGTGCTGTTGGCTGTACTCTGCCATTCTTTCAGCCGGGCCGCGCCCAGTTCACCCTCCGATAAAGATTGCTGGTTACCCGCGTTGAGGGCGTAAGAGTACACTTGGTCACGAATTACGCCACCCACACGACCGTCGAACTGGAAGCTGAAGTTCCAGTTCTTGTACTGGAACCGGTTGTTGAGTGCCCACACAAAGTCGGGGTTAGTGTTGCCCATCAACTGCTTGGTAGCCGTACCCGCCGGGCGCGTCAACGGCTGGCCCGTGGCCGAGTTGATGATGTTGCCGTTGGGATCGCGCAGGAAGTTATAGCTGTAATAGCCGTCTAACCGGTCGCCAATTTTGAAAACGTGGTCGGGACCGCTCAGGTAAATCTGCGTTACATTGCCGTAGATTTCTTTCAGCGTCTCTTTATACGTCGACCAGTTGGCCAGCACGTCCCAGTTCAGGCCGTTCGGATTCTTGATGGCCGAACCCGTTACGGCAACTTCCCAACCGGCCCGCTTCGTTACCAGACCATTCACGTTCTGGTTGTAATAACCGGTCGAACTGGGCAGCGGCAGGGGGAAGATCTGTGGACCATTGATTGTTGTGAAGTGCGTCACGTCTAAGCTCAGGCGGTTGCGCAGGAATTTGGCATCGAAACCGAATTCGTACGATTTTACGGTGTAGCTCTTCAGTGTGCTGTTGGCCAGCGTTCCCGAATAGTTGGCCGACGGCGTGTTGTTGTACAGCGACGTGGTGATGGCGTAGGAGTTCTGGTTGGCGTAGCTGGGGCCGTCGTACGACGATTGCAGGTCCGTGCCGTAGCCGATCAGACTGGGCGTACTGTTGCCCGTTACCGCCTGATAAGCCGTGCCAATGTTTGATTGCGTCAGGCCACCCCGCACGTTGGCGTAGGAACCGCGCAGTTTCAGGAACGAAATGGCCTGGGGCATTTTCACATAATCCGAAACCACCGTGCTCAGGGCCACCGACGGGTAATAAATGTTCCGGCTGTCTTTAGGCAGGGTCGAGAGTTTGTCGATTCGGCTCGTCAGACCCAGCGTGACGAAGCGTTTGTAGGTTAAGTCCGCCGTAGCGTAGGCACTCAGCACCGACATATCGGACCGGAAGCTGTACGCCCGCACGGGGTTTTTCGAGTTCGAGAACGCATACACCCCCGGCACGATCAAAAAGTCGGTCGTGGTCCAGGCCGAGTTGTAGGCAAACGTCCGCATGTTGGCACCGGCCGATACGCTCAGGTGGAAATCCTTGTTGAGGTCTTTGTTATAAGTCGCCAGCAGGTCGGTATTGTTTTCGAGCAGGTTCCGGCGGTCTTCGCGGTAATCGCCCAAACGCAGGTCAGGCGCTTTATAGCTGATGGCCGAGTACGGCAATTTTTCCGTCCGCAACTGATTCCAGGTCGTCACCTGCGTCCGCAGGGCCACCGTGAGGTCGTTGTTCACTTTATAGGTCAACCGGGTGTAGCCGTACAAATCGGTTTTGTGGTGTTCGTGCAGCCACTCATAGGCCACAAAATACGGGTTGTTCGACCGGCCATATTCAGCGTAATATTCCTGTACGCCCGGCTTACCCTGCGGGCCTTTGTAATAATCGCGCATGTCGTCGATGTTCCAGCTACTCGAGCCGTACACCTGGAAAGCGTACACGAATCCCTCCGGCCCAGAACTGTAATCGGGAATGTTGGGCGAGTTTTGCAGGTTCAGGTTCAGGCTTCCATCCAGGCGCAGTTTATCGGTGAAGTTAAAGCCCGAACTCAGGTTGAAGTTGGTGATGTTCAGCCCGCTGTTGGGATAGATACCGCGCTGGTAGTTATTGGATACCGACATCCGCAGGTCGTATTTCTCCCCGCTCGATGATACCGACACGTTATTGGTCGAGATAACGCCCGTCTGCACAAATTTCTTGAAGTTATCGGCACCCACGGCTAACCAGGGCGTTCCCTGACGAATACCCGTTGCCGGGTCGACCGGGCTGTTGTACTGCGGCACGGGTTGTCCCTCGAAACGGGGACCCCACAGGTTCGTCCGGCGGTAGCCACCATCTTCGTCGTACAACTTGTTGCCATAGGCGTATTTGAAATTGTTGCCGTAGCCATACTCACTTTGCCGCTGGGGCAGGGCCAGGAAACCCGACTCGAACATGGTGCTCGAATTGAAGTCGACGGCAAATTTGCGCTTGTCTTTCGATCCTTTTTTGGTTGTAATCAGGATGGCTCCATTCTGGCCACGGAACCCGTAAAGAGCAGCCGCGTTGGGACCTTTCAGCACCGTGTACGTCTCGATATCATCCGACGATACGTTCCAGGTATCCGAGTTGATGGGCACCCCATCCACGACGAACAGAATGTCGCTGTTGCCGCGCAGCAGCAGCTTGGGCTTGGCCAGTAACTCAGCGTTAGGGCCAACCGTCAGACCGGCAATTTTACCCGTCAGCGAAGCGACCGGGTTTGGTTCGCGGGCTTTCACAATCTGGTCACCAGCCACTGACTGGGTGGTATA
This sequence comes from Cytophagales bacterium, assembly GCA_038327655.1. Lineage (GTDB taxonomy): Bacteria > Bacteroidota > Bacteroidia > Cytophagales > Spirosomataceae > JBBQLG01. The sequence goes on from JBBQLG010000094.1 coordinate 15,443, forward strand.
ACCGAGGTCGCGTTCCTGCTTTTTGATACCGAGGGCCGTCACCACTACTTCGCCCAACTGCTGAGTATCTTCGGTTAACGTTAGGTTAACAACCGACCGGTTGCCTACTTCTACCTGCTGCGACACAAAGCCAATAAACGAGTAGACGAGTACCGCTTTTTCGTCGGCTACGGAAATAGCGTAGTTGCCGGCCGCATCCGTGGTGGTACCGGTTGAAGTACCTTTGACGATAATGCTGACACCCGGCAGTCCATCGCCTTTGGCGGCTATTACGGCCCCTTTAACAACCCGGGTCTGGGCAAATGCCGATAACGAGAGCAGGCAGACGGCAAGCCCGATGCCCAGCCCCCACCAGACACAATTCAGCCTTGTTCCTGTTTGGGTAAAACGGTGTTTCATTGGTTAGTTTGGTTATGTGAGCACTCAGAGTAGATAAATACCGGCCGAACAGCCGGGCAACGTGATAAATAAGCGGAGTGAACCCGGCGGAAACTATACCGGAAAGGAGATACGAGCAGGCTGTCGTTGAGCAGCTTTGATTTGATGCCGCAAAAATAGTGCTCTGGTTTTACCCAAAAATTACCTGAGTATTAACGCTCAATTACAATTCGATCAACCGATTTAACATAGGAATTTTGTCAACGTATTGCGCAAGAGCGTAGTCCTGTAGCCGGTGTAGGGTGGACGGATTAGGCTGGAGCCGAGGACAGCCTATAGCCGGGGCTAAGCAGATCTCCCCGCGATCGGGGCATTATTTGTTGGAGAATTGGGTGAATCAGATTCCGGCTACAGGCTGCTGACTATGATATACGACAGCCGCCACGGACAATATCCAGACACTCAAATTGTCGTCGGCTTACGTGCAGCCCCTGTCGCCGGTGCGATGGGTACAGTTGCGCGGGCTATAGAACCAACTCTTAAGGATGCAGCCCTGCGTGAAAGGACTGATTAAGCTTGTGCACTTAATTCATCAGTATGGCATTAAGTAATGTTGCCTACTTATCTTGTTGGGTAACACACTAAATACCGTATTATCAAGTGTTTTAGCACCCTGCGCTTGCATGGTATGAACTACAGGTCTGAAAACGGGGCCCTCCGATCTTCACTACTGAACGATACAGTCATAACCCCATTACGCGCGAAAGCCGTCCCTGCTGAAGCAGGGATGGCTTTCGCGCGTAATGGGGTTCCAGCTTATCTGATCGCTCAGGCACGCTGCATCTGGGGCATATCAACCGGTTCGGTAACGGTTTGCCGGGTCCAGTAGCGCCAATCTGCCTCGGCTAAATGCTGCTCCAGGTAACCCTCGGTTGACTTATAGATACGCTCCAGCAGACTGGGATGCAAGGCATAGCTCTGCCTGATGCACTTGATGATCCGGCCCAACCGGTCCAGTTCATCTACCAGTTCTCGGACACATACGGCATCGTACCGGAATACGACCGTTGCCATACACCTTACGACTGTCTTGAGTACCGCTTTGTAAGCTGTCCAAATCATAGCAGTATCGTTCATCTGATTTTTTAGGCTTAATGCCCCTTACCTCGACGTTGACCGTGTGAACTATGGTAAACGTTCGTAAATAACGTTCAAATATTTATCGTAACAAATAAGATACCTTTATTTTATTTTGTAAAACTAAATAATACATAATTATCACTTAAACTCTTTTTTTACTAACATAAACTTAATCAAAATGAGATTGATCAAAAACGGGTGCGTTCCAGGAAAAGCTACCCGACTGCGGGGCAGGAAAAGGCGCGTACAGGTCGGCAGCGGTCAGCGTGCGGCCGGTCATGACTACAGCCAGGCACCGCTGTCCAGCCTGACAGGGGCCTATCGCAGGCTTGGGCCACCGGGGTTTAGGGGACCAGAAAATATGGGGGATCCGATTACGGACCAACTCCGTTGGCCCGTATGCCAAATCGGCACCGGATGCGCCGTTGGCCGGAAAAAAGCCGGGATGCTTACCGGCCTTGACCGGCTGGGGGCCAATCAGAACCGGTAAGCATCCCGGACCGAAGAATTCTGGTTAATCAATAACCGCAACAACTTCAATCTCAAGCAGCATATCATCGCGCAGCAGCGACTGGGTACTTTTGAAATCGGTAAGTTGCGGGCTTTGTGGCAAGTAAGCAGACACGGCTCTGTCGAACGCGGCACTCTTGTTCTGCGACAGGTTTTTGATGCGGTACGATACCTGTTTGATGTCCGTCAGTTGCCCGCCTACCTGTTGAAGGGCGATTTTCAGGTTCTCGAAAATCTGGGTTGTCTGGGCGTTAATATCGCCCCGGCCCACTACTTCGCCCTGGGCATTAATGGGCCGCTGGCAACTGATGTACACGCGTTTACCGGGAATGGCAAACTCAACCGGATACGTATAGCCCGTTAATACACGGGTAAGCGCCGGGTCAGTCTGAGCCTGAGCTACGGTTACCAGCAGGCTAAACAGGGGCAGCAGTAACATCCATTTTTTTAGCATCGGCATCGTTGGTCTGGTTATGGGTGAAGGCCGTCTTCCGGTTGCTCATCGTAGAACAGGTAGTTCAGAAAATCGCAGTACGGACGGACGAGGCCGCAGCCCCGCGCCAGTTCATCGGCAAAATTGGGGCCAGTTACTTCCTTATCGGTGTAGCGATGAGAGAAAAACAACTGTTTTCGTTTCAGCAACTCAATTTCGGGATGATCGACGGCATAGCCCTTGGGCGTTGTCTTCAGGGTTTCGCCCCAGATTTCGGGAAAATAATCCCGAAAGTCGTCCGCTTCGATAATGTCCTTCAGCCCGGCCGGATTGTAGTCGATCTCCTGCCGGAATTTGGCCAATTCGGCCGGCGTTGGCTGGTACATACCGGCCCCGATAAACGTTTCGCCGTTGGGTTGCAGGTGAAAGTAATAGTCGGTTCGGCCCGAACTCCGGCCACCCTGACCGATGCCGGCCGCCAGATTCAGTTTGTACGGCGACTTATCTTTCGCGAAACGAACGTCGCGGTTGATGCGGAAAATACAGTCTTTGGCCGTCGTAGCACCCAGCGGCTGCGTTTCGTTGATCCGGTGCAGCACCCGCGTGATAAAGGCTTCAAACTCAGCCTTGGCAGCATCGTAGCGGACACGGTTCGCCTGAAACCAGTCGCGGTTGTTGTTCACGGCCAGATCGCGCAGAAAGTCGAGCGTAGCCGTTGAGAGGGTAGCTTTGGAAGCAGTTTTCGTTGTCATGGGTAGGTCAAAGCTACGCAAAAAGGAGAAATTTTCAGGCGCGAATGGCTTACTTTCGCGTCCGAATCAACCGTTGAATCGGGTGAACAACAAACCGAATTCCACCAACCGTGTGGCTCCTCCGTACCGCTGGCAACTGACGCACTGGCTCCGCTTATTTACCGGGAGCCTGCTGGCCGCAACCCTGGCAGGCCGGTTGGGTAATTTCTTTTTCCTCTTCGAACTCTTCAGCCATTTCGCCGTTCAGTACGCCGTTTTAGCCCTGGCCCTAACCGGCTACTGGCTCTACGCCAAACCCCGCTGGCTGGCCGCAATAGCCGTTTTAGTAGTATTACTCAACGGCTTACTAATTTATCCCTGGTTCGCAGCACCTAAACCCAGTGGTACAGGTCCGCGCGATATCCGGGTGCTGCACGCCAATGTGCTCTACGCCAACACTGATTATACCCGCATTGTCCGGCTGGTCCAAAGCCAGTCGCCGGATGTGTTCGTGTTGCAGGAGATGACGTCCGCAAGCATCCGGGGGGTAGCAGCACTGAAGCCGTTGTTTCCCTACCAATACCACATCTGGTCGAAGGGGCCGTGTCATATCCTGGTGGGCAGCCGGACGCCCATCCGGGTAGACTCGTCGCTGGCCCGGCCGGAACGCGTGATCAGCCTCAAAACCAGCATCCGTGGGAACGAAATGGCCATGCTGACGGCGCACCCGCAAACGCCCATCCTGCCAGCGTCGTTCAGCGACCGTAATGAGCAGTTGGCCTTTATCAGCCAAAAAGCCCGTCGGCAACGGCTGCCCGCTGTGTTGGTGGGCGATTTCAACGTCAGCGTTTTTTCGCCCGTTTACCGCCGGTTGTTCGAGTCGCCGGGGTTGACCGCCTGTCGGCTGGGGTTTGGTCTGCAACCGACCTGGCCGCGCTATCTGCCGTTTATGTTTATCCCCATCGACCAGGCGTTTGTCAATAACGGCTTCCGAACGGTCAATTTTCAGACGCTCGCCCAGGATGGTTCCGACCACAAAGCGGTGGTGGTCGATCTGGCATTCACCAACGGGAGGAGATGATCGTAAAAAACGATGCTTTCCCGGTGTAGGTTGATAGAATAGCGAAAGTTTTTTTAGATGATTTCAACAAAATTTGTGAAGATTTCAATCGAATCTATTTCAAGCGTCTTAAAACCCAACAATCCGCATGGAAGTCTTAGAAGCCCCCAGCAAAACCCTGCCCCGGCCCGGGTTTAAAGCCCAGTACGAGAATTACATTGGTGGCAAGTGGGTTGCTCCCGTTGCCGGTGAATATTTCGAGAACCACTCGCCGATGGACGACAGTCTGATTTCGCGCGTACCCCGCTCGAAAGCCGCCGACGTTGAGTTGGCCCTCGATGCCGCCGAAGAAGCCTTCAAAACCTGGTCCAAAACATCGGCCACGACCCGGAGCAACATGCTGCTCAAGATTGCCGACCGCATCGAGCAGAATCTGGAGTTCCTGGCCCGCGTCGAAACCGTTGAGAATGGCAAAGCCGTCCGCGAAACCTTAGCCGCCGACTTACCCTTGGTGGTCGATCACTTCCGGTATTTTGCCGGGGTCATCCGGGCCGAAGAAGGCTCAGCCAGCGAATTGGACAACGATACGGTATCGCTCATCATCCGCGAACCAATCGGCGTCGTGGGCCAGATCATTCCCTGGAACTTCCCGCTGCTGATGGCAACCTGGAAACTGGCACCGGCCTTAGCGGCTGGCTGCTGCGTGGTGCTGAAACCAGCCGAGCAAACGCCCACGTCCATCCTGATTCTGATGGAAACTATCGGTGACCTGATTCCCGCCGGTGTGCTGAACGTTGTAAACGGTTTCGGACCGGAAGCGGGCAAGCCACTGGCGCAGTCGAAGCGGATTGCTAAAGTTGCCTTCACCGGCGAAACCACCACGGGTCGTCTGATTATGCAGTACGCATCGGAAAACCTGATCCCCGTTACGATGGAACTGGGTGGCAAATCGCCGAACGTGTTCATGAAATCGGTGGGCGATGCCGACGACGATTTCTTCGATAAGTGCATCGAAGGTGCGGTCATGTTTGCCCTGAATCAGGGTGAAATCTGTACCTGCCCCTCGCGGATTATCGTCCACGAGGACATTTACGACCGCTTCATCGAGCGGGTGATCGAACGAACGAAAGCCATCAAAATGGGCCATCCCCTCGATCCCGAAACGATGATGGGTGCGCAGGCATCCAACGATCAGTTCGAGAAGGTGCTCTCGTACATCGACATCGGTAAGCAGGAAGGTGCCGAATTACTCGCCGGTGGTGAAGCCGCCCAGGTGGATGGGGCCGAAGCCGGGTATTACATTCAACCGACGATTTTCCGGGGCCACAACAAAATGCGGATTTTCCAGGAAGAGATCTTCGGCCCGGTCGTGGCGGTAACGACGTTCAAAACGACCGAAGAAGCCATCGAATTGGCCAACGATACACTCTATGGCTTGGGTGCCGCCGTCTGGACCCGCGATGCCCACGAGATTTACCAGATCCCCCGCGCCATTCAGGCCGGTCGCGTCTGGGTGAACTGCTACCACAACTACCCGGCTCACGCGCCGTTTGGTGGCTACAAGAAGTCGGGCTTCGGTCGGGAGAATCACCTGATGATGCTGAACCACTACCGGCAGACCAAGAACATGCTGATCTCCTACAGCAAGCAGAAGTTAGGGTTCTTTTAACGATTGAATGACTGAGGGATTGAATGATTGAATAGATGGCCCACCTCATTCAGTCATTCAATCCCTCAGTCATTCAATCATTCTCTACTTATGACAGATAACACGGTTTCGCGCATTGACCTCACCGAAGCAGCCGCCGAAGTGATTGACCGGCTCCGGGCCGAGCATGGTCCGCTGATGTTTCACCAGAGTGGCGGTTGCTGCGATGGCTCGTCGCCCATGTGTTTTGCCAAAGGTGATTTTATTATTGGCCAGTCCGACGTGTGGCTGGGGCAGATTTACGGCTGTGATTTTTACATGGCCGAAGATCAGTTCGAGTACTGGAAACATACGCACCTGACGGTTGATGTGACGAAGGGACGGGGTGCCAGTTTCTCCATCGAAATCCCGCTTGGACTGCGTTTTCTGATCCGGTCGCGGTTGTTTTCTGATCAGGAATGGGAACATCTCACGGCGGTTCACAACGGACTGTGATTCGTCGGATTTGGCGAATGACTGTGATTTAGGGGACAAATCAGTGAGCCGGTACATCACCTGCGTCACCGGTCTACTCAGCCGTTAAGCAATATAAAGACAGACGAAGAGGCAAGCCAGACTGGTTTGCCTCTTTTTGCGTGCCTTCCTGCGGACCGGGACGCCTGTAGGAACAATCATCCGGTAAAGCCGTTATCTTGCAAACCTTAACCTGCTCCCACCCGACATGGACTTTTTAACCACTCTTCTACTACTTGTCACTGGCGGAGCCGCCGGGGTGGCCCTTACCAGCGTCCTGAAACGGCGGTCGGGCGTGACGCAAATCCGGCGCGACTCGACGGTGCTGCTGGAACGGATCGAGAAGGTATTTAAAGTCGTGATGGCCGAAGGATACTTCTCGGAGATCTACAATTATCAGGACGACAAAAAGATTCTGTACCTGCTCAGCGACCCCAAAAAAGCCATGATTATTGCCAAATCGAAGGTATTAGTCGGCTTTGACTTTGCCAAAGTCCGGTTCCAGCTACCCGAAGCCGGATCGAAAAAGCTGATTGTCGAGTCGTTTCCGGAGCCGGAAGTGCTGTCCATCGACACCGACTACAAGTTTTACGACATTACACCGGGCTATCTTAATCACTTCAGCAGCGAGAAATACACCGAGATTTTAGACGACGCCAAGCAGGCCATGCACGAGCGGGCCATGCAAAGCGACCTGCCCCGGATTGCCAACAACCAGATTCAGTACATGATGCTGCAATTGGCCGCGTCCATGGGCTGGCAACTCGAACTGCCCGACGCCAAACAGCACCAGTTAGCGGCCGTTGCCTCGCACGACGAACTGAAACAGTTGCCGGGAGAGTAGTTGGTAATTCGTAGTTTGTGGTTAGACCGCCTAACCACAAATGGTTAGCTCTTTTCGGCTTCGGGCATCGTAGCGGGCAATTGCGCGAAATCCCGCTCGCGGTTGCGGAAGCTGCGTACCAGAAAGTAAATCCCCAGGGCTACCGCCGGAATGCTCAGTTGCTGGCCGATGTTGAGCGACATGGTCAGTTCTTTGGCGACCTGTACTTCTTTCAGGTATTCGTAGAAAAACCGCAGCCCAAAAATCCAGATCAGGAAAATACCCACCATGCTGCCACGGGGCGTTTTTTCCTTGTAATGATTCCACCACCAGGACAGAAAAAACGTCAGCACCAGGCAGGAAATGGACTCGTACAATTGCGCCGGGTGACGCGGTATTTTCTCGTATTCGTTGTTGCGCAGGAACACAAACGCCCAGGGCACATCGGTCGGGCGGCCGACAATTTCGGAGTTCATCAGGTTACCAAAGCGGATGCAGGCTCCACCAAAAGCGGCCGTAATCATCAGTCGGTCGATGGTCCAGAAAAACGTCTGACCCGACTGAATGCTGGACTTCCGGCGCGAATACAGGTACAGACCGATCAGCACGGCCAGCGCGGCTCCGTGGCTGGCTAAACCAGCGTAGGGTGGCAGCACAATTTCGAGCGGGTTTTTAAAAAACATCTCCGGTTCGTAGAACAGGAAATGACCAAGCCGGGCACCGAGCACAATGGAAACGACCATCGTCATCAGCAGCGGATCGGTATCGCTCAGGGGTTTTTTCTCGACCTTAAAAATGTGGGTCATAATCTGCACCCCAACCAAAAAGCCTAAGGCAAACAGCAAACCGTACCAGCGCACGGAAAAAGCACCAATGTGAAAAATCTCGGGGTCAACATCCCAGATGACGTATTGCAGCATAACGGATTGTTTTCGGAGCCGTTTTTGTTTCTCTCGACGGCGGCTCGCTGTCGGCGACAAAGATACTTTTTTTACCGCTACCGGATATGAAGTACGTGTTAATCGGGTTGGTTCGGCTCTACCAGGGCATTCTTTCGCCGTACCTGCCCAACGCCTGCCGCTACTCTCCCACCTGTTCGCAGTACATGATCGAAGCGGTACAGAAATACGGTCCTTTGCGGGGCGGCTGGCTTGGCCTGAAACGCATCGGCCGCTGCCACCCGTGGGGCGGTCACGGCCACGATCCGGTACCCTGACAATTTGGCTTATAACCCAGAACTTGCCCGATTTTTGCCAGGCGGTTTACAACTATTCAGCAACAACCCATGGTTAACATCACACCCGATAATAAACTCAAACGCCTGATTGTCGTTGGCGACCGGGTGCTGGTCCGGCCCAAATCGCCGTTGGACCGGACCAACTCCGGGCTGTATTTACCGCCCACCGTGCAGGAGCGCGAACAGATACAGTCGGGCTACGTCATCAAGGTCGGGCCGGGCTATCCCATTCCGTCGCCATCGGACGAGGAACCGTGGCGGGACGACGAACGGGTAAAATACATGCCGTTGCAGGCGCAGGAGGGTGATTTAGCCATTTACCTGCAACGCAACGCCATCGAACTGGACTACGAAGGCGAGCCGTACGTGATTGTGCAGCAAAGCTCGATCCTGATGCTGGAACGGTCGGAGGATTTGGGGTAAAACGAATCAGCGAAACACTATGCGACACTACGGGTTTATGAGTCTGATCATTTGTTTCATTGGACTCACGTTATTTATGGAAAGTATCTCAAGTCAGAAAAAGTCGCTTGCCGCCCTGCTGGCTGAAAAGAAAGACCATCGCCGGGTGATGCTGCTCTACGGCCGCGACGATGCCCAGCACTACCTCATTGACCAGCAGGAACAGTTGCACCGTTACACCAGCGAACTCACCGAGCGCGATCTCGACGTACTGGTTGTGGTGGCCTCCGAACTGATGGAACCCGACCGGCAGTTTCTGATGGCGGCTCCCTACAAACTCAACCCGGCCGCTGACTTTACGGGCTGGCTCATCGGCAAGGATGGGGGCATCAAAGAAACGTTCAGTAAACCCGTTACGCCCCAGGACCTGTTCCACACCATCGACCGGATGCCGATGCGGAGACAGGAAATGAAACACGAATAACATGGAACCGCACCGGCGCACCGGCGGATGGTACGGATGCTGACGCAGTCGCGACGGCGAACCGGCGGATAAAAACGGATAAAAAATCTTCTTTTAAATCCGCCCTTATC
>JBBQLG010000095.1:0-24553 GCA_038327655.1 Cytophagales bacterium
ATGGCTCCCTGGTTGGATTCATAGCTCATCCCCGCATCATCGACGTGGAAAATAACGACCTTCTTCCCTTTCGGAAAGCCTAATTTCTCGGCGTAAGTCACGTCGGTTTGGGCGTACGTTAAGGGGGCAGCGAACAGCATAGACAGTACTAACAGGGTATTGGTTTTCATGAGATGGGTCAGAGAAGGTTTCGATGTAGCAACCGGCTGGTTTAGACAGATGCTATATCTCCAAGATATGGCATCTGTCTAAACCAGCCGGTTGCCGCGCAGGAACTCACCAATGGTCATTTTGCGCTTGCCCTCGGCCTGTAGTTCATCAATGGACAGCCAGCCATCCGTTGCCGCTACGTGCAGAAACGTTTTACCGTCCGTGTGGCTCTCGCCCACCTGGGCAATGTGCGCCTGTTCGACAACAGTGACCGCATAAATCTTGTACGTTTTGCCGTTCAGGTGCGTCCACGCGGTTGGGTAGGGCGACAGCCCCCGGACGAAGTTGCGAACGGTTTCGGCGGGCTGATTCCAGTCGATTACACAGGTCTCACGCTGAAGTTTCGGGGCCAGTTTGGGTGCCGATAGCTGGGGTTGTGGCGTACGCGGATAGCTGCCGGTTTCGATGGCGCGGACGGTTTTCAGCACCAGTTCCGCCCCGCGCACCATCAGCCGATCGTGGAGCGTTCCGGCGGTATCGTCGGGGTAAATCGGCTCAGTTTCCTGAAAAATCATCTGCCCCGTGTCGATGTCTTTTTCGATGAAAAACGTGGTCGCTCCCGTCTCGGTCTCCCCATTGATAACCGCCCAGTTGATCGGCGCGGCCCCGCGGTATTCCGGCAGTTTGGATGCGTGGAGGTTAAACGTACCAACCGTTGGCATCGCCCAGACCACTTTGGGCAGCATCCGAAACGCGACGACTACCTGTAAATCGGCCGCGCAGCGTTGAAGTTGTTCCAGAAAATCAGGATCGCGCAGTTTTTCGGGTTGCAACACCGGCAGTCCGGCATCCAAAGCGGCCCGTTTTACCGGCGACTGCACCACCTGTAACCCGCGCCCCGATGGCCGGTCGGGAGCCGTTACCACCGCCACCACGTTGCAGCCGCCCACGATAAGTTGCTCTAAACTGGCAACCGCAAAATCGGGCGTACCCATGAAAATAATTCGTAATGCCTGACTCATGTTCTACTAAATACGATTTTGGTCACCCGACCGGCAGGCAGTTGGCAGACCCGTAAAGAATTGTTATTTTTGTGCTGTCAAAACGCAGCCGGCCCTACCAGTCGGCTACTCTTTTTACCGTCGTACCGCCCACAAACGGTCCGGCTCTCTGACACTCCATGCAGATTTTGCGCCGACATAGCTCGATCCGAACGGATAAACACGACCACCGCGACTGCTGTAGCGTGGCTGCCGTGGCGCGGCCTCCGTGGCGCGGCTGCAAATAAACTCAGTTTATGGCAGAACGGTCGGTGTACCGTTCTTTTCTTTTTACCGGGGGCAACGAGCGTTCGTCTTCCGGAAGCAGCACCAATTACCAGAAAATTTTAGCAGACAGAGTACATGGCAAAGTTATCGTATTACACCGAGGAAGAACTGAACCGGCTGAAAACCGAATTAAACGACCTTAAAACAAAGGGACGGACGCATATTGCCGGCCAGATTGCCGAAGCCCGCGACAAAGGCGACCTGAGCGAAAACGCCGAATACGACGCGGCCAAAGACGCGCAGGGCATGCTGGAAATGAAAATCTCCAAATTGGAAGAGGTCGTTTCCAATGCCCGGCTTCTGGACGAAACCAACATCGACACCTCGCAGGTTTCGGTGCTGTCGACCGTTAAGATCAAGAATAAGAAAAATGGCATGATCGTTACGTATACCCTCGTATCGGAAGAGGTGGCAGACCTGAAACAGGGTAAGATTTCGGTTAGCTCGCCCATCGGCAAGGGCTTATTGGGCAAAAAAGTGGGCGAATCAGTAGACATCAAAGTCCCGGCGGGTTCTATAGAATTTGAAGTAATCGAAATCGGCCGATAACTTGGTTAGGGGTTTGTCGTTCGTAGTTAACTCAACGATAAACTACAAACGATAAACCACAAACTGTCATGCCTTCCATCTTCACCCGCATCGTTAACGGCGAAATTCCGGCGCATAAAATTGCCGAAACCGACGATTTTCTGGCCTTCTTAGACGTGTCGCCAACGGCAACGGGCCACACGCTGGTGATTCCCAAACAGGAAGTGGATTACCTGTTTGCACTGAGCGACGAGTTGTATCTGGGTCTGATGGCCTTCGCCAAACGGATTGCCACCGCCATTGAAAAAGCAGTACCCTGCCAGCGCATCGGTGTTGCGGTGATTGGGCTGGAAGTGCCCCACGCCCATGTTCACCTGATTCCGTTGAACTCGATGGCCGACATGGATTTCACCCACAAACTCAACCCGAGTGCCGACGAATTGGCCGAGGTCGCAGCGAAAATCCGGGGATTTCTGGACGCTTAAACAGCAGTAAAAGCCATCAAAAAGGCTGGCCGTCTACTGCACCTTCAAGATGCGGCAGACGGCCAGCCTTTTTGATGAATAGCCAGCAGATTACAGCCGGTAGAAGTCCACCGCATTGGCACCAAATACCTTCGCCCGGACATCACTGCCCCAGGGCTGTACGTATTCCTCAATGATGGTTTTAACCTGCGTATAATCAGCAGTCAGTAAACAGACCGGCCAGTCAGAACCGAACAGCAGCCGGTCGGGACCAAACTGGCCAAAAACCACGTCCAGATACGGGAAGAAGTCTTTTTTGCTCCAGTTTTGCCAGTCCGCTTCGGTCACTAAGCCCGACAGTTTACACGACACATTCGGGCATTTGGCGATCTCCGTCATGAAATTCGACCAGGTGTTGATCCGCTGCGTACCAATCCGGGGCTTGGCTAAGTGATCAATCACGAATTTCACCTCGGGTACCGCCCGCACCAGATGCAGGGCGGCTTTGAGTTGTTGCGGATAAATCAGAATGTCGTACGTAAAGTCGAACGCGGCTAATTGACGGATGCCGCGAATGACATCGGGCCGGGTCAGGAAATCGTCGGGTTCAGCCTGCGCCACGTGCCGGAAGCCTTTGATTTCCTCAACCAGCGAAAATTCTTCGAGCCGGTCATATACCGTTGGCGACTGTAGATCCACCCACCCCACTACGCCTTTGACGATGCTGTACGACTCGGCCATTTTAGCCAGAAACAGCGTCTCCTCTTCCGACTGCGATGCCTGCACGGCCACACACCCGTCGATGCCGTTGGCGGTCAGCACCGGTTCCAGATCGCCGGGCAAAAAGTCCCGTTTCAGGGTTGCCATGTCGTCCGTAATCCAGGTGTCGCGGTCTGGTACGTAGAACCAGAAATGTTGGTGGGCGTCGATGGTCATGGCCTTAAAAAGTGTTATCTTCGTTTAACCCGTTAACGCTATAGTTTGTATGTCTCCGGTCGAAAATCTGTTACAAGCCCCCAACCTGCGCGAACTTATTGACGAATTGGAACGCACCTGGCACGAAGAGCAACAACGCCGTCACCAATTCTGGGCCGATGTGGATGAAAGCATAAAGGCCGAATTCATCCTCGGCGAAATCGTCTATCACTCGCCCATCTACGGTCGTCACTGGATGGCCTCCACCAATATCACTACAGAATTATTACCGTATGTCAGGCAAAAAAAGCTGGGTAAAGTCGGCTATGAAAAAGTGATGATCCGGCTGACGCGCAACGACTACGAACCCGACATTTGCTTCTGGACCAATGAAAAAGCCGCGTCATTCGGCCCAAAACAATCTGCTTTTCCAGCCCCCGATTTCATCGTCGAAATACTTTCTGACAGCACAAAAGACAGAGACTACGGCCTGAAAAAAGACGACTACGCCCGACACGGCGTTCGGGAATACTGGATCGTGGACACCGAAGCCCAAACCGTTGAGCAGTACTTGCTGAGCGGCAACGACTATCAGTTGGCCCAGAAACTTAAAGACGGCCTGTTAGCGTCCGATGTCATTACCGGCTTCACCATCGCTATCAAAGACATCTTCAGCGAGTAACGACTACGTACTCAACCGGGTGGTTCCTCCGTCGATGGGATAATCACAGCCCGTTATAAAGCCGGCTTCGTCGGAACAGAGAAATGAGGCCAACGCGCCAATTTCGTGCGGTTCACCCATTCGTCCGATGGGTTGCGCGGCCGATAGTTTGGCAAACATCTCATCTTCCCGCCCAGCGTAATTTTTAGCGATAAAGCCATCGACAAACGGCGTATGCACCCGCGCGGGAGACAGGCAGTTGCAACGGATGTTATGCGCCAGATAGTCTTTCGCCACCGAGAGCGTCATGCTCAGCACGGCCCCTTTACTCATTGAATACGCAAACCGATCTGCCAGCCCCAGCGTTGCCGCAATGGAAGCCATGTTCAGGATTACGCCCCCGCCATTGGCTTTCAGATGAGGAATAACAGCGTTCAGGCAGTTATAGACGCCTTTTACGTTCACGTTATAGATTCGGTCAAGGTCCGCTTCGGTGGTGGTTTCGGCGTTGCCGACATGCGCAATTCCGGCGTTGTTGACCAGGATATGGATCGGTCCGGCGGCTGCAATTTGATTGACAGCCGCCACCACATCAGCCTGTTTTGAGACATCGACCGCATGGGCAAACGCCTTACCGCCAGCCGTTGTGATCTCGTCGGCTACCTGCTGCGCCTGATTCCCGTTCAGTTCCAGGATATGCACCGTGGCTCCGGCATGAGCAAAGGTCTGCGAAATGGCCAGCCCGATGCCACTGGCACCACCCGTAACGAGGGCCGTTTTGTGTTGGAGTGAGAACATCTTTCAATGAGTGAATGAGTGAATGCATCAATAAGTGAATCAACACATTCGCTCAATCACTCATTGATGCATTCACCCATTGGTTAAAGAGATACACCCCGTTTCCAGGGGATAAAATCGTCCTGCCCAAGTTGTTCGGCCTTGGTGAGCATCTCGCCGTTGGCTAATTGGATAACCCATTCCAGCAGCGCGTCGCCGTTTTGTTCGATGGTTTGTTCACCGTCGATAATCGGGCCGCTGTCGAAGTCGATTACGTCGGGCATCCGGTTTTTCAGGATGGTGTTGGTCGAGATTTTCACCACCGGACAAACCGGGTTGCCCGTTGGGGTGCCGAGACCCGTAGTGAACAGAATTACGTTCGCGCCGGAACCCGCCATGCCGGTGGTCGCTTCGACGTCGTTGCCGGGCGTGCAGAGCAAATTCAGGCCGGGCGTCGTGACGGGTTCGGCATAATCCAGCACATCGGCAACGGGGGCGGTACCGCCTTTTTTGGCCGCCCCCGCCGACTTGATGGCATCCGTAATCAGGCCGTCCTTGATGTTACCCGGCGACGGATTCATGTCGAACCCCGACCCGGCGGCTTCGGCCTGCGCGGAGTACAACTGCATCAGGTTGATAAATTTCAGTGCCTTCTCGTCCGACGGGCTGCGGTTAATCAGTTCCTGCTCCACGCCGTTGAGTTCCGGGAATTCGGCCAGCACGGTTTTACCACCCAGGGCAACCACCAAATCCGACAAATGCCCGACAACCGGGTTGGCCGTGATGCCCGAAAAACCATCCGAACCACCGCATTTCAAACCCACCGTGAGCGCACTGAGCGGAGCCGGTTGACGGTCTATTTTATTCACCTCGATCAGCCCCAGAAACGTGTGTTTGATGGCCTGCGAGAGCATCATAAACTCCGTACCGGCCTGCTGTTCATACGTCAGCACCGGCTTGTGGAAGTGGGGATTCTGCCGCCGAATCTCTTTCTCGATCATGTCGGCCTGCAAATGCTGACACCCTAAGCTGAGAATGGTTGCCCCGGCCACATTGGGATTATTAATCATGCCCGCCAGCAGCGAACACAGCACCGCCGAATCCTGCCGGGTGCCGCCACAACCCATTTCGTGAGTCAGAAACTTAATGCCATCCACGTTTTTGAACGGACGATTTACGGCCGGACTGGACAGCGTGTGCATCTGCGACGGGTCGGTAAACGGCTCCATCTTCTTGAGCGTCTGCATATCGCCGACTTGATAGAGGTGCAGCAGTTCCCGGACCTGCTCACGGTAGATGTCGGTTTGAGCATAGCCGAGTTCGCGCTCGAAGGCATCTTTCAGGGTCAGGATGTTCCGGTTTTCGCAGAATACGAGCGGTACTACGAGCCAGTAATTTCGGGTGCCTACCCGGCCATCGGCGCGGGGATAGCCCATAAAGGTGCGGTCTTTCCAGGCCGACACATCGGGCGGTTGCCAGGTGTAGGGCTGTTTTTTATCTAAACCGTACCGGTCGGCATCGTGCTTCAGGTTGAACGTCGTTACGGGTTCGCCCCGGCGGATGGGCTGCGTGGCTTTGCCCACCCGAACGCCATACATCGTGATGGGGTCGCCAGTTTGGCGGTCCTCCGTCACGAATTTATGCTTCGCCGATACAGAGTACGGCAGGTCGTAATGTTGCTCGTTGAAGTCGATGCGCTCCCCGGCAGGCAGGTCGCGCAGGGCAACAATAACGTTATCGGCGGGGTGAACTTTGAGGACGCGGGCAGCCATTATGGATTCATAGAGTTTCTGCAAAGAAAAGGGGCTATGGCCGATATTATACCCCAGCGACCGTTTATTTCACGCAGCAACCCCACCAATGCGGGCGATCAACTTTTCGGCTGGTTATCTTTGGCCGCTAACCGTTCCGTTCTCCTATGCAGCCCATCAACATTATTGACCTTTTCGACAAAACGATCTACTACGGTACACTCACCGTTACCAATGGTCGCATCACCCGCCTGGAACGGCTCGGCCCCGAACAACCGGGCGAACCGTATCTGTTGCCGGGTTTTGTGGATGCCCACGTCCACGTCGAAAGCTCGTTGCTGACCCCGGCACAGTTTGCCCGGCTGGCGGTGGTGCATGGTACGGTGGCTACGGTGTCGGACCCGCACGAAATCGGCAACGTGCTGGGGGTGCCGGGCGTGGAATACATGATTGCCGATGGCGCACGGGTGCCGTTTAAGTTTATGTTCGGGGCACCCTCCTGCGTACCCGCTACTTCGTTTGAGACCGCCGGTGCCACTATTGATGTGACTGATATCGGGCGGTTGCTGAGCATGAAGGAAATCGGTTATCTGGCCGAGATGATGAATTTTCCGGGTGTGTTGCACTACGACCCGGTCGTAATGGCCAAAATCGCCCTCGCCCAGGCGGTCAACAAACCCGTCGATGGCCACGCGCCGGGCCTGACGGGCGACGAAGCCCAACAATACATCGACGCGGGTATGTCGACCGACCATGAGTGTTTCACCTACGACGAAGGTCTGGACAAGATCCGGCGGGGCATGAACATTCTGATTCGTGAGGGCAGTGCCGCCCGTAATTTCGACGCGCTGATCCCGTTGCTGGCCGAATTTCCAGAACAAATCATGTTCTGTTCGGACGATAAACACCCCGACACGCTGGCGGTAGGACACATCAATCAGTTGGTCGTGCGGGCGTTGCAAGCCGGGCATTCGCTCTGGAATGTGCTGCGGGCGGCCTGTCTAAACCCGGTGCTGCATTACCGGATGCCCGTGGGTCTGCTGCGCGAAGGCGACCCAGCCGATTTTATCGTGGTGAGTGATCTGCAAACCTTTACGGTCCAACAAACCACTATCAACGGTGAAGTTGTAGCCCAAAGCGGTCAATCGCTCATCCCTGACCTGCGAAGTGAGCACGTTAACCAGTTCCACTGTTCCCCCAAAACGCCGACGGATTTCCGGGTAGATACCGGTGAAAACACCAGCCTGATCCGCGTGATCGAAGCCCTCGACGGTCAGCTCATCACCAACGAACTCCATCTCGAACCGAAAATTGAGAACGACCAAATCGTACCGGACGTTACCCGCGACATCCTGAAATTAGTGGTCGTCAACCGCTACGCCGACGCTCCACCCGCCGTCGCCTTTATCAAAAACTTCGGCCTGAAGCAGGGCGCGATAGCGTCGTCGGTTGGGCACGATTCGCATAATATTACGGCGGTTGGCTGCGACGATGAGAGCCTGTGCCGGGCCATCAATTTAGTGATTAATGCTACCGGTGGATTAACCGCCGTGGGTGCCGCAGCAACGGCTGCTGGACAGGAACACCTGTTGCCGCTGCCGGTGGCGGGTCTGATGACCGACGTTGATGGCTATGCGGTGGCCCATCAGTACGCCCAACTCGATGCATTCGCAAAAAATGAGTTAGGCAGTAGATTATCCGCCCCTTTTATGACCTTGTCGTTTATGGCCCTGTTAGTAATCCCAAATATAAAATTAAGCGACAAAGGACTGTTTGATGGTCGTATTTTTTCCTTCACTGACACTATTCTAACAAACTGATTAGTACACTTGTAGTTACAAAGGCCCGACTGTTTTTTAGCAGCCGGGCCTTTGTGTAAGTTTGATTATTAACCCTTTTTTATTCAATTTATTATCAATATGTTTACAGCCAGCCTAAACCCTAAATTCTCCTCACTCCGCTATGCCCCGCTCTCGTACGACGCCCCGTCAGGATGAAGAAATGCTGTGGGACCAGTTTCGCGCTGGTAATGAAGAAGCATTTGCCCAGTTGTACCGAAACTACGTGCAGGTTCTCTACCACTACTGTACCCATTTTGCCGGTGATCGTGCCCTGATTAAAGATTGCATACACGACCTATTTGTCGAACTCTGGAAACACCGCCAAACCATTGGCCCAACTACCTCCGTTCGCTTTTACTTGATGGCCTCCATCAAGCGCAAAGTGGTTCGTCACCTCACCGCCGAGCAAAAAATCAGCAGTCAGGACGACGTAAACAGTGGCCTTCTACCCGGCTCTGACCCCTCCCACGAAGCCCTGCTGATTGCCCACGAAGAAGACTCATTCCTGAACAACTGCCTGCACTCGGCTATGGAACGACTCCCCCGCCGTCAGCGCGAAGCCGTTTACCTGCGGTATTTCCAGAACCTGAGCAACGAAGAAATTTCAGCCCTGATGCACATCAATATTCAATCGGTGTATAACCTGATTTTTGGTGCCCTCAGTACGCTCAAAAAATACATAACCCACGATAATGTAGTATTGGCATAGTCCGGTAACACCAGACTACTACCCCGAAGCCGGTTGCCCTTACGGAGCGACCGGCTTTTTTATGGGCCGTGGCCGGGGTAATTTTGCCGAATGAATTCAGACACGATACCGCTACCCGAACGCATCCGTCCGCACTCGCTCGATGACGTTATTGGTCAGCAAAAACTGATTGGTCCAACCGGGGCGCTCCGCCGGGCGGTGGAAGCCGGTCGCCTGCCGTCGATGATTTTGTGGGGGCCACCCGGTGTGGGTAAAACAACGCTGGCACTGTTGCTGGCCGAAGCCGTAAAACGTCCGTTTGTTGCCCTAAGTGCCATCAACGCGGGGGTGAAGGAAGTGCGCGAAGTGCTGGCCCGCCCGGCCGGGCTGTTTCCGCCCGTGGTGTTTATCGACGAAATTCACCGGTTCAACAAAAGCCAGCAGGACGCTTTGCTGGGTGCGGTCGAAAAGGGGCAGATCACCCTGATTGGGGCGACCACCGAAAACCCGTCGTTCGAGGTGAACGGTGCCCTGCTGTCGCGTTGTCAGGTGTACATTCTGGAATCGCTGAGCCGCGACGAACTGGTACAGGTGGTAGACCGGGCACTGGCACAGGATGCGTTTCTGAAACAGAAAAACGTAACCGTCGACTCCTACGATGCGCTTCTGCGTCTGTCGGGCGGGGATGCCCGTAAGCTGTTGAATTTACTGGAATTAGTCGTTTCGGCTCATGTTTCGAGGGACCCTTTACGCCTTACCGACGAAGGGGTAACGACCGTGGCGCAGCAGAACATTGCCCGCTACGACAAATCCGGCGAGCAGCATTACGACATCATTTCGGCGTTTATCAAGTCCCTGCGCGGCTCCGACCCCAACGCGTCTCTGTACTGGATGGCCCGGATGATGGTTGCCGGGGAAGACCCTATTTTCATTGCCCGACGGATGTTGATTATGGCCTCCGAAGACATCGGCAATGCCAACCCTACGGCGATGATTATGGCCTCCGAAGCCATTCAGGCCGTGAAAGTAATTGGCTACCCCGAATGCCGGATCATTCTCTCACAAGTGGCCGTTTATCTGGCCACGTCGCCCAAGAGCAATGCCAGCTACATGGCCATTAACGAAGCGATGGCCCTGGCCGAAAAGACAGCCCACCTGCCTGTTCCGCTGGCGCTACGCAACGCCCCGACCCGGCTACTGAAGGAAATTGGCTATGGCCAAAACTACCAGTATTCACACGACCACGCCGGTAACTTTGCCCGGCAAAATTTCCTGCCCGACGACCTGAAGGGCCACAAACTCTACGAACCCGGCCAGAACGCCCGCGAGGCCGAAATCCGGCGCAGTCTGCAGGCATGGTGGGGCGAGTGGTACGGGTATTGACAAGCGGTCCGGGAAGATTACATTTGCCTCATGCTGCTGCCTTTTGCCGAAAAAGCATTCATTGACGACCAAAAATTAGCGAACTATTGTTTGTCGGAAACGCACACTATTGGCAAACACAAAGCCCGTGTCTTTAAATCAGCTTTAGGCATTACAGCGGTTGACTATCCGTTTCTTAGAGAGACGATATTCACGGCTATTTTAATGAATGAGGCCCAATCAAATGGCTCAAACAGGGTAGCCTGTATTCGGTTGATTTCAGGATGACTCATGACAATCAAACAGCAATCGTAAGAACGGCCTGGATTGTACGGTATGAAGAATCGTTTCCGCGCTTAGTTAGTTGCTACATAAAACCGTAGACTGTAAGAATATGGACCCGCTGAAATTGTTGGATGTCATTGTGCTCCTAACAGACCTACCTGATGAGAAACTCAGAAAAGGCAGTTTGGGCGCAATCGTAGAAGTATTTGACGATCAAACGTATCTCGTCGAATTCGCAGACCTGAATGGCGTTACCTACGCACTGCCGATACTATCAGCGGCTCAGTTCATCAAAGTATATCAGGAGCCGGTCGAGGCCTGACAAAATTCGATGCCTTCAGAACGCCCGCGAAGCCGAAATCCAGCGCAGTTTACAGGCGTGGTGGGGCAAGTGGTACGGGTACGGACAGCCATTCGTCGTTTCAACGCGGCCTGACTGATTTACGGCGAATGGGTGGCGGTCCGGTAGCTAACTACTTCGTTGTAAACAACGGATTCACCCGGAAGTAGGTATTTCCCTCGAAACTCACCGAATAGTCCGATTTAAAATGGGTGCTCTTCAGGTAATAATCCGTCGTGATAATTTGTGCGCCCGAACTGCAGGCCGCTACAAAATCACTTTTATCATTTTTTCGGGCCTGCTGCGTGTCTGAATCCGCCCGTGTACGGATAATATATCCTTTTTTGACCAGGTCTTTTATTTCAGGATCGTTTGGGTTGTTGCGGATCATCGTGGCGGCTTCGGGTGTACCAGGGTCAGCATTCGTGAACATTACCCGTCCTTGTAGCGATGGATGGCCCGCACCGTACAGTTGCCGCTTGGCCGTTTTATCATCTAAGATAAACAGAAACTTACCCTTTGCTTTCTTCAGAGTCGGCCAGTTACTTTTCAGCACGGCTTCTTCTATTGTAACGTATTTCCCGCGTACATCATCGGGGGTAATGATGTGTTCTTTTCCTAAATACTCCAGCAGGTTTTTATCTAATTCATCGAGTGTTTTCTCCGTGAATTTTTCGGGCGTGGTATATCCTGGTATGGGAAGTGCCTGGTCCTTGCCTTCGAGGGTAATAAAAATCAGATTGTGATTGGAGTGTGCTGTGGACCATGTCCGTAATTCTTTCAGGCAATCAACCAGTGTTAAACAATTGCTGCGAAAGTCGAGGTCAACGATGTGAAAGACCTTGAATCCGGGTTGATCCATTTTATGTTCGGGATCGAAAGGTGCCTGATTTTTAACCAAATCCAGGCCTTTCGGGTGGGCATATCGACCGCCCTTTTCATCGGCGTATACATCAATTTCGAGGTTCAGTAAACCCATGTTCAATTGATCGGTCAGGCTAATGTGTTCGTAGTCAATTTTACTGGCAGACGCCGAATCCCGTCCCTGAAAAGCTTTAAATAAAGCCGGATCAATGGCCTGCTTATAGCTATTGTGCGAACCGATAACCTGAATCCGGTTAATGGGTAAATCATCAGACCCATTACCGATAAACGCGGATAAAGCGATCAGAAAAAGCAGAGATAAACTAATTTTCATAGAATTGATTAATTAGTCGGCCACCGGCAGATTTATGTCTGCCGGTGGCCGGATGAATGCGCCCGTGATTATGATTACCCGATCAATAACCGGGATTTTGTACTAAGCTCGAGTTAAGTCTGATTTCGGAAATGGGGATGGGGTAAAGCCGTCGGGTAACGTCTTTGTTCATGGTCAGGTTATCGTTCGGCAGCGGGTATTCTTTTTCAAAGAGGCCGTACCGAATCAGGTCATTCCGGCGCCAGCCCTCCCAGGACAATTCCCGCGCCCGCTCGTCGAGTAAGTCATCGAGTGTAACCCCGGCCGCCTGGGGCGCACCAGCCCGTGTCCGCAGCCGGTTCACCAACACGTCCGGCGTTTGCAACACCCCGTTGACCGTAGTGGCCGGTGCCCCGCGCAAAATGGCTTCGGCTTTCATCAGGTACACATCCGCCAACCGGAAAACCGGCACGTCGTTGCTGTTCAGGCGTGTTGCCTGAATCATGGTCGGGTCGGGATAATATTTGATGGAACGAATACCGGTAGACTGGCTAACCAATGTGTTGCCCAGGTCCATTGGTTTGCCGGGAACCAGCGTCAGCGCAGGGATAAGGACAATCTGAGTTGTTGTACCGGGATAAGTTGCCGGTTGTGTCGTAAACCCGCCATTGCCGTCGGGTAAAAACTGCGGGCCAACCAGCCATGTATTATTCCGAAGATCGCCTTTCAAATTAAAGCGGGCGTAAAATTCCGGCGTGGTGCTCATGGCAATGCTCAACCCCACATTAAACCCATACGCGGGTGCCAGGAACGCGAAAAAGCCAAATCGGGTAAACTGATTACCGGGTATTTGCTGGTCGTAGGGAACAGCAAAGATGGTCTCATTGATCTGCGGACCGTTGTTTGGCAGAAAAATATCGCGGAACCGGGCATCGAGTGTGTAATTGGGATTGCGCTGAACGCTGTCGGCCATCGCGACTACATCCGTGTAACGGGGCGTACCGGTATAAACACCCGCGTTCAGATACATTTTGGCGAGCAGGGCAAAAACCATTCCCTTCGTAGGCCGTCCATACTGCAAAATATTTGTGGCACTGACGTTGGTTTTAGCGGGCAACTGCTGCAAAATACTCAGCAACTCCGTTTCAATGAATTTAAACACCTCGGCTCGCGGCTTGGTAGCGGGCAGGGTAGTCGTTGGAAAATCGGTAATGATGGGAACGTTGCCATAAATTTCCATCATGAAGTAATAGTACAAGGCCCGCATTGCTTTCACTTCGGCAATACTGGCGACCTTACTGGCATCAGACGCTTTCGACGAATTCGTCAGCGTAATCAGGCGATTGCAGTTATTGATACCGCCAAAACCCCACTGCCAGATTCCCGTTACGTACGGATGGTCAATGGTCCAGGTGTGGTAATGCATTTGCCGGTATTGGCCGCCGTCATCGAAGTTTCCGTCGCGGGCCGGTAAAATAGCGGCATCGGTCGAAAGCTCCTGCATCCGCCAATAGTTAATCGCATAATTGGATGACAGATTGGAGTACATCGTACCGAATAAAGCGGCATAATCGGATGAAGTTGCCGGAAAGTTTTCCTTTACGTACTGCGATTCAACGGGTACGTCCAGATTTCGGCACGCACTCACCAGAATAAATAGTGCACCAGTTATAAAAAATGATAGTAGTTTTTTCATGTCGATATCGATTATCGTTAATTAAAATGTGGCGGATACCCCAAAGATGAACGTGCGTGTTTTTGGGTAAAAATTATTATTGTCGATACCGGGGGTTAGACCACCAATGTTGATTTCAGGATCGACACCGCGATAACTTGTAAGAACAAAAATGTTATTTCCCGACAAATACAGGCGAATATTTTTTATGGCCTGCGTACTGGGTTTAATCGTGTAGCCCAGCGAGGCATTGTCCAGGCGCAGGTACGAACCACTCTCCAAAAAGCGGTCGGATATCAGATACCCGTTAATGTCCTTGAAAGATTCGCCCAATGTGAAGCGGGGAATGTTCTGTAGTTTCGCGTCTGTCGGATTGTTCAGGTTAGCCAGCGTAGCATTCAGTATTTTATTGCCTAAAACACCGCGCACCAGAAAGTTCAGGTCAAACTTCCGGTAGCTTACGTTGTTGCTCCAGCCATAAATCAATTTGGGCTGGGCATTGCCCGCAATCATCGCATCCGTTGTCAATGGCTGAGTGGCCGTTACCGAACCATCTGCTTTTTGGTACGTGCTGACGCCGGAATCATTTTTACCTAAGTAATGCCAGAGGTTAAACGTACCGATTGGGTAACCCGGCTGCACCACCTGACTGTAATTGCCGGACTGCCCTTTACCACCCAACTGAGCCGTCTGTATCAGTTTCAGCGTGTAAATATCGTTGGACAAACTTTCGACAACGTTCGTATTGTGCGCGAAATTAACCGTCGTTTTCCACCGAAAATTCCGGGTGGCAATGGCCGTTGCGTTCAGTACCAGTTCGACTCCGCTGTTTTTTATGGTACCCACGTTAGCCGTAATGGTCGGCACAAAGAACTGGGTTGTCGACACCGCATAATCCGTAATCAGGTCGGACGTTTTTTTGATGTAATAATCGACCGAACCACTAATTCGGTTATTCAGGATGCCAAAATCAAGCCCGATGTTGGTGGTAGCCGTACTCTCCCATTTCAGGTTGGGGTTATCGTTTCGTACCGGCCCGATGGCATTCGTAATGTTGCCGTTGTACAGAAACTTCGCACTGCCCTGCGTTTGCGTACCATACACCAGCAGCGACGAGAAGGCATTAAACCCATCACTATTACCCGAAACGCCATAACCGACTCTCAGTTTCAAATCGCTGATGAGGGGAATGGCCCGGATAAATTGCTCATCGGAGATGCGCCAGCCCGCCGAAACGGCCGGGAAGTAGCCCCAACGATTGCTTGCACCAAAGGCCGACGAACCATCATTCCGCAGCGATGCCTGAAACAGGTATTTGCTGTTGAACTGGTATTGCACCCGGCCATAAAAGGAAATCAACCGCAGCGTGGAGATGGGGTTATT
Organism: Cytophagales bacterium; assembly: GCA_038327655.1. Taxonomy (GTDB): domain Bacteria; phylum Bacteroidota; class Bacteroidia; order Cytophagales; family Spirosomataceae; genus JBBQLG01. The sequence goes on from JBBQLG010000095.1 coordinate 15,326, forward strand.
ATCAAAAGTAACCTGCGAGAGTGTAGACGGATTTGACAGGTACAGGTTATTATACGTTAAATTATCGTTGGAAAAATTCTGGGTCGTTACGCCGAATCCGTCGTTGCTACGGTTTTGCTGATACGAATAACCAGCCAGTAATTTAAGCGAGTTTACGCCGAATTCTTTGTCGTAATTAAAATAGGACTCGACAACGCTGTTTGTATTCAGGTACGCCGTTCGGCTGGCCTGACCATTGTAGTTTACGGCCAGCCCCGATGCGCTGTTAAAATAATAATTGTAATTGTTCTGGTCTTTCTGAGTCGAGCCGGACAACGTATATTTAAGGCCGGGGATAATATCAACCTGCACAATCCCATTAATCAGGGTTTTGTTATTGTCGACTTTGATAAAATTATTATCAACCAGCGAGAGTGGATTTCGGGTACCGCTACCCGTTCGGTTGTAATTTTCTTTGTATGTACCGTCCGGATTAAACGGGCTTACTGTTGGCAAATAGAATAGTATGCCGGGAAGCACCTGCGACTGAACAATGTCGTCGCTTTTAGAATTACTGTTCGTAATGGTAACACCCAACCGCAGGCGATTATCAAAAAATCGCTGATTAACGTATCCTTTCAGAATGGTACGCTCCAGCGATGTATTTTTCAAAATGCCATTGTTAATGAGGTAGTTTGCACTTACCCCGTAATCAACCGTATTGGTGGCACCACCGTACGAGATATTATGGTTCTGCGAATAACCTCTGCGTTCGACCAGTTTTTGCCAGTTCGTGTTCGAGCCGTCATCATCGAGCGTTGGAGTCAGCGTTTGACCGTTACTTTTCAGATACGCCCGTAATTCGTCACCGCTGAGCATATCAATCTGCTTCGATACTTTTTCGGTGGCGATGTATGCGTTGTACGATAACCTGCTTTGCCCGGCTTTTACCCGGCGGGTCGTAATAATAATAACGCCGTTGGCCGCACGAGATCCGTAAATAGCGGTTGTTGATGCGTCTTTCAACACATCAATCGACTCAATATCAGCCGGGGCCAGCAAGTCAATCGATGCGCCGGGAACCCCGTCAATTACGTAGAACGGTTCCTGCGCCGTTCCCGCCCGCAACGTTGACGGCCCGCGAAGAATAACGGCCGGCCGCTGATTCGGGTCACCGCTTTTGGTCACGTTTAAACCGGCTACTTTACCCTGAAGAAGTTCCGCAGGGGTGGTGAGTACGCCATTATTAAATTCCTCGGCTTTTACCGTAGTGATAGAGCCGGTAACATCTCTTTTACTGGCCGTACCGTAACCAATTACCACAACATCCCGAAGCTGTTTTACGTCGGGTTGTAAATTAACGTTCAGCGTTGCCTGATTACCCAGTTTAAATGACTGAGTGACGAAACCAATAATAGAAAACGTCAGGCTGTCTTTTTCATTCGTTAGACGCAGTGTATAATTACCGTTTAAATCAGTTGTTGTACCCCGCGTAGTACCCTTTACAACAATGGATACACCGGGTAACGGCTGCTGTTTTTCATCGGTAACCGTACCCTGAAGCGTCCGATCAATTTGCTGAAGGGCGAACGAGGTATTCGCGCCCAAAGTGATTGATAATAGCAATAGATGACAGGTGATTTTCCGGAGAAATTTTACCCGTTCAACGTAGTTTTTGTAAGTGTTTCCCATAAAATGAACCGTTTCATTCAGCTATGTATACTCAATAAAAACGGCACGAAGGTAAAGCTACACCACCGGTAAGATTCTATTCCGCTTATTACCCTTTGATTAAATTATTGCGCTAAATTTTATATAAAAAATACACATCGACTTCATTTGTTACTTCTTCGATGGTTTGTGCAAGCCATTGCGTTAATAATCATTTCATATTTAATAGTGTCAATTAATCCTTGATACATTGGAGACCTACCCGTACCAACCAGTTATTAGAAAGCTCAAATCCCGCTGACTGGCCTGTGCCGATCAGCGGGATTTGAGCTTTATAATAACTGATAATGTGGCAAGAAATGACCGTATGCGAGTATCCGGCCTGGTATCACTCAGTCGTTGCCGTCCTCATCGCGACCGGCACTCCGCTTTTTAGGGGACGTTACCTTGAGCCGACCAAGTTTGTAACTGAAGGTCAATCGAACGCTCGAATTATAGACGCGCTGCCGGAACATCTGATCGAAGGGAGCCGAGTTCAGCACATTGTTGAACACCATACCCCGCGTCAGGAAATTGTCGGCGGCCAGTCCGATGCTGCCGCGTTTGCTGGTAAACTCCTTCCGCAAGCCCAGCGAATACTGCACGAAACCTGTCCGGTAGCCCTGCAACTGAAAATCACGGCCCCGGCTCCCGAAACTACCCTGTACGGCCCAGCCTTTACCCAACTGCGCCTGCGTATCGAAACGGCCACCGACACGGAAACCTGTGTTGGTCAGCGTAACGGACTGCCCCGTCAGGCCGGGTACCAGGCCGCTGATGTAGCGGTACATCAGATCTAAGTTGATGTTCAGGCTCCAGTTGGGCGTAATATTGACTGTGCCGAACAGGTTGGTGCCATAGTTGTACTCTTTCCCCACGTTCGATACGGTCGTCACCACGGCCCCGGCCAGCGTGTCAGACCGGCGGCTTACGGACTGAATGTCATCCCGGTTCAGGCGGGCGTACACCGATAGGTTCAGGTACGTTTTTTTGATATACGTGCTGTATCCCAGTTCGATCCGGTCCGTCACTTCGGGTTTCAGCAGGGGATTGCCCATGCGGATATTGAGCGGGTTCGATGCGTTGAAGTTCGGGTTCAGGTCCTGCACACCGGGGCGTTGAATCCGGCGGTTATAGGCTAATTTCAACGTGCCATTTTCGGTGATTTTCTTCGACAGGTTAATGCTGGGCACTAACTTTCCGTACGCCGGAATATTGATTGGCCCCTGCTGAACGGATGCGCCAACGTGCGTGTATTCGTACCGCGCCCCGGCCTTAAAGGTGATTTTGCTCTTGGTCGTGAGGGTGTACGACAGGTAAGCCGCCCCAATCGACAGGTCATAATTCAGTAAACCGGCCGGGTTTTTCGCGTCGGGTACGTAGTCCGGCACCACACCCGCCAACAGGTACTGGTACTGACTGTTCACCTGACGCATGGTCGTTTTTGCGCCAAATTCCAGCGACTGATTGGCGGTCAGGGGCGTCTGGTAATCGGTCTGCAACACGAATTCTTTGCTGGTATTTCCGTTCAGGTTCCGTTGCCGACTCGCCACATCGCCCGTCTGACTGAGCAGGCTGGCATCGAAATTATTGGTCAGGTTATTCTGGCTGAATTGCGACGAAACGCTCCACTCCTTCTGCGGGCCGTAGGTATGCAGGTAATCAACGTTGAGGTCGACCGAGTTGGACAGGTCCTTAATGGTAACGTCCCGGTTTGAGGAGGTACCAGCCAGTTCGTTGGTGAACAGCGTCGTATTCTGGTGCTGATCGCGGGTCTGATTCCGCAGGCCAAAGCGAACGTTGGCGGTCAGCGACTGGTTTTTGGCCAGATCGTAGTCTAACCCCAGCGCGTATTGCCCGAACAGCCCATTTTCGGTTCCGTTGATCTGCTGACTGGTCCGCACCGTCGAACCAATCTGCCCATCGGCATACAGCCGGGTTGTCTGTTGCAGGTCACTGGACGCTTTGTTGTAGGCAGCCCGGCCGCTGCCGTTGAGGCTGATTCCGAGTTTCCCCTGCCGGAAATTTCCGTTCAGCCCCAGCGTCGAGGCCCGGTTTCCCAGCCCGCCGTCAATGTCGAGGTGCAGACCCTGCAAGCTATTTTTCTTGGTAATGATGTTGATGATCCCCCCGGTTCCTTCGGCATCGTAACGGGCCGAGGGCGATGTAATCACCTCTACCGTTTTAATCAGGTCGGCGGGAATCTGCCGGAGCGCATCGGCCAGATTCCCGGCCAGAATCGACGAGGGTTTGTTGTTGATCAGCACCCGCACGTTGGGGCTGCCCTGCAACGAGACGTTCCCGGCCAAATCCACGGTCAGCATCGGTACTTTTTTGAGAATATCGGTCGCATCACCCCCCTTGGCGGCCAGGTCGCGGTCGGCGTTAAAAATCAGCCGGTCTACCTTGTCTTCTACCAGCGCCTTCTGCCCCGTTACCGTTACTTCGTTGAGGGTTTTGGTACGGGCCGTTAACCGAATCGCGCCCACATTGATGTCCTGTCCTTTCACAACGGTCAGGTTATCAATGGTTTTGGCACTAAAGCCTATAAACGAAATCAGGAGTTTGTACGATCCTGGCGCCACGCGGGTAAGGGTAAATTTACCCTTATCGTCGGCTACAGTACCATCCACTAATTTGTTCGTCTCCTTGCTGTACAAGGCTACATTAGCGAACTCGACGGCGGCTGTCAGGGTCGAATCAACCACGTAGCCAGTCATTTTGGTAGTGCCTTTGGCGGGCGTAATCACCGGTTGATTGACAACCGGGGTTGGGGCAGGGTTGCCCGTTTCCTGAGCCGAAACAATGCCCGTGGCAATGAGTACGACGAGGCAGGTATATATTAAACGCATACGTTGACTGGACTATTGATGAATTGGTGCATTATTCCGTCAAATATACCGGTCAATTCCGGGGGGATTCTGTATTGTTGCTACAGCCTTTCCACAGATTTATGCGGTAGTATTACCGGAGCATTACGCACCCATAAACCAACCCCATGAAAACAATCTGGATTACCCTTATTGGTCTGTGCCTGACCGGGTCGCTCTACGCCCAAACCCCGGCGGGCTATCATCTCGTGAAGAAAACGGTTGTCGGCGGAGAAGGTGGCTGGGATTACCTCCTCGCCGATGCCGAAGGCGGACGACTCTATCTGTCGCACGGAACGCAGGTGGAAGTACTCGACCTGAAATCGCACGAAAAAGTAGGCGTTATTCCGAACACGCCCGGCATTCATGGCATCGCCGTGGTGAACAAGGCCAACGTCGGGTACACGACCAACGGACGCCCGAACACCGCCACGATGTTCGACCTAAAAACCTTCAAAGCCTTAGCCGACATTCCGACCGGTAAAAAGCCCGACGCCATCCTGTACGATGCGTTTTCGGGCCGGGTATTCATTTTCAATAACGAAGGCAGCAGTGCCACGGTCCTCGAAGCGGCCACAGGCAAGGTTGTCGGCACGGCCGAGTTGGGTGGTGCCCCCGAAGCCGCCGTCACGGACGACAAGGGCATGATTTTCGTGAATTTGGAAGACAAGAACGAGATCGTCGGATTTGACGCGAAAACGCTGGCCGTGAAGCACCGCTGGTCATTAGGCAAGGGCGAAGAACCCACCGGTCTGGCTTTCGATAAAGTACATCACCGGCTGTTCAGCACCTGCCACAACCAAATGATGATCGTACTGGATTCGCAGACCGGCAAAGAACTGGCGCAAGTACCCATCGGGAGTGGGGTGGATGGTGCCGTGTTTGACACTGCATTCGGAGCCGCTGTCAGTTCCAATGGCGAAGGCTCGATGACGGTCGTGAAGGAAGAGAAGCCGGGTCAGTTTGCGGCTGTGCAGACCGTTGCCACCGAACGCGGTGCCCGCACGATCACCATCGACCCCAAAACGAACCATATTTTTGTCATAACCGCGCAGTACGGCACGGCACCGGCGGCTACGACCGAGAACCCGCGCCCACGGCCACCGGTTGTTCCGGGCAGCTTTATGGTGATGGAATACGGGCGGTAAGCCGTTAACCCCTATTCCGTACCCCCATCCCCTAAAGGGGCGTAGATCTTAGATACTTGAAGCTAAGGTCTACGCCCCTTTAGGGGATGGGGTTTTTAAGAGTATTTACTCATACACCATACTCAGCAACTCCGCCACGCAGGCGGGTTTCTCCTGGCCGTCAATGTCAAAAATGGCTTCGGTCAGGATTTTGGCTCCGCCCGGTACCGCTTCGACTTCTTTCAACACAGCCCGCATTCGGACCCGGCTCCCGGACGGCACCGGCGACGTAAACCGAACTTTATTGGTGCCGTAGTTAAGAGCCATCTTCGCCGAGGCCACACTATAAAGGGTGTACGAAAACTTCGGCGACAGCGACAGCACCAGAAAACCGTGCGCAATGGTCGTGCCGCCCGGCAACCCGGATTTGGCCCGTTCGGGGTCGACATGAATCCACTGGTGGTCGCCGGTAGCCTGGGCAAACTGGTTAATCATCGCCTGCGTGATCGGCTCCCAGTCCGAGACGCCTAACTCCTGCCCGGCATAGGTTTTCAAGTGCGCCAGATTATCAAAAACCAGCGTCTGTCCCTCCCTGCGCGGGGGTTTCGCGGCTTCTTCCACCGGAACAACCCGCGCCGTTGGCATCGTTACCTCCTCCGACAGCACAACCACGGCCTTACCAATTACCTTGCGGTCCATCATGTCGGTAAGGGCCTGCGGGGCGTCGGCCAGCGCGTAAAGTTTGTGAATGTGCGGAGACAATTTTCCCTGCATGACGTACATCGCGATCTCCTGCATGTTTTTGATGCTCAGGGCCGGTTCTTTCTGCGTGAATAAGCCCCAGAAAACGCCCACCAACGCGCTGCCTTTCAGCAGGGCCAGGTTAAGCGGAATCTTTGGTATTTCGCCCCCGGCAAAGCCCACCACGAGGTAACGTCCGCGCCACGCCAGCGACCGGATAGCCGGTTCAGCCCATTTATCACCCACGGGATCATACACCACATCGACACCTTTTCCGCCGGTGATGTCTTTAATCCGTTCACGCAGGTCCTCGGTCGAATAATTGATGAGATGAGTCGCTCCTTTCTCGGCGCAAACGGCGAGTTTTTCGTCGGTCGATGCTCCGGCGATGACCGTTGCGCCCATGAGTTTACCGAGTTCCACGGCGGCCAATCCTACGCCCCCGGCAGCTCCTAAAACCAGTAGCGTTTCGCCGGGTTTCAGTTGCGCACGGTCTTTCAGGGCGTGGTACGAGGTGCCGTAGGCGTACATGGTTGACGCCCCCGTCACGAAGTCCATCTCGTCGGGAATGGGGACGGTTACGCGGGCATCCGACACCAATTCTTCGGCCAGCCCCCCGTGCGACCCGAAGGTAAATACGCGGTCGCCGGGTTTAAGGTGCCTGACACCCTCGCCCACCGCCCGCACCACACCAGCCGCTTCGCTCCCCGGCGAAAAGGGTAGCGGTGGCTTAAACTGGTACATGTTGCGGATGGTAAGCGTATCGGGAAAATTCAGACTACAGGCTTTCACGTCGATCAGCACCTGCCCCGGTCCGGGTTCGGGCGACGGAATGTCGTTAAGTGTAAGGGTATCGGGCAGCCCGTAGGCATGGCACATAATTGCTTTCATGGATGGTTGACCTCACCCCCAGCCCCTCTCCTTGACGTAAGGAGAGGGGAGCAGGCTCGGTGTCTAAGTTGCCACCCCTCTCCTTACGTCAAGGAGAGGGGGACGGGGCGGTCGGCCGTTGCCGGTGAAGTACGTTTTTTGCGGATGTCTAATCCGTAGTTTTTCAGGATGCTCAAGGCCAGGAATTGCTTGTGAACCTCATCGGCACCGTCCCAGATCCGGGCACCCCGCTCGTGCCGGTACACCGCCGACAGGATTGTATCGTCGGTAACACCCATGGCGCCGTAGACCTGAATGGCCCGGTCGAGGACCCGCAGCACCATGTTGGCGACGTGGAATTTGATGCCCGCAATCTGGTCGCGCACCGCCGACGCCCCAACCTGGTCGATTTTATAGGCCGTATCGAGTACGTACAACCGGCAGGAATCAATTTCGACCCGGCTTTCGGCGATGAAGCCCTGAATGAACTGCTTTTCGCCCATCATCACATCATCGTCCAGCTCGCGGGTAGCGGCCCGTTGGCACATGAGATCGAGCGCACGTTCGGCCTGCCCGATCCAGCGCATGCAGTGGTGAATCCGGCCCGGCCCCAATCGCTCCTGTGCCAGCCGGAAGCCCATCCCTTCGCCCCCGATCAGGTTCGAGACGGGTACGCGACAGTTTTCGTAACGCACCTCCGAATGGCTGAACCAGCCCTCGCCCGCTTCGCCAAAAATCGGAATCTTGCGGACGTGGATAAAGCCCGGCGTCTCGGTCGGCACCACAATCATACTGGCCCGCTGATGGCGGGCCGCGTCGGGATTGGTCACGGCCATAACAATGGCAAACGCAGCACCATCGGCAGAGGACGTGAACCATTTATGACCGTTGATAACGTATTCATCCCCCGGTCCGGCGCCCCGGTCCCGCACGGCGGTGGTACCGAGTCGCGTCGGGTTGGAACCGGCGTATTCGGGTTCGGTCATCGAGAAACAGGAACGAATCAGGCCGTCGGTCAGGGGTTTGAGGTAGGCCCGTTTCAGGTCGTCGGACGCGAATTTGTGCAGCAGTTCGGTGTTGCCGATGTCGGGTGCCTGACAGCCGAAAACGTAGTGCCCGAAAAACGGTGTCCAGGCCATCACCTCGCTTAACTGCCCAAACTCACAAAGGGTCAGGCCTGCACCTCCGTCGTGTTCCGACAGAGCCAGGCCCCACAGGCCGAGGTCTTTCACTTTTTCGCGTTTCTGATCCAGCAGGACAATCGTTTCCGACATGGGCCGGGTGTGATAGTCGGCTTCGAGCGGCAGCAGTTCCTCCTCAACGAAGGCCCGCACCCGGCTCAGCAAGGGGCGTACCCGGTCAGTAGTAAATATGGTTTCCATTCGATTTATCTTGTTTAGATGCTATTTTTTCTAATCGTAGTCAAGTATAGGCCTGCCCCAGTCGCTATACAAGAAAACGGGCGACTATTCTTTTCCGTACATACCGATGGTGCTTAGGTTTGTCAATCCCTCATTGGGCGTCAGCGGGTGTGATGGGCAATTGAATTATGAACCGGGAGCCTTGTCCTTCCTCACCCGCCGAATGGTTGCAGAAATGCCCGTGTCGTTGTCTCTGGCCCAACTATCAACGGTACCCGTCAGCCCATCTTCTGTTCATCGACACCTTCGACAAACGGGTGCTGCCCCCGTTGCTGAAAACGTCACGATTGCAGACACTTTGGGCCTGATCGAACGCAAAAAAACCGGCCTGAAACAAGCCGGTTTTTTTAAATCCCACCATTCACTACACTATCGTTGGTTGGGCAGTGCCCTTCTGTTTGCTGCTAAATCACGGGCAATGTGTCGCCCTGTTACCGCCGGATGCTTATGCGTTGACGGGTAAATCAGTAACGCTGAATACCAGTGCTACGACATCCAATGACAAATTAA
>JBBQLG010000096.1:0-24502 GCA_038327655.1 Cytophagales bacterium
AATGAATAAACAAGATTCCGGCGAAAACTATTCCCGAATTCATCTGGTGCCAAAACCGCTCATCAACCCCCATAACTCTTCGTAATGCGTTCGATCAGGGCCGTTGTCGAATAACCCTCTACGAGCGCAATCGTCTCGACGTTTCCGCCGTGACTGAGGACAAAGTCTGCCCCAACGATATTAGTTACGGTGTAATCATTGCCTTTCACCAGTATGTCGGGCCGGAGGGCTTCGATCAGTTCGAGGGGTGTTGGCTCGCCGAAGAGCGTCACTGAATCGACAAAGGAAAGAGCCGCCATGAGCCGGGCACGGGCGTATTCGTTCACAACGGGCCGGAGCGGACCTTTGATGCAACTGACGGAGGCATCGGTATTGAGACCCAGGATGAGTTTATCACCGAGGGCGCGGGCCTTTTCGAGGTAGTCGATGTGGCCGAGGTGAACAATATCGAAACAGCCATTGGTGAAGACAATGCGCTTCCCCTCGGTATGCCATCGTTCTGCCTGTTGGATGGCATCGGCGCGGGAGAGGATTTTGGATTCGGTAAACATGGAACGCAGATTTTTATGATTACTATGATGAGAGATGATTGAGAAAAAGATCATTTTTAAACCATAACGATCATAAAAATCTGCCGGTCCGCCGTTGCAGTTTTATTGGTGAGATTCTATATTCATCGACTCTGATGCTATAACTGCCGGGTTGCGACGGCTGCGGGTGAGCACAATCAGGAACGCGATGCCGCCGTACAAAATCACGAATACCCACTGCGACATCAGCATGAGCGTGGCCAGCGTTTGCCCCACCTGCGGACTCAGCCCGTACAACGCCAGCGCCGAACCGACCATGATGTTGAACGCTCCCAGACCGCCCTGCGTCGGGGCGGCCATGCCGATGCTGCCCATCACTAAGATCGTCAGGCCGGCCAGCGGACCCAACCCGGCCGTTTGCGGCATGGAGAAGAACAGCACGTACGACATCAGGTAGTAGATGGTCCAGATCAGCAGCGTGTGGAAGATGAACCCGCCCGGATTACGCAGTTTACGAACGCTCAGTAACCCTTCGAGCAGCCCGGCCGCAAACAGGCTTGCCTTCTGATACAGCGCATTTTGCTGTAGTCGGCTCTCGAACCGTTTGAACACCAACCACGCGAGTGCTCCCAATCCGGCCAGCACAACCAGGCCGCCAACCAGCAGTAGCCCATTGTTTTGCAACCCATTAATCTTGGCCCCGAACATGTCGAGAAAGAACGAACTCAGCCGGTCGAACTCCAGCACAAACGTCAGGCCGATGAGCAGCAACAGCATCAGTACGTCGAACAACCGCTCGGCTACCACCGTCCCGAAACTAACGTTGACGGGTACGCCTTCCAGCCGGTTCATGGTGCCGCAGCGGGTCACTTCGCCCATGCGCGGGATGAGCAGGTTGGCAAAATAGCCCGTCAGTACCGCCAGCGTAGTATCGGTCTGCGTGGGGCGGTGGCCAACCACCGGTTCCATGAGCAGCCCCCAGCGGACGCCCCGGCTCCAGTGGGCCACAATCGTGAGTAAACCCGACACGCCGATCCAGCGGTAATCGGCCTGTTTGATGGCCGTGAGCATGGCGGGCAAGTCGATGTCTTTAAAGACAAACCAGAGCAAGGTGCCGGCAACAGCAAGCGAAATGAGGTATTTGAGGATGTTCTTCATAAAAACCGCAATGACTGAGGGAAGGCCCGTCGATTTCGAGCAGCGCATGAATCGGGCCAAACCGGGCCGCTACCAAAAACGCCGTCACAAAGTAACGGCGTTTGGTGCGGTAACGCATTAACAATTTATGAACAGGTACGGCCAGATAACCCTCAGCGGATCACCAGATGATTGTTATCATCGGGAAAAACGACCGTGGGTTTGTGCGTTCTGGCCTCGTCGGGTGTCATCATGGCGTAGGTAATGATAATGACAATATCGCCGACCTGTGCCCGGCGGGCCGCTGCGCCGTTGAGGCAGACGATGCCCGTACCGCGTTCGCCTTTGATGACGTAAGTGATGAGCCGCTCGCCGTTGTTGTTATTGACGATGTGTACCTGCTCGTTCTCCAGCAGCCCGGCCGCGTCCATGAGGTCTTCGTCGATGGTGACGCTGCCGACATAGTTCAGTTCGGCCTGCGTGACCCGAACCCGGTGTAATTTCGATTTTAGTACGTTAACGAACATGTCCGTTTGGGTGATTGGGCGGCAAAGGTAGCGGTTTCCGCCTGTTCGGGAAACGTGTGCGTTTGTTTCTTGGTTCGGTCAGGCAATCGGCTGTTTGTCGGGCGTATCCTGCCGGATGGATTCGGTGTCGGCGACGTGGCTGAAGGCGAGTTCCATTTTGGTGCGGTCGAAGGCTTTCTCATTGTTAGAGAGCCAGATGGTGGCTACACCGTTGCCGATGAAGTTGGTGATGGCGCGGGCTTCGGACATGAACCGGTCGACGCCCAGCAGCAGGGCCAGCCCTTCGATGGGAATCACGTTGATGGCCGTGAGCGTACTCGCCAGCACGATAAACCCACTGCCCGTTACTCCGGCCGCGCCTTTGGAGGTAACCATCAGAATGCCGATAATGGTTAAAATCTGCTCCAGCGTGAGGTGGACGTGGAAAACCTGCGCCAGAAAAATCGTCGCCATCGAAAGGTATATCGTCGTGCCGTCGAGGTTAAACGAATAGCCCGCCGGTACAACAAGGCCCACGACGGGTTTGGCGCAGCCCATGCGCTCTAATTTTTCCATGAGCGAGGGCAGGGCCGCTTCCGACGACGAGGTACCGAGCACAATCAATAATTCTTCGCGGATATAGGTCAGGTAATCCCAGATTTTGATGCGGTACTGCCACAGAATCAGGCCCATCACCGCAAAAATGAATACGGCCATCGTGGTATAAACCGTCAGCATCAGTTTGGCTAAGGGCAGCAGTGTTTTCAGGCCGTATTTCGCAATGGTAAAGGCCATGCCGCCAAACGCGCCGATGGGAGCGAAAATCATCACTTTGTGCAGTGCTTTGAAAATGGCTTTCGAGATTGGAGTGAGTGCATCCACCACGCGCTGCCGTCCGGAATAGTTGCTCAGTACCACGCCCAGCACAATGGCCAGCACTAGCACCTGTAGGGTTACGTTATCCCAGAAGAACTTAGACCAGCTAAAGGTGGCGGCCCCTGTGGTGTATTTCGAGATGTCGCCCCCGCCAATGCCGACGGTCGAGACGCCGTCGCCGGGCCGGATAATGTTGGCTACAATCACACCAACGACTAAGGCAATCGTTGTCACGACCTCGAAATACAGCAACGCTTTGGCACCGACTTTCCCCACTTTTTTCAGATCGCCCATCGAGATGATGCCCAGCGTGATGGTCAGGAAGATGATGGGCGCAATGAACAGTTTGACGACGCTGATGAATGCACTGCTGAGCAATTCGCTGAAGGTGGTCTTTAGCTCAAATTCCGCTAAATACAGGTTGACCTTAATCGGGTTGGACAACACGGGCATCAGGGCGATGTCGGGTCGGAAATGGCCGAGTAACACGCCGAGGGTAATGGCCGTCAGTACCCAGAAAGTCAGGTTGGAGAAGAGTTTTTTCATAGCAGCAGGGCTGGTTAAAACACCACATTGTCGATCAGCCGAACGTTGCCCAACTGAGCGGCTAAGCAAACCGCCGTTTGCCCGTCGGCCTGCCGCTCAGCAACGGGCTGAAGCGTGTCGGCATTGGCTACTTCGACGTATTCGAGCTGAAAGCCCGCCCGCTGCGCAAAAAAGCCCGTTATCGCCTGTTTCGCCCGGTCTACCGAGTTTCCCTCCGTCAGCAGGGCCTGTGCCAGCGTCAGGGCTTCGTACAGGGCCGGGGCTGCGCTACGCTCGTCGGCGGTGAGGTTGCGGTTGCGCGACGACATGGCCAGCCCGTCGGGTTCGCGCACCGTGGGGCAGCGTACCAGTTCGACCGGGAAACTCAGGTCGCGGATGAGCCGCCGGATTACGGCTACCTGCTGTAAATCCTTCTGTCCGAAGTACGCCCGGTCCGGCCCGATTATATTGAATAATTTGGCTACCACGATGCCCACACCGTTGAAATGACCGGGCCGGAAAGCGCCTTCCATTATGGTTTCCAGGGCGCCGAAGGCCAACTTCAGCGTGGGTGGTTCGGGGTACATTTCGTCGGCAGAAGGGGCAAATACAACGTCGCAGCCGGCTGTTTCGAGCATCTGGCAATCGGCTTCCAGCGTACGCGGGTACCGGGCCAGATCGTCGGGGTTGTTGAACTGCGCGGGATTAACAAAAATGCTGGCGACTACCTGCTGGTCGGGCACGTGCCGGGCCTGTTCAATGAGCGTCAGATGACCATTGTGGAGGGCACCCATCGTGGGTACCAAACCGATGGGTTTTGGATTGACCCGCAGGTACTGACGCAGGTCGGCGATGGTGGTAAAAAGCTGCATAATCCCGGCTTGAACCGACGAGTGGGGAATTACGGGTCGGTTTGGATTGATTCAGGCGCAAACCTACGGCTTTCGAACGGGAAGCGAAACGAGGCCGGTAAAATGAGCAACACAGGATTAATGGCTCATTTTTCACTTTTCTGAGCAGGATAGAATTGAAATATGGGAAAAAATTGTATAATTTTGTAGATTTTTAATTTCCGTAGTCACCTTTTTCCATCCCGTAGTGTATGAGCAAACTTCGTATTCTTTACGTTGCCAGCGAAATTAATCCCTTCCTTAAAACGTCCGACGTCGCCGATTTTGTCCGCAAATTACCCCAGGCCATGCAGGAGCGTGGTATGGAAATTCGGATTCTGGTGCCACGCTTCGGGTTAATTAATGAACGTAAAAACCGCCTGCATGAAGTCGTCCGGCTCTCCGGTATCAACATCTCCGTCGGCGATGAAGAGAAACCCCTGATTATCAAAGTAGCCTCGATTCCCAACGCCAAGCTACAGGTATATTTCATTGACAACGAAGACTATTTTCAACGGAAATACGTCTTTTTCGACAAGGAAAATCGGTTTTACGAGGATAACGACGAACGGGCTATTTTCTTCTGCAAAGGTGCCCTCGAAACGGTGAAAAAGTTAGGCTGGTCGCCCGATATTGTGCACTGCAACGACTGGATGACCGCTCTGATTCCGCTGTACCTCAAGACGACCTACAAAAACGACCCGATGTTTAAGGATACGAAGTCGGTCTTTACGGTCTACAACAGTGCCTTTACGCACCGGTTCGATGAGGGTCTGATGGAGAAAGCCAAGATGCTCGACATTGACGATGCCATGCTGGCGCACCTCGGAACGGGTGATTATGAAGGCTTTATCCGCATGGGCTGTGCCTACGCCGATGCCGTTGTCCGGGCCGAAGAAGATGCCAGCGAAAGCCTGCTCGCCATCCTGAATGATATTCCGGAACATAAATTCGATCTGACGGAAGTCGATAACGACTACGCCGATCACTATTTTAATCTGTACACGCAGTTAGCCGGATAACCCGGTTGGTTTGTCGCCGTAAAGCCCCGCTGATTCAATAGTTAGCGGGGTTTTGCGTTGGTTAGCCGGTAGATTACCCTGTTATTTGTTTTCAACTTACCCGTTACCATTATGTGTGGAATTGTGGCATACGTCGGGCACCGAGAGGCTTACCCGCTGATTCTGAAAGGATTGAAACGTCTGGAGTACCGCGGTTACGACAGTGCCGGGGTTGCGCTGCTAAACAGCGACGGGCTGAATGTATATAAAAAGAAAGGCAAAGTCACCGCACTCGAAGGCGAACTGAATGGACGCGAACTCCACGCCACCATCGGCATGGGCCACACCCGCTGGGCTACCCACGGCGAACCCAACGACGTGAATGCCCACCCGCACTACTCGTTCCACCGGAAATTAGCCATCATCCACAACGGCATCATCGAGAACTATGCCCCCATCAAACAACGGCTGCTGAAGAAAGGGCGCGTGTTTCAGTCCGATACCGACACCGAAGTGCTGATTCAGTTCATCGAAGACATTCAGGAAAATGCCCATTGTACGCTCGAAGAAGCCGTTCGGCTGGCATTGCAGGAAGTAGTGGGGGCCTACGCCATCGTGGTCATGGCCGAAGATGAACCCACGCAACTGATTGCCGCCCGCAAAGGCTCTCCGCTGGTGATTGGGGTCGGTGAAGATGAATTTTTCTTTGCCTCCGATGCCACGCCGATTGTTGAATATACCAAAGACGTGATCTACCTGAACGACTACGAAATTGCCGTGGTGAAAGATGGTACTCTGCGCGTGGTTACCCTCGACAATACGCAGACGACGCCCTACGTGCAGACGATTGAACTGGAACTGGCGGCCATCGAAAAGGGTGGTTATGACCACTTCATGCTCAAGGAGATTTTTGAGCAGCCCCGCTCCATCGCCGACTCCATGCGGGGCCGCGTCCGGGCCGACGATGCCCACCTGCAACTTGGCGGCCTGCGCGATTACCTCGACAAATTAGCCGCTGCCAAACGGATTGTCATTCTGGGTTGCGGCACGTCGTGGCACGCCGGTCTGGTGGCCGAATACATTTTTGAGGAACTGGCCCGCATTCCGGTCGAGGTCGAGTACGCGTCGGAGTTCCGGTACCGCAACCCGATCATCAAGGAGCGCGACATCGTAATTGCCATCTCGCAGTCAGGCGAAACAGCCGATACGCTGGCGGCCATCGAACTGGCAAAAGCCAAAGGGGCCACGATTTTTGGCGTCTGCAACGTGGTCGGTTCGTCCATCGCCCGCGCGACGGATGCCGGGGCGTACACCCACGCCGGTCCGGAAATCGGGGTAGCGAGCACCAAAGCGTTTACGGCGCAAGTAACAGTACTGACGCTGATGGCCCTGGCAGCCGCACAGCGGAAAGGCACGATTTCGGATAGTCTGTTCCGGCAGTTGCTGGTTGAACTGGAAAGCATTCCAGCCAAAGTGGAGAAGGTGTTGCAGAGTGCCGAGAAGATCAAAGAGATCGCGTACATCTTCACCTACGCCCGCAACTTCATCTATCTGGGCCGGGGTTTGAACTTCCCCGTTGCGCTGGAAGGTGCCCTGAAACTGAAGGAGATTTCGTACATCCACGCCGAAGGCTACCCGGCGGCCGAGATGAAACACGGTCCCATCGCGCTCATCGACGAAGACATGCCGGTAGTCGTGATTGCGACTAAAGACAGCTCGTACGAAAAGGTCGTCTCGAACATTCAGGAGGTGAAAGCCCGCAAAGGCCGCGTCATCGCCATCACCACCGAGGGCGACACGCAGATTCAGAACATGGTCGATTTTGTGATTGAAATTCCGAAAGTACACGACATCCTGATGCCGCTCGTCTCGGTGGTGCCCTTGCAGTTGCTGGCGTATTACATCGCCGTGATGCGCGGCCGTAACGTCGATCAGCCCCGCAATCTGGCCAAGTCGGTGACGGTGGAATAGATCGGTTGACGATTAGAAAACGCTCCCCGATGATCCATCAGGGAGCGTTTTCATGTTCCTACACGGCGACATTTTTGCTAAGTTCTTGACAACTTGTCAAGAAGTTTGTATGTTTAATTGAACGAAGACAACCTTGTATGAAAATAATGACCGTCGGGGATTTCAAAACCCATTTTTCGCAAGTAATTCACGACGTGAAGGCAGGGGAGGAGATTGCCGTAGCGTTTGGGAAAAAGAGAGAAATAATTGCTTACCTGATTCCTAAGTCAAGCCGGAAACCAACAGAGCGCCGGTTGGGTATTTTACAGAACAAGGGTAAGGTAACGTTTGCTGATGGCTTCAAGATGACGGAAGAAGAGTTTCTGGGTATATGAGTTATCTGCTCGATACGCACACATTGATCTGGGCACTTACCGCGCCTGACAAGCTATCGGATGAGGTAAAGGCTATTGTGCTGGATACTGCCAATGATGTTGTGGTGAGTGCGGTGAGTTTTTGGGAAATTTCACTCAAGTATAGTATTCAGAAATTGACGTTGGAAGGCTTAACGCCCGAAGATATTCATAAGGCGGCTGTCGAAACAGGATTTCGGCTGATTGAGCTTAGTGGTGAAACAGCCGCTTCTTACCATAGACTTTCGGGTACCCATCACCGTGATCCGTTCGATCGGATGTTAATCTGGCAGGCACTTCAACATGATTTCCGGTTGATTAGTAAGGACTCTATGGTGATGAAATATGCCAGTGAAGGCCTGACCGTAATCTGGTAAGGTCACAATACCAGCCGTTCGTGAAGCCGGGCGAGGGTTTCGGCGGCATCGGTACACAGGCCGGGATGTACCGCCGAGGTCTGTACCACCGTGCTGCGGGTAGCCGTCAGCCAGCGGAACCGGGCCGCTATCGGCAACTGCCCAATGGGACCACCCTCGGTCCGTCCGGCACAAATTCGCTCGAACGCCCGCAGCCGCTCCGCCAATTCGGCCGGATCGACATCGCTACAAAACGCCTGAATTCGTTCTTCGCTCAGACTGTATGCCGCTTTCAGAAAACCCTGCGCCGGACAGAAGAGAATGACGCCCACGTTCACGAATTCTTCGCGTTCCACCCGGGGCACCACGCGGATGACGGCGTACTCAAATACGTGTTTGTCGGGCATGGTTCGCTTCGTTGACAAAAATTTCCGAATGGGCGAGCCGGGTCGTTAAAAACCGGGCGTACACCTGCCGTTGCTCCTCCGCCGAATCGTCCGAGCCTTCGTTCATCAGCCAGTCGTCGGGAATGAGCGCAACGATGTCCTGAATACGCTCAGCGGTCAGCAACTGACGATAGGCCGCATCGACGGCATCGAGTTCGCTGGCGCGGGGCAGCAGCACATGGTCTTTCACGGGCACAAACGGGCGCACGGCCTGCTCTTCCCACGGTTGGCCCGAATGGTGGAAATACAGCGACGCGCCGTGGTCGATGAGCCATAACTCTTTGTGCCACATCAGCATGTTGGTGTTGCGGGCGGTGCGGTCTACGTTGGTCACCAAGCAGTCTAACCACACAATCTGCGACGCTAATCGGGCCTCGACGGTGGTGACGAGCGGGTCGAAGGTGATGGCCCCGGAGAGGTAGTGCAGGGCGAGGTTCAGGCCGACGCTGGCTTTGAGCAAATCCTGGATTTCCTCGTCCGGTTCGGCCCGGCCAAACGCCACGTCGAGTTCTGCGAATACCAGTTCTGGAATCCGCAGACCGAGGGCACGGGCGATTTCACCGGCGATCAACTCGGCAATCAGGGCTTTGCGTCCCTGTCCCGCTCCCCGAAACTTGAGCACGTACAAAAAACCGTCGTCGGCTTCGGTGAGGGCGGGCAGGGAGCCGCCTTCGCGCAGGGGCGTCACGTAGCGCGTTACATGGACAGTGCGGAGTTCGGGTTTAGAGTCAAACACAATGCGGCTGGTTACTGCTGTAGGTCAACGTTTGCAAAAACAAGGTGGGTGAGAATGCTAACAAGTATATTTTATTAATAATCAACGTGTTATATTTTGAATGGCTGGTCTTGACGGTGGGTTTTGTCATGCTGAGGCACGAATCGGACCGCCGAAGCGGCATCTTAGAAATACGGAATCCAAGATGCTTCGTGCCTCAGCATGATAAAACCCACCCTGAGGTTTGGAGCCAAGCTACTGAGCAATTTTAGCGTGGTAATTAGCACTGACATTATTTGAGCGAGGCACATTCTACTTCTTTGCTAATGTATGCCTGAAGCCGGGTACTAAGCGAAGCCGGGGTTACCAACTCAATTTTTCGGTGGAGCGAGTCCTCAAAGAAGAAGGTAAGATTCATCAGATTTTTGAATGAAGCCTGCCCGCTCTCGTACTCAATCAACAAATCGATGTCACTGTCGGGCCGTTGCTCATTGCGGACGAACGAGCCAAACAGGCCGATTCGGGCGACGCCGAATGAACGGATATGTTCGCTGTTTTGCTGGATAAAGTGAAGAATGGTTTGCTTGTTCAACTCCATGACTACCCGCGTTCATTTAGTACAAAAGTCGTCAAATTTCCATCAGTGTCTGCCGAAACACCCTGACCGCCCGTGACGTCAACCTATTCCAGATCCGTCCGTCGGCCGATGCGGATTTCGGGCAGGGCGTCGGGGTCGATCAGGCCGAGGGCGGCTGCGTGTTCGGCGGCTGCTACCGTGTCGGGTACCAACAGCATCGGCACGTGGTCGGCGGCTGTGGCCTGAATCAGCGCCTGTACCGATTCATCGCGTTTGTTTTCGGATACGTCGCGGATGTAAATGGCTTTGATCCGCCCCGGATTCTCGCGGACGATCTGCGCATAAATTTCGGGGTCCTGCTGTCCGCTGTCGCCGATGAGCACGAACGGCAACTGTGGACTAACTGCCATGATGGTTCGAATCAAGCCCAATTTGTGTTTCCGGTGCGATTCGGACCCGATAGCCGCCATGTTCAGGCTGATGTCGCGCAGCATAATCGGCCCTTTGGGAATGCCCTGAATCCGAAAAAAATCGACTAACAGATCGTACAGGTTCCACGGACTGCTCGACACGTAATAAATCGGGTTGAACAGCGTCGTGACCGAGCCACCCTGCAACGCCCGGTAAAAAGCGGCCACCCCCGCAAATGGCAGCCGGGTGTAGGCATTCCCCAAAAACGTGAGCCGGGCCATCTGCAAAATACTCGTCGCCCCCGTCACCAGCACGGTATCGTCGATGTCGGAAATAACGCCGAACTGACTGTAGGGCGGGGCAATCATCAACTGCCCGTCGATGCTGACGGGTTCGCTGGTATCGGGTTGGCAGACGGTTGGCAGCAAATACCGAATCGGGAACCAGGCCCGGCCGGGGGGGAGTTCGCCGGTGCAATGGAGGGTCAGTTCAAAGTAACCTTCCTTGTCGGTCACGACGGTTTGCGTACTGCCAAAGGCGTCGATCTGAACGGTTACGCCCGGTACCTCATCGCTGTTGAACCGCTGGTAGGTAGCCGACAGGTTATTCCAGAATGTATCGTTGTCGCTGGGGGTACTGAGGGGTTTTTGCCGCAGTACGCGTCCTTTAAGCCACACCGCCGACGGGCTGCCAAAACCGCGGTAATACACGATCTGGTACGGTTTATCGGTATCAAGCCGGTGGGCGAGTCGGGCTTTGAGCCGCTCGAACCGGGTTTCGGGTTCGGTCGTGTGGTGAAAAAGGGTTCTCCAATTCATAAAATAGTCAGGCCGTGCGGGCTGGCAGGGGGAAAGGGCACGGCGCGAGTTGTCGACGGATGCGCGCACGTTCCATCGGTACGGGCCGCAAAATAGCCATTTCCGGTAGTTGACACAACGTTGTTCCGCCTGCCCCCTGAATCGCCGTTTTGCCCGTCCGTGGATACGGTCGTAACTTGCGGGCGCAATCAATTGAAAACCATGAGCAAGCAAATCATTTATACCGACCGGGCACCCGAACCCATCGGTCCATACAGTCAGGCGGTTAAGGCCGGGAATCTGTTATTTGTATCGGGGCAAATCGCCGGTGAACTGGCTCCGGCGGGTGATATCCGGGCCGAGACGCAGCAAGTGATGGAAAACATTGGGGCCATTCTCGAAGCCGCCGGTATGACCTACGCCCACATCGTAAAGGCGAGTATTTTCGTCAAGGACCTGAACAACTTTTCGGCCATCAACGAGGTGTACGGTCAGTTTTTTACCGCCGATCCACCGGCGCGGGAAACCGTCGAAGTGGCCCGCCTGCCCAAAGACGTAAATGTTGAAATCTCGGTTGTAGCAGCAATTGAGTGATTGAGTTGTTGACTGATTGAATGAAGAGCCGGGCTGGAGAGTAGATAGTTATTTTGCCTATCAGTCAGCCATTCATTCACCGAAATGTCGGGCCGTCAACAAGTCAATCATTCAGTCATTCACCCATTCAATCATTCCCTTTATGTCCGTTCGCGTTCGTTTCGCGCCAAGTCCGACCGGTCCCCTGCACATTGGCGGGGTACGCACGGCACTTTATAATTACCTCTTCGCCCGCAAGATGGGCGGTAAAATGCTGCTTCGGATCGAGGATACCGACCAGAATCGGTTTGTACCCGGTGCCGAAGACTACATCCGCGAAGCCCTGGCCTGGGTTGGTATCGAGATTGATGAAGGACAGGGGCCGGGTGGCCCTCATGCGCCCTACCGTCAGTCGGAGCGCCGGGACATTTACCGCGCCGAAGCCGACCGGCTCATTGCTGAGGATAAGGCGTATTATGCGTTCGATACGGCCGAGGAACTGGATGCCATGCGGAAGCGGCTCGAAGAAGCCAACGCCCCGGCGGCTCAGTACAACGCTATCACGCGGATGCAGATGAAAAACTCGCTCACGCTGCCCCCCACCGACGTAAAAGCCCGAATGGATGCCGGTGAGCCGTATGTGATCCGGTTGAAAACACCCCGCAAGGAAGAAGTACGGCTCAACGATCTGATTCGCGGCTGGGTAACGGTGCATTCGTCGGCCATTGATGACAAGGTTTTGTTGAAGTCCGATGGCTTACCGACGTACCATCTGGCCAACGTTGTGGACGATCACATCATGGAAATTACGCACGTCATCCGGGGTGAAGAGTGGCTGCCCTCGGCCCCGCTGCACGTGTTGCTGTACCGGTATCTGGGATGGGAGAGCACCATGCCGCAGTTTGCCCATCTGCCCCTGCTGCTGAAACCCGAAGGCAACGGTAAGCTGAGCAAACGCGACGCCGATCTGGGTGGCTTTCCAATTTTCCCGCTTCAGTGGACCGATCCCTTTTCGGGCGTGGTGGCGCGTGGTTTTCGTGAAGACGGCTACCTGCCCGAAGCCACGGTGAACTTTCTGGCCCTGCTGGGCTGGAATCCGGGTACCGAGCAGGAACTCTTCACGATGGACGAACTGATTGCGACCTTCGATCTGGAGCGGATTCACAAGGCCGGTGCCCGGTTCGACATTCAGAAAGCGACCTGGTTCAATCACCAATACCTGCGCGAACAGCCCGACGCCGTTTTGGCCCCTATCGTGCAGCAGCAGGCCACCGAAGTCGGCATCGACTGCCCGACGGATAAGGCCCTGAAAATTGCGGCCCTGCTGAAAGGCCGGGTCAATTTCGCACGGGAGTTGTTCGGCGAGGCAAAGACGATTTTCTACACCCCAACCGATTACGACGAGACCATTGCTGCGACCAAATGGAACGCCGATGCTGTGAATGCCGTAACCACTTTTCGCAATTCCCTGCTGGCCTTCGATGGGGAATTTATGGCCGATGCGATCAAACACGTGCTGTCGGACGCGATGCAGCAGGCGGGCATCAAACAGGGCAAAATTATGCAGGCCATGCGGCTGGCCCTAACCGGTTCCGGCGTGGGTCCCGACCTGATGCTGACGATGGAAATCATTGGTAAAGCGGAGGTGCTGAAACGGCTCGGGCAGGCGTTGGACACGCTGAAACTGCCGGTAGCGTAGGGTTTCGACCGCTCACAAAATCGAATGGGTTCGGCGTTGGGGGATTGAGTAGGTTCACGGCGTCGGACATTTTTAAACCTATGCGGTGCCCAACATCTTATAGGATTGTATAAACCGAGCAACGACCATGAGCAAGAAAAAGACGAATGCCGATGAAAACGAAAAACCCCGCGTTCACAAGGAACTCGAAGGTTTCGATATTCAGATCAACTCCTTCGGCGAAATCACGACGAGTTTCGAGATCGACAAGATCAATCAGTTCCTGAACAAAACCGTCGATGACAAAAAACTCCGTCACCGCGACGACCTGAAAACGCTGAAGGGCGAAGACACCACAGAAGCCGAAAAATCCGAAGAAGAAGACTGACTTAGTTTGTAGTTCGTGGTTTGTAGTTGTCTGATGGGGAACTGCAAACCACAAACTACAAACTCCTAAACACCTACCTCCCATGAACTCTCACGAAATTGACTACAAAATCATCGGCGAAGACATTCAGATCGTCGAAATTGAACTGGACCCCAACGAAACGGTGATTGCCGAAGCCGGGTCGATGCTGTTCATGGAAGACGGTATTCAGTTTGAGACCAAAATGGGCGACGGCTCCCAGCCCGATCAGGGATTTCTGGGCAAGTTGCTGCAGGCCGGTTCGCGGATGGTTATGGGTGAATCGCTGTTCATGACGCACTTTACCAACCGGGGCGTGGGCAAGCGAAAAGTGGCGTTTGCGGCTCCGTATCCCGGCACGGTCATGCCTATTAACCTGGCGCAGATGAACGGTAATACGCTGATTGTGCAGAAAGATGGTTTCCTGTGCGCGGCTCTCGGTACGCGGCTGAGCATTCAGTTCAATCAGAAATTCGGAGCGGGTCTGTTTGGGGGCGAGGGCTTCATTCTGGAGCGGGTTCAGGGCGATGGGATGGCGTTTGTTCATGCCGGGGGCGTGGTAATCGAGCGGCAACTCAACAACGAAACCCTGCGCGTGGATACCGGTTGCGTAGTTGCGTTTGAGCCGCAAATCAGTTTCGACGTGCAGCGGGCGGGTAATTTGCGGAGCATGGTATTCGGGGGCGAAGGTATTTTTCTGGCTACGCTGCGCGGTACCGGCCGGGTCTGGATTCAGAGTATGCCGATTTCTAAATTAGTGCAGCGGCTGTCGCTGGGCGGGGGCAATGCCACCAAAGAAGGCGGCTCTGTGCTGGGTCAGTTAGGCAACCTGTTCGAGTAGCAGACGATGCCAAAGCTGGTTGTTTACCGTAATCTGGTTTTCTACATTTTCGCCTACGACTTGCTCGAACGTATGCATGTTCACGTTTCCAGCACGAGAAGCCGAACGGGACAATCGGCTAAAATATGGCTTGATACGCTGGCCGTATTTGAACAGGGGAGTCTGACGAGAAGGGAAATCAAAACAGCCTTAAATCTGTTAGAGGAGCACAAGCAGGTAATTCAGCAATCTATTCAACTTTTTGCTGAAACTGGAAAAACGCAAACATTGACTATCAGATGAGCGATATTGGATTCAAGTCAGTCAGGCCTTCCATAGACCGGATTTCATTTCGTAAACCAGGCTACATGATACTTGGTTTGTTGGATAAACGGATGATTTACGTGCCTTTGACTCATTTTCCCGGTATTGCCCGACTCTCGCCCGGAGAACGCCGACAATATCATATAGCTGATGGAGAAATTGTGCTGTTTCCGAATGATGATGAGGTTTACCACATCCAGGATTTTTTAGGTACCTACGAGAGTAATGTCTACGAATCACCAAGTCAACAGTTAATCCGCAGGTTAAGGACCGGAGGTACCTTTGAAATCGGTGGTAAAAAATTTACCGCTAAGTCACCAGAGAAAAAAGAGAACGCTAGAGTTAAAACCACTCCTGTCTGAAGCCAACCAACTATGGAGATTATTTGTGTGAATGATAGTTTTCCTGCGCCGGTGCTGGCTTTTTATGCGGAGTTTGGCGTACAGACCCCGAAAGAAGACCAGATGTATACTGTGCGGATGGTGAAACGCCACACCAACGGCGAAACAGGCGTGTTGCTGGGTGAACTCCAGAACCCCGATGTGCCGGTGGCGCACCCGGTGCTGGGCGAAGTCTGGTTTGAGCCGACGTTTAACATCAACCGCTTCCGGACGCTGCTCGGCCAGCCCGTGCGGCAGGAAGAACTCGAATCGGTTAATTCGTGATGTTTTATCAGCCCATGGCCGCGCGGGTGATCCCGTTACTCTGTGGGCTGATAAAACGGTCGCCCTCCGTGGGTCGACACGAAATGCCGGGCTTTTTCGTTGTCTGACTGCGCCAATTCATCTATCCCGTGCTTAGATTCCTGCCCGTTTTATTGCTTTTTCTGCTGACGGCCTGCAACCGGTCGACTTCCGATAACTACGTTCCCAAGCCCAGAGGCTACCCCCGCATCGACCTGCCAACGGCGGTGTACACCACCTTGCCGCCAACCTACCCGTACCAGTTCGAGTACAACAAAATTGCCCGGATTCGACCCGATACGTTTGCCCGCGCCGAACCCTACTGGATTTTTATCAACTATCCTCAGTACCACGCCAGCGTACAACTGACGTACAAGCCCGTTTTGCACGACACCAAACGCCTGCGGGCCATGCTGGAGGATGCGTACAAACTGGCAGCTAAACACAACGTTAAAGCGTACTCCATTCAGCAACAGAACCTTCAACTACCGTCGGGACTGACTGCCAGTATTATTGATCTGGAAGGCGAAGTGCCGAGTCAGGTGCAGTTTATCACGACCGACTCCACGACCCATTTTCTGCGGGGTGCGCTGTATTTCGATACGGCTACGGCCAATGATTCGCTGCGGCCCGTGATTCAGTACGTCCGGCAGGATATTTTGCACCTGCTGAAAACGCTGAAATGGCGTAAGCAATAGCCGACTGAAAACCGCTTGTCGGGTTAGGTGAAATAGTCCGAATTTTGTATCTTTACCTCTCATTTCCAACCAACTAACAGCCTAATGACACGCCTGTTTTCCTGACGGGCGTTTACCAGATATGAAACGCGGACGCTCTATTCCCAATCAAATACAGATCGACTTTCTGGCCTCTTTTCGGCGGATGCTGGTCAGTCTGGGCAGTGCTGAAAACCTGCCCTTCAACGAGTCGATGTTTGTAAAACTCACCGATCAGTGGGAAGATACCCGCGTGATTCCGGCCGATCTGCTGTTCCAGAAAAGCCCCGTTGAAGCGGTCGTATTTCGGCTCCAGAAAGAAGACGCCCGGCTCCGATTTCCGACCGAATTAGTTGCCGGTGAGTTGCGGGGCGTTCCCGGCCTGACGGGCTTTTCGGCCAAGTTTCGGGAGCAGGGCTGGGTGATTCTGCCCGCTGAACTGCCGGGGATGTATAAAAACCTGTTTCTGAATATTCTGGCGGCTTCTATCGGTCTGGAGGGTCAATATCAGGCCCGTACCGAATTGCTGGCCGAAGCCGAGCGGGTGGCCCTGTCGGCGTTGCTACCCGAACTTGAAGTCCGTAAATTCTTTGGTATCAAATTGTCCCGTTTCCCGGATAGCTTTCGTAGCGAGGTATCCAATTACTACAACCTGCCGTTTGAGTATGTGCTGAAACGGGCCAACCACCTTGGTTTGGTTTCCGAAGCCGTTCTCGATGAGGCCCGGACCGACAACAAACCTGTCCGGTCGACTACACTCCGCAAACCGATGAGCAGTCGGGCCGCGTAGGCCGGGCTGTACTATGTGGTGTCAGTTTCTCAAAACTGACACCACACAGCAGCAAACTTTTTTAGATTTGAGCCGGTTAGTTCTGTTGGACTAACCGGTTTTTTCATGCGTATAGTTTTTCGAATACTACTTGGCTTTGTGCTGTTTATTGTCGCTGCGGCCGTCTTTATGTATCTCCGGGCGGGCAGCCAACGCCGGGCCGAAGCCGATTACCACCAGGCGCTCCCCAAAACGATTAAGCTGGAAACCGGCCAACTCATGTCTGACAGCTCGCTGTCGCAGCAGTGCGCCTGTAAAACGGGCGAACGATCCCCCGATCTGTACTGGAGTAATAACCCGCCCAACGTGACGTCGTATGCCCTGACGATGATTGACCCCGATGTGCCGACACCCGCGTTTCCGCTCTTTAACCTGACACACTGGGTGGTATACGACATTCCGGCCAACTTCCACAGCCTGCCCGACGGGATGCTGGTGGAACAGGCTATCCGGCATACAGCTCAGTTTGGCAAAAATTCGATGGGAGAATTGAAGTACGTTGGCCCCTGCCCGCCGTCCGGGAAACACGCTTATATTTTCAAGATTTACGCCCTCGATACCCGTATCGACTCAGCCAAACCACTCGAAAAAGCTGAACTGCTCGACGCCATGAAAGGCCATGTTCTGGCCTACGGCGAATTGAAGGTGTATTACGAAGCCGACCGGAAGTAACGCGGTTTACCGTTGAACGACCCCGAAACAGCGCGTTCCTAACCCCCGGAAATCCGTGGCGTGTTGGGGCCGCGCTGTTATTTTTTGAACTGGCTAAAGACGTTTTCGAGGGACAGCACCCCCCAGACCAGATTCGAGTGGTCGAACTCTTTCCCCGATGGCCGTTGCTGAAACCAGTACATATAGCCTAAACTGGTTTTGACGTTTCGGCTCAGGCTGTAGGTAAAACCGGCATAGAGTCGGTTCTGATCGAACACATTTGGGTTCCCTTTAACTGCCCGGCCAAACTGCACGAAGGTTTCGTTGGAAACGACAATACTGAGCGGCTTTTTGATCCAGTTGGCCTTGAGTGGTTTTTCGAGTTGCAGCAGGTAGCGGATGCGCCAGTTGGGCAAAAAAACGTTGTTGTGGCCGAGGTCGCGCCACCGCCGTTCGATGGTGTACCGGGTTAGGGTGGTGAAGTAACGGTACGTCTGCCGCTGATCGAGCCGGACGGCCACCCGCCATTCGCGGAAACTGGGCTTGAACTCATCCAGCGATTCTACAATGAGCAAATGACTATCAAAATAACTGATCGGGGAGAGCGACACGCGGGTGCTGGGACTGTGCTGGTAATGCAGCCACGGCTGATACCCCACAAACTGTAGTGCCTGCAACGCGTTGAGGCTACCCGGTTCCCGATTCTGCCGACGCTGTTGAATGAAGAGTTCCCAACGCAGCTTACCGTTGATGGTATCGGCCAGCGCAAGCCGCCCCCAGGTAACGTTGTGGTGATACTGCTGAGCGCCTACCTCGGCCGGATAAACCACGGCGAACAGCACAAGCAGGGAAGCGAAAGTCAGTTTAATCACAGGAACAGACAGAAAAATCAGCTTAAACCTACTCCATTTTTCTGAAACAGCGATGCCTATACGTCTCTGTTACACCGAATTAAATACGGTTTCTGATCCGCCACACAGGCCAATAGGTATCTGGCCCGAAATTGTACGAAACCGCTATAGCTAAGGTGAGTTTATGCCGCTAAAGAGCTAATAGTGAAAGTACTATATTGGTTGAATGGGGTTGTATTTTTGGGAGACGACATTTTAATTATCAAATAATATCAGCCCTTTGTCGGCTTTTTTCGGCGCGCATTTGGTGAAGTCATGGGCAGTCGCGTTTATTTGCATATCCTATTAAACCAATAGATTATAACTACTAATAGTCTATCTGCAATAGGGAGTAATAAATAAGCATCACCAAACAGTGCCTGTCAAATGAAAAAGCCATCACATACACTATGTACCAACTGCTAGTCAGTATGAGCCTTTCGCCGGATACCCGTCGACTGACCATCGCATACTAATCAGTAACAACCTGCAAACACTCACGTGAGAATGAAACGTTTTTTAACCTCAGCTATCTGGATTGGGCTTCTGCTGATGCCCCTGCTTTTATCCGCCCAAAATGCCCCCGTCATTAACGCGACGGTATCCGGCCGCGTCGTCGACGCTCGTACGGGTAAATTACTGGTTGGTGCTACGGTGTCTATCAAAGGGACCACCAACGGTTCGGCAACGAATGCAAACGGAGAGTTTACACTCCTCACCGGTCAGAAACTTCCCTTTACCGTGGTCGTATCCTACGTCGGATACCAGAAAACCGAACTATCACTGAGTGAGAATGAGGTAGAAATTAAACTCGAAGAGGGGGTACAGCTTGCCGACGTAACCATTACCTCCCGGCGTCGTCAGGAATCGGTGCAGGACGTTCCCATTCCGATCTCGGTCGTGAGCGGTGTTCGTGCCGACGATGCCGGGGCCTTCAATGTAAACCGATTGAAAGAACTCATCCCTTCGGTTCAGCTTTATGCCTCCAATGCCCGGAACACAACCCTCAACATTCGGGGATTGGGCTCCAGCTTTGGACTGACCAACGACGGTATTGATCCGGGGGTAGGGTTCTACGTGGATGGCGTCTATTATGCCCGCCCGGCTGCTACGGCACTTGATTTCGTCGACATCGAGCGGGTCGAGGTACTTCGCGGTCCTCAGGGAACGCTTTTTGGCAAAAACACAACGGCCGGTGCCTTCAATATTACGACGCGGGCACCCAGTTTTCAGACGGGGGGGACTTTCGAAACCAGCTTTGGCAATCTGGGCTACATTCAGGCCAAGGCTTCGCTGACCGGACCGTTGAGCGACAAAATTGCAGCCCGCGTTTCATTCTCAGGCACCCAGCGGGACGGCACCATCGTCAATTTAACAACTCAGAAACCAACCAATACCCTGAACAACTTAGGGTACAGAGCACAAATACTGTATAAACCAACCGACGGAATCAACATAACCATAACGGGCGACAACACCCGGCAACGACCCGATGGCTACGCAACGGTAGTGGCGGGCGTAGTACCGACGAAGCGTGCCACCTACCGGCAGTTCAACGCGATTATTGCTGACCTCGGCTATAAATTACCCACGACCAATCCGTTCGATCGCGTAACCGATGTTGATGCACCGTTGCGGGCGAATAATGACTTCGGGGGCATTTCAGTCAATGTTGATGCCAAAATAGGAGCCGGTACATTAACATCGACCACGGCCTGGCGGTATTGGAAATGGGATCCGTTAAATGACAGAGACTTTATCGGTTTACCCGTGTTGACCAAATCGCAGGGTAATTCGAGACACACGCAGTGGACGCAGGAAATTCGTTACGCCGGACAGTTCTCATCCCGTCTCAGCGGGGTTGTTGGTGTTTTTCTGATCGACCAGGACCTGAATTCAGACCCCATCCAGATAGAAGAATCGGGTTCGGCTCAGTGGCGGTTTGCGCAGAGTTCAACGAGTGCGCTGTGGAAAACGCCGGGCCTGTTCGATGGATTTGGTACCAAAACAACGTCGCGGCTTAAAACCATAGGCGCAGCGGCTTTTGGTCAGATCGACTGGGCCATTACGGGTAAACTGCACCTGCTGCCTGGCCTCCGGTTCAACTACGATAAGAAAGATGTCGACTACAAACGGGAGACGTATGGTGTTCTGCAAACAACCGATCCTGCCCTGCTTGCGCTGAAGAACGGCGTGTATACCAATCAGGCGTTCACCTTTAACGTTGAAGAAAACAATGTATCGGGCCAACTGACGCTTGCCTACAAAGCCACTGGTCAGGTGAATACCTATGCCACTTATGCCAACAGTTACAAGCCGGTTGGGGTGAACCTGGGGGGCCTGCCAACGGCAAACGGGGCAACGCTGATTGACCTGGCGCGGGTAAAACCCGAATATGTGACCCACACCGAAGTGGGGGTGAAAACCAGACCGACTCCAGGGTCTACGTTTAATATCACGGCCTACAACACCACTATCCGCGATTACCAGACGCAGGTGCAAACCGCAGAAGTAGGTGTAAACCGGGGTTATCTGGCCAACGCGGAAAAGGTACGGGTGGCCGGTGTTGAAGTCGATGGTTCGGTCAGGGTTGGTAACCTGTTTTCGTTAAACGGAGCCGTTTCCTATACCGATGGTAAGTATGTTTCCTTTAAAAACGCCCCGGTGCCCCTCGAGGAAACGGGTGGCGAGTCAGCGTTCAAAGATATTTCGGGGTGTGTGCTGCCTGGCATCTCCAGGTGGGTCGGCTCACTGGGGGGAGAGATCAGCGGTGCCGGGAAATTGCTCAGTCAGGAAGGCCGGTTCTTTCTGGCCGTGGATAGCTATTACCGTTCCTCGTTCTCTTCGAGTGCTTCCCCATCAGCCTACCTCAATATTGATGGATACGCTCTGCTGAATGCGCGGGTTGGCTTTCGGGCTTCCAACGGTGTATCTATCCTGTTGTGGTCCCGGAACGTAACGAATAAAAATTATTTCGAGCAGTTGTTACCAGCCGCCGGTAATGCCGGGCAGTATGCCGCTGTGCTGGGTGATCCCCGAACGTACGGCACCACCCTGCGGTATTCGTTCTAAAGAACTCTTGGACACCACCCACGCGCCCGCTGCGGTTAATCCGTACGCCCGCTGGTTTTTCGGAATCTGGCTGCTGGCGTTGCTTATTTCGGCCGGTATTCGATCCGCAACCGTTCAACAAACCATTCATCAACCGACGCTTCATCAGGAGCGCAGTCCATCCAGTTCACTTACTCAAATTAAGCTTTACTAAAACATGGCCGCTGAAAATCAAATTGTTCAGGAAGTAGAAGCCGCCAATCAGGCGTATGTCGATTCATTCGGCGATAAAGGCAGTCTCGCCCTGCCACCGGCCCGTCATTTTGCGATCCTGACCTGCATGGACGCCCGGCTCGATCCGGCCAAGTACGCGGGTCTGGCCGAGGGCGATGCCCACGTAATCCGCAACGCCGGTGGCCGGGCGAGCGACGATGCCATTCGCTCATTGGTGATTTCGCACAAGCTGCTGGGTACCAACACTTGGTTCGTTATCCATCACACCAACTGCGGCATGGAACTGTTCACCGACGACATCATGCGCGGACTGCTGGCGAAGAGCCTCAAAACGGCGACCGTTGATGAGAATGGCTGGCGTAACGTTACGGAGGAAGGCGGCTCCGACGCGGCCAACGACATCTCGTTTCTGACCATCAGCAACCTCGCCGACAGTGTGACGGAAGACGTGCAGAAAATCAAAAATCACCCGCTGGTACCGAAAGACATTCCGATTTTTGGCTACATCTACGAGGTCGAAACGGGCAAATTAGTGGAGGTGCTGGCCGCAACGGAAGCCGGAAAAGAAGCCGATCTGGTCAGTTCAAATTAAATGACGTGCAGGCCACTGTGGCTGTGTTCGTAAACGGGTAGTCAATACGTTGCCCAACTCAATAGCCCATGACCCTCGTTATGGGCTATTTGTCTTTTCCTGCCTGTTAAATCTTCCTTATGTTTTTTGTGCGACTTACGGATGTGCCCCAGCCGTTTCGGGTACAGAAACACGATCTGCCGCTGCTCAGAATACAATAGCAACACGCCACTATTCAGCACCTCGCCCAGCGATTGGGCGTACCGATATTGCAGGACGCTATGGTAGTAGACTTGAGTTCACACGATTAAAAAACTGCTCTCCGAACCTGTAAACGGAAAAAGATTACGTTCTTTAGGCTTTAGATTTGTGATATAAGGAATTCATAATGACTTCAACTTCTCCTCTCCGCTATCCGGGTGGCAAAGCTCGTTTCACTAATTTCATCTGGCAAGCATTATCGTCTTTGGAAGAACCTGTTGAGATTTTTGCGGAGCCGTTCTGTGGCGGAGCCGGAGTTTCTATCGCACTTCTTGAGACAGGAAAGGTGCAACGTGTTGCTATCAACGATATTGATCCGCTTGTAGCTAGTTTCTGGCAAATCGTTTTTGGTAGAGGGCGAAAATCGCGAGATAACTTAGAATGGCTAATCCGGCAGGTAGAGTTATCAGAAATTTCATTAGACGAATGGCGTCGTCAAAAGAGTCTGATACCAAGTAGTGCAAGAGAAGCAGCTTGGAAGTGCTTGTTTCTTAACCGTACAAGCTTCAATGGGATCATCCACAAATCTGGCCCAATTGGTGGTTGGGGGCAAGCTAAAAGAACACTTGACGTACGCTTTAACCGTGAAAAACTCGTCAAAAGAATTCTTGAGTTGAATGATTTAAGGTCTCGCGTTGACAGAACTGACTGCGTCGATTGGAAGCGGTTTTGTAATAGGTATGCCAGACTTGACAATTCTTACTTATACCTCGACCCTCCATACTATCATCGTGCAGAGCAACTTTACGGTCACTTATTTAATGACAAGATACATCGTCGGATGCGTGATTACCTTGCCCAACTGCCAACGCCCTGGCTACTGTCGTACGACGATGCTCCTGAAGTGCGTGGTCTTTATAGTGGGCTTATTGGCATAGATGGACGTGTCGTAGATCAGACTTACTCAACTCACCCAATGGGGGGGGCAAGTTACGTTGGCCGGGAATTGGTTTTTAGTAACCAAATTCTTCCCATTCAGGAACAGGACGCCATACGAAGACCTCATACTGGTATAACCATTGTTGGCGCCCTTGAGGTAGCTACTCCTCATGCCATTGGCCCCGTACGTACTCCAATTGCTAACCGATTACTTACGGCTGAAATAGCCTAATCCCCTAATCCAACCCCATTTCACTTATTGTATACATGGACGACTTTCGCAATCAAATCGCTGGTGACAGCGACTTAGTAAAACTTCTTGGTGACTATGATAAATCATTTGTTGGCTATGCCTATGGGATGCGCTTTGATGAAGTACTGGTCCTTACGAACGACGATTGGAAGCATATTGTCGGTGGACTTCCACATAATTCGTTTCTGGTTGCAGCCGGTTTTAATCCTAAGAAGCTGGCGGATGCAGCAGCTATCGATCAGGAAGTTGTATTACTCCGCATACTTGAGCCTGTGAGTCTGCCACAGGACAATGATTTTGTAAGAACGCGTATTGAACATCATCAACGGCGTACTTCCGATGAAAAATTACCCGGTGATATAAATGACGGTATGGACCCAATAACTCATGCCGAGCTTCAGGCGGGTGGACTATATGGTGCGCCCCATATTTAGGACCACTTGTTAAGTTGGATAACGGGCTAAATTTAGACCCGTATGAAAGGCAAGACCAAGCGCAAGTTTACCGCCGACTTCAAGCTCAAAGTCGTTCTCGAAGTTCTTAAAGAGAAGGA
>JBBQLG010000097.1:0-24332 GCA_038327655.1 Cytophagales bacterium
ACGACACGCTGGGATCGAGTATGGAGTTTCCGTTTGCCGCCTATAAAACCAACATCAACCGGGCGCAGTGGAACATCCTGGCCAAAACCATCGCCATGCGGGGCGACGTAAAAACCTCGACGTTTACGGCCACCGCCGACGATCAGGAAGGGCTTAGCTTTAATGGAGGAGCGGCTTTGTACGACGTGGACAAGATGACGCTCAACATCAGCGGGGTGCCGCGCATCAACTCCGCCGACGCCCTGATTTATCCCGATAAAGGCCTGGTGGCGGTGAAACGAAACGGCGAGATGATAGCCTTCAAAAACGCCCGGCTCGAATTGGACACCATCAGTCTGCACCACAAACTCAAGAACGGCAACATCCAGATTCTATCGCGTGGCCGGTTCGCAGGCGACGCCACGTACATGTTCCCCACCGCAGCGGGCGATACGGCCAGCATTAAAATGGGCAGTTTTGAGTTGAAAGAAGAACCGGTCGTAACGGCGGATGCCGGTGTCCGGCCAAACGCCAAAACGTCGCGCCGGAAAGAAACCACGAAAGCCCAGACCACGTATTTCACCGTGGCCCGCGCCGAAGTGGACGAAGCCGATAACCTCTTGATTGCCCCCCGGATGCAGTTCAAGGGCAACATCACCATGCAGGCTCCCGAAAAAGACCTGGCCCTGGACGGATTTCTGAAACCGGCGTTGAAGAAGCGGATCAGTTTGGTCGGCGGCTGGATTCCGTTCAAGGAAAAGATCGAGACGTTCCAGATTACGGTCGATGACAAACTCAAAAACGAGGGCGACCAGCCATTGGTAGCGGGTATTCACTACCGCGTGGGCAGCGCCGGTTTGTATCCGTCGTTTCTGTCGCCCAAGGAGGACAGCCGCGACGAAGATATTTTCCGGGCTACGGGCGTGATGCGCTACGACGAGAAAGAGAAAGTGTTCCGCATCGTTCCGAAGAGTACGGATAATCTGGACGACATCGAAGGCGCGTTTACCTTTAATGACCCGAAGGGCATCATGACTTTCAAGGGCAAACTGAATCTGTTTAATACCGCCCCGAACGAGTACCTGCTGGCGTCCGGCTCGGCCCGCATCAACGTGGACAGTTCAACGTACCGGCTCAACACCCTGTTGGCGTTCACCTTCCCGATTGCCGAAGCCCTGAACACCGCCATCGCCGATAAACTCGTCAAAGCCAACCTCGAAGAGAAAAATGACGAACCTGCCGACGATGACCTGAACCGAACATCCGATAAACTGCTGCCGCTGATTGGGCAGAAAGCGGTGGACGACTACCGCGCCAAGTCGCAGAATCAGCACGTGTCGCTGGCACTGGCGTCGCCCAAACTCAATGCCGCGCTGGTGCTGGCGAATGCCAACCTGCGGTGGTCCGAGAAAGCCAACGCCTTTTACAGCATCGGGCCGTTGGGCGTATCGAACATTCAGGCAACCGACATCAATGCGCAGATGGACGGTTTTGTCGAAATCCGCAAATCCGTGAACGGCGACGAAACGACGATCTACCTCGAAGCTTCGCCCGATGTGTGGGTCTTTTACGATTTCAAGCCGAGCAACGCGGGTGCGGGTCAGTTGGCCATCATCACCTCGGAGCAGGAACTGAACGACCGTATCACGGCCGGGGCTGGAGCCGTTGCCGATAAAAAAGCCAAAACGGCCCCACTGGAAGTAGTGCCCGCCACCGCCGACGAGAAGACGCAGTTTGTGGAGCGGTATTTAGACCAGTACAAGACCCGCGCGAAACCCGTGCCGAAGCCCAAAACGGTCCCGGTTCCCGGCAAAACAGTGGTGAAAGGCAAGGATTCGCCGAAGGAAAAAGAAAAGAAAAAGGACAAAGAGGACGAGAAGGAAGGGTTTTAAAGGAAATAACCTCACGGCTTCTGCCGGGTGTTCGTAGCGTAGGCCTATTGACGGTATTTGGACGAAAATGCGCAATTTGGCCCGTCGGCTACCCCCTGCGTGGCCGATGCATTTCGTTACGCATCCCTACGTATGGAAATTTCATTTATCGGCGCGGGCAACATCGCCTGGCACCTGGCTCCGGCTTTTGAGAACGCGGGGCACCACATCAACGAGGTCTACAGTCGCCAGCTTACCCACGCCCGGCAGTTGGTGAGTATGCTCTACGATGCCCGCACCCACTCCGACCTGAACTTTGCCGACAGCCCGTCGCGGTTGTTCGTACTGGCCGTTCCCGACGACGCTTTAGCCGACGTGTGCGCCCGGCTGGTCCTGCCCGAACACGCCATTCTGGTACATACGTCGGGCAGTCAGCCGCTGAGTACGCTGCAAAAATTGGTGGATGTATACAGTGATGTGCCGTTGCGAACGGGTGTTTTTTACGCACTGATGACGTTCAGCAAAGGCCAGCCACCGCTGGATTTCGAGGCTATTCCGCTGTGCCTGGAAGCGGGTGATCCCGAAACCGAAACCCTGCTGGTAGCCCTGGGGCAGGAAATCAGTACAATTGTGTACTTGGTCAATTCCGACGAACGCCGTACGCTGCACGTAGCCGCCGTGTTTGCCTGCAACTTTACCAATCACCTGCTAGCTATTGCCCATGACCTCACCACCGCTGAACAATTAGAGTTTGACTTATTAAAGCCGCTCATCCGCGAAACCTTCCGAAAAGCGTTACTCACGCCCAACCCCGCCGACGTACAGACAGGACCGGCCCGCCGGGGCGACCACTCCATCCTGAGCAGTCACCTGTCGTATTTGAGTAGCCAACCCAGACTCACGGCGATTTACGAAGTCTTATCCGATAGCATTCAACGACGGTACGGCCGCTCTTAGACCGTTTTAACGCGCCCTGCGGGTTGGAGTTGTCCGCACTTTTCCAGCATCCGCCACGTGTCGTTCAGGCATTTGATGAACGGAAAACAGCCCGTCGTCAGCGTCGCTTTAATGGGGAGTAACGGTTTTCCGGCCCGATCGAGGGCGAGGTGCCAGGCGCGGTATTTGGGATCGGGGAAAAACTGAAAGGTATAATCGTGAATCTTCCGAATCCACTTGGGGCAGTCGGGGTGATGGGTATAGAAATAGCCTTTGCTCAAGGCCGCCAGTGCTTCCAGATGCGCCGATGCGACCCGGTGACTGGCCTCGGGAAATAAACACGGCTCATCTTTCAGATCGACCCACTGCTCCAGGCCGCCCCCAATTTCATCCCACGCCCCTTCACAAAAACGCAGTACCCACGTAACGGCCTGTAAGGCCAGCTTCCGATTGCCGGTATGCTGACTCAGATCGAGCAGGTAACCAGCCGCTTCAAACACCAGCCCCGGATTCAGCCGACGGCCTTCGGGCGTGTTATAAAACGTCCCTTCCGGCCCAACCGTCTCCCGCAACAGATCGAGCCGTTTGTCTAAAAACTCGTTCAGCAGTTCGGCGGTGACGGATTCGATGGCGTCTTTCCAGGACTGCTCATCCATTAAATCCTTCATCGCCAGTAGTGCGTTCAGCACCGCTACCGGTTCGCTCAGGTGACGCACGATCCGAAACCCGCCGAGTGTAGCCGCCTGCTCCGCCCGAACCGCAGCCCGGCGTTCCAGCAGTGTTGTCAGTGTTTGCTTTGCCAGCATCGCCCATTCGTCTTCGTCCGTTGCCCGGTGCATTTGCGCGTACGCCAACACGACCGCACTGGCGGGGACAGCATCGGTAGCGGGAGAGACAGGATTACCCCGCCGGTCAAGCAAAGCATAGGTATGGAGTCGGTCGTCGTGGGCAAACTGGGCTAAGAACCGGGCACCGTGCCGGGCATGGTCGAGCCAGACGACTTTGTCCTGCACCTCGGCGTAGAGGTAGCTGAACGCCCAAACCTGCTGCGCCTGCAAAACCACTATCTTATCGGCGTCGATGGGTTGGCCGTCGTTGGTAAGCGCATTAAAAAAGCCGCCACATAATTCGTCGCGGCTGTGTTTGAGCCAAAAGGGTACGATATGCCCCAAAAGCGTTTCCTGATACGTTGCCGATAAGAGTTTAAAATCCAGCATAATCAGGAAATGGATTTAGGCTTATTTTTTGTCATTCCGACGACGGGAAGAATCGTATCTACCCAGCCGCCAAGATTCCTCCCGTCGTCGGAGTGACAAACCGTTTACGAAGTAGTACCAAAATACCTAATCAATACCGAACGATGCCAGCCGCACAAATTCGCTTACCCGCGCCTGAATCTCCGCCTGACTCAAGTGCATGATGCGTTCAGCCCCAAACTTTTCCACGCAGAACGACGCCATCGCCGAGCCATAAATAATCGCCCGTTTCATGTTGTCGAACGACAAATCATCTGTCTTGGCCAGATGCCCGATGAAGCCCCCGGCGAAGGTGTCGCCCGCACCCGTGGGATCGAACACATCGGCCAGCGGCAGGGCGGGGGCAGCAAAAATCTGTCCCTCGTGAAACAGCAGCGCCCCGTGTTCCCCTTTTTTGATAATTACCGTCTTCGGCCCCATCTCCCGGATGCGGGCAGCCGCTTTCACTAATGCGTACTCGCCCGTTAGCTGACGGGATTCCTCATCATTCACCACCAGCACGTCTACCAGCGGTAACAGAGCCAGCAGGTCGTCTTTGGCAATGTCGATCCAGAGATTCATCGTGTCCAGCACAATTAGTTTCGGGCGGGTGTGCATCCGCTCCACCACCATTTTCTGAATCGCCGGGGCCGTATTGCCCAGCATCAGATACTGGCAATTTTGGTACGATTCGGGGATTTTCGGGTCGAAATGCTCCATCACGTTCAACTGCACATCCACCGTATCGCGGGTGTTCATGTCGTTGTGATACTTCCCCGACCAGAAAAACGTCTTCTCGCCCGGCCGAATCTCCAGACCATCGACATTGATGCCGTGTTCAGTCAGCGTGTCGATCATCGACTGCGGAAAATCGTCGCCCACCACGGCAACCAGGTTATTTTCTTTAGTGAAGTACGACGCCGAAAGCGTGATGTACGTGGCGGCTCCGCCGATAATTTTGTCGGTCTTGCCGAACGGGGTTTCCAGCGCATCAAACGCCACCGACCCAACGGTGAGTAAGCTCATTTTTAGTGGTTTGTGATTATTAAGTCTGTGGTTCGCAATTTTTTTCACGCTTCGTTCTTCAGCATGATAAAAACCACTACTCCTTTTTCGTCTTCTTCGCCCGGCCGATCATGGCGTAGCGGGTGAAAGGTTTTGTATCGTCGAATAGTTTGCGGTAGGTGATGTGGGTCTTCACAATTTTGCTGCCCAATTGCCCGGCAAACCGCAACATAATCGGGTTGAAATCGCCAATCCAGTTCAGTTCCAGCTCAGTGTAAGGAAAACCGGGTTTCCAGGCTTCCCATGACAAGGCCATCGCCATTGCCGCTTCGATACCCCGCCCCTGGTAGTCCGGCGCGACGCCAAACACCAATCCAAACGCCTGATTGTTCTTCTGAAACAGTTTGTAATACAGAAACACCAGCTTGCCCCACCAGTCGAGTTTGCCGTTCACGTG
Organism: Cytophagales bacterium; assembly: GCA_038327655.1. Taxonomy (GTDB): domain Bacteria; phylum Bacteroidota; class Bacteroidia; order Cytophagales; family Spirosomataceae; genus JBBQLG01. The sequence goes on from JBBQLG010000097.1 coordinate 5,484, forward strand.
TTTAAAGACCTGATTCAGTTCGGGCAGGGTCACGAAGAACCCGACCGGCTCATTCTGGTGATAGGCAAACCAAACCAGCCGCTCATCCATGATCGGGCGTAGTTGCTCCAGGAGGGTCTGCGCCTGTTCGGCTTCCATCGGCTTTACCCCCGCGTGATTGACCCACGCCTTGTTGTAAACAAGCCTAAAATCCTCGGCGTACTTCGCCTGATCCTTTTTGGTAATGTGCTTAAACTGATACTCCGGGTTTTTAAAAATTCGTTCGGCTTTCTCGCGCACCGCCGGGTCCAACGTGACCTTGTCTTTCAACATGGTCATGTGCGGGGTAAACTGTTTCCAATAGTCCCGAAAGCCGTAATTCTCGAAAAATGGCACATAATACGGCTTTGTGTATGGCATGCAATAGTTCGGTTCCTGATCGTAGCCGTCCACCAGCAAACCCCACCACCGGTCGCGCTCGCCGAAGTTGATCGGCCCGTCCATCGCTTCCATGCCTTTGCTTTGCAGCCAGGTTTTGCAGACATCGAAAAGCGTAATAGCCGCCGTTTCGTCGTCGATGCACTCGAAAAAGCCCATGCCGCCGGTGGGCTGATCATTGTTGAGGTTTGCCGTTTCGTAGTTCACAAAAGCAGCTACCCGGCCAATGGTTGCCCCGGCCTCATCGAGCAGGAGGTACCGAATGCACGCGCCATTGGCGAACCGCTTGTTTACAGCGGGGTCGAACACATTTTCTACGTCTTTGTCCAACGGCCGAATCCAGCAGGGGTCCAGCCGGTACAGCCGTATCGGGAAGTGCAGAAATTCCTGCTGATACGTACGGTTTTCTCCTATCTCAACAATCCTCATGGGTCACGGAAAGGCTCAAAAAATGAAGCCCCAAATATAGGCAAAAGCCCACAGTTGCCGTTATACACCGGGGATTGCTTAGCTTTGCGGTACGGATTCGCCGGCCCGTTTAGCCCCGGAATCCGCGCTGATTTGCCCCTTTCGAGTATGACACAACCGCTTCGCCTGTACAATACACTTTCCCGCCAGAAAGAACTGTTTGAACCCATAAATCCGCCGTTGGTTGGCCTGTACGTTTGTGGCCCTACGGTCTATAACTACGTCCATCTGGGCAACGTCAGGACGTTTATGACCTTCGATATCCTATACCGATACCTGACATTTATCGGCTACAAAGTCCGTTACGTGCGCAACATTACCGACGTAGGCCATCTGGTGGGCGATGGCGACGAGGGCGAGGATAAAATCGGGCGGATGGCAAAGCTGGAAAAGATCGAGCCGATGGAGGTGGTACAGCGCTATGCCAACGATTTCCACACGGTGCTGCTTCAGTTCAACATGCGGCCGCCGAGCATCGAACCCACCGCTACGGGCCACATCGTTGAGCAAATCGAAGGCATCAAAGACCTGATCGAAAAGGGGTTTGCCTACGAATCGCAAGGGTCGGTTTACTTCGATATTATAAAGTACGACGTAGCCGGTAATCACTACGGAAAACTGTCGGGCCGCATCCTGGACGACTTGCTCAACGAAACCCGCGACCTCGACGGTCAGTCCGAAAAACGCAATCCGCTCGATTTTGCCCTCTGGAAAAAGGCCGCTCCCGAACACCTCATGCACTGGCCCTCGCCCTGGAGCGAAGGGTTTCCCGGCTGGCATCTGGAATGTACCTCCATGAGTACCAAATATTTAGGTACGCAGTTCGACATTCACGGCGGGGGGATGGATTTGAAGTTTCCGCACCACGAATGCGAAATTGCGCAGGCGCGGGGGATGCACGGCTATGACCCGGTCAAATACTGGATGCACTCGAACATGCTCACCGTCAACGGGCAGAAGATGAGTAAGTCGCTGGGCAATTCGTTTCTGCCGTCGGAGTTGATTACCGGTAATCACTGGATGCTGGAGCAGGCGTATTCGCCGATGACGGTGCGTTTTTTCATCCTGCAATCGCAGTACCGCAGTACGCTCGACTTCTCGAACGATGCCCTGAAAGCGGCTCAGAAAGGCTACAAACGGCTGAGCAACAGCCTGCGGATTCTGAAAAATCTGGAATTCGTCGCCGATGAAAGCATAGCATTGGACACTGATCAGCAAACCGAGATTCAGCAGGCCTGCTCCGCTTGCTACGACGCGATGAACGACGACATCAACACCGCCGTCGCCATTGCGCAGTTGTTTACCCTGTCGAAGAAGATTAATCAGTTGTACACCAAGCAACTGCATCCATCGGCTATTGGTGAGGCCGTTTTTAGTCAACTGAAGACTACCTTCATCGGTTTTATGGAGGAAGTGCTCGGTCTGCTCGAAGAGAAGCCGGAATCACCCGATGCGCTCATCGACGGGATGTTGACCCTGTACAAAGAGTATAAGGAGCAGAAACTGTACGATAAAGTAGATCAGGTCCGTACTTACTTTAAAGCGAATGGTCTGGTTATCAAAGACATGAAGCATCAGATCGACTGGGCTTACGAAGAGTAAAATGTATCCCAGACGCCCACGTCTGGTTTTAGTAGCTACGGGCTCAAACCAGACGTGGGCGTCTGGGGTACATTTTCATTCTAAAATGACACTCAGACTTCTCATCTACGCAGTAGCCGCATTACTGGCCGTAACGGGTTGCAAATCGAACAGCACCGACCAGACCAGCACCGCATCGGATCAACCGGCGATGGCCAAAGCACCCGCTTTTAACGCGGACTCGGCGTACGCGTATACCAAACAGCAGGTCGATTTTGGTCCGCGTGTCCCTAACTCCCCCGCCCACCGGCGTACGGGCGACTACATTATTGCGAAATTCAAAGAGTTCGGCTGTACCGTTACGGTACAGGAGTTTACAGACACGGCCTGGGACGGTACGAAGCTACAGGCTCGTAACATCATTGCCAGTATAAACCCGCAGATTGGCAAACGCATCTTCATCTCGTCCCACTGGGATTCACGCCCGGTTGCCGATGATGACAGTGTGGTCGCTAACCGCACCAAGCCCGTGCCGGCCGCCAACGACGGGGCCAGTGGCGTAGCGGTCATGCTGGAAATGGCCCGCACCATCCATCAGTCGTCCGTGAAACCCAGTATCGGTGTTGACTTTGTCTGTTTCGACATCGAGGATTGGGGCAACAGCGAAAAGGGGGATAAGGATTTCGAAAAAGAGAGCGGTAACACTGATTACTACGGTTACGCGTTAGGGTCACGCTATTGGGCCAGACACTTGCACAAACCTGGCTATTCGGCCTATTACGGTGTGCTGCTGGACATGGTTGGGGGTAAAGGAGCCACGTTTGCGAAGGAGGGCTACTCAATGCAGGTTGCGCCCACTGTAGTCAACAACATCTGGCAGACCGCCAGTAAACTGGGCTACAGTCAGTATTTTGTCGATGCGATGGGCGGGCAGATTACCGACGACCACATCGGCCCGAATACCATCGCCAAAATTCCCACCATCGACATTATCCAGACCAATACACTTACCGGCCAATTCTTCCCTGCGCACCATACCTTACAGGATGACATGCGCAATATTGATAAAAACACGATGAAAGTCGTTGGGCAAACCTTACTCCAGGCACTTTACAATGAGCAGTAACTATTCACTTCGGAACACAGGATTGATCGTACTATTGGCCATCGGTTGGCTGACAGGTTGTGGCCCCGCACCCGACAAACTCGGACCGCTCGACCTGATTCAATGGCGCGAAGATCAGAACGGCTGCAAAAATGTCCGGGCCAAACTGATAAAAGACCTCAAAGCTATTCAGCAAACAGAAATAAAAGGAAAGTCAGCCAATGAAATCGGTACCCTGCTCGGCATCCCCGACCGGCAGCAACTCGCCGACCGCAACCAGAAATATTACGTGTATTTTGTGGCACCAGGCCAGCATTGCAAAGACCGGAAAACGGTCGAAAATAGCCCCAGCGTTGCCATCCGGTTCAGCGCGATGGGTATTGCTACCGAGGTGACGTATCAGAATGGTATGCCATGAATTTTGTCATGCTGAGGAACGAAGCATCTTGGCTACCAGGCTTCTAAGATGCTTCGTTCCTCAGCATGACAAAATTCACGGGATTTACTCACAAATAAAACTTCTTCCGGATAATCATCTCTTCGACCACTTCCGGCACCATGTAGCGAATGGAATGATTCTGCCGGATGCACTCCCGAATGAACGTCGCGGAAATGTCCAATAACGGAGCCGGAATAATACGAACATTCGGGTGCTGTATGATCTCGCTGACTGCCGCGTTCGGCCGGGGATATACGTAAAGGCCAAAGTAATCCAGAATTTTGTCGTAGTTCTTCCAGTTGGCGAACTGAGCCAGATTATCCTCACCCACAATCAGCGCAAAAGTGTGTTGCGGGTATTTTTCCTGTAACCGCACAAGCGTATCAATCGTGTAACTCGGCTTCGGCATCGAAAACTCAATGTTCGTCGCTTTCAACCGGCTGTTATCGGCAATTGCCCGCTCCACCATATCCAACCGGTCAAACTCGTGCAACAAACTCTTCGACTTCTTGAACGGATTTTGGGGCGACACGACAAACCAAACCTGCTCCAGATCGGTCGTCGTGGCCAAGGTATTGGCAATAATCAGATGCCCGATGTGGATGGGGTTGAAAGAGCCGAAGAACAAACCAATTTTCATAGCAGGCAGCAAGTAAAAAGACCTGCACGGTTCTAACACCATACAGGTCCCAAAAATAGCAGTTGATCCTTAAACGACTGTTCCCTGTGCCGGTATGGCAACGTTCTGAACGAAGTTATCCACTAATGTTTGTGCTTTCGCCAGCGATTCGTCGAGTTGATCATTCACCAAGATCACATCGAATTGGTCCTGAAAACTCATTTCGAAGTGTACTTTGAACAGGCGTTTCGACAGGCTATCGACCGTTTCGGTACCACGGCCTTTCAGTCGTTCGACCAGGGTTTGCTCGTCAGGCACTTTAACAAAAACAGCCAGAGCGCGGTCACCGTAATATTTTTTAAGCTCAAGGCCACCTTTCACATCGACGTCGAACAAAACGTGTTTGCCTTCATCCCACAGCCGTTGAATTTCTGATTTCAGTGTACCATAGAAAGCGCCCGTGTATACCTCCTCCCACTCAACAAATTCGTTATTGTCGATTTTCTGCTTGAATTCGTCGGGTGTCAGGAAATGATAATCTTTTCCGTTCTGTTCACTACGGCCCCGGCGGTCGCGGGTGCAGGCAGATATAGAAAAGCCCAGATTGGTATTGGTCGCCAGCAGGTGATGAACGATGGTCGTTTTGCCGGAACCGGATGGGGCGGAGAAGATGATGAGCTTACCTTCCAAGACTAACTGAAACTGACGATTTTCGCCTTGATCGACTCGATTATATCACCGGGGCAACATTTCTTCTCCATTTTGCCGTGCAACAAATCTTTGATCTCTTTCTCTAAGTGGTACATCTCGATGCAGGGGCGGCACGATTCAAGGTTAACCTGATAAAAACTCTTTACCTGATCTTCGGTGGCCTCTCCGTCCAGAATCAACTGAATCATCTTCAGGCAATCAGCCGAATGAGCACATTCCTGCTTCATTTGTGGATTCGCTCCGGGCGAATTTGGCGACGATGGCAATGACGTTTGCATTGGAAAAGTTTAATTTATTCCAAGAATAAGAATACGTTGTGTTGTCAGTGTAACCAAAACAGTGGCAAAAAAAGTTTCCGGCTCAGAATTTATTAATCTTCACTCTCATTGTATCCCATCGACGCGGCATAGTCCCGCAGTTTATCCTTCAACAGGTTGCGGGCGCGGTGTAATCGGGAACGTACCGTACCAATCGGGATGTCCAGAATTTTGGCCATTTCCTCGTAGGTAAAGCCTTCAATGTCGCAAAGAATAATAACCGTCCGGAAATCGACCGGCAAAGAATTAAGTGCCGTAGCAACCTCATCCCCGATCATGTCCTGCACGGTATCAACACGCAAATCGGTGGTGTGCTCCACTTCAGCGTCTTCCGAATTATAGGTCGTTTCTACGTCCTGATAATCGACTTTTGCCGGTTCCTTGCTCTTCTTCCGATAATCGTTGATGAAGCTATTCTTCAGGATACGGAACAGCCAGGCTTTTGCGTTGGTTCCTTGCTCAAACGAGGAAATAAACCGAAAAGCTTTCAAATAGGTGTCCTGCACCAAATCATTGGCGTCATCTTCGTCCATTGTCAGACGAAAAGCAAAGTTGTACATGGAGTCGATGTGGGGCATGAACTCCTTGTTGAAGATCTGATATTTCTGATCGTCGCTGTAGCCGCGGGTTGGCGTTTCTGGCATAATTTCGGGCATTGTCGCCATAAAATTACAAGTTAATTGCCGTTCAGCAGTGTTCCGTGCCTGCTTTACGTACAAAATCCGGTAGCGTAGACGGAAACCTATCGTAGAAAGACTGCAAAAACCAATCCTTTGTTTGCAGAAATAGTTTTCCAACCGTTTCTTCGGCCAAATTGTCAGCCTAATTCCGGGTGAAAAACTGAATCAGCACAATGCTTACCGTCGTGAATAACGTACTGGCCGCAACGCGCACCAATGTAGGCAGAATCAGGCTGATGCTCCCGGCTTCGATGAAAAACAGGGCGGTATGGTGAATTAATATCAGGACAAAAACGTACCGGACGAATGAACCAAGCCCCAATTCGTGCAGAGAAAACTCGATGCGTGATTCCTGAACGCCCGGCGCCATCTGCGTACGCACCACTAACGGACGCAGATACGCCATCAGTACAGTCGCTGCGGCATGGATACCGAGGGTATTGTAGAACGTATCCACGACAATGCCGGTGGCAAAAGCGATCAGCAGCAAGGCCGTCAGGCTGATTTCGTAGGGCAACAAAATGATGGCGGCTACATAGATGAAGCAGAAGCCATAATCGAACAACACCAGATTGCGCACCAGCAGAATCTGCAACAGCACGTATAAAATGAACAGAAAAATAGTCTTCAGTATTTCGCGCAGCGTCATTGGGGGTGGGTAATGCGTAGGTCAGCACTTAATCGGAGCCTGACCCTATTTTTCGTCAACTTGTTTTTCCAACTGTTTTTGCTCTGCCTCCAGCCGATTCGTGACGATGTAAACGAACGACAGGTTGCCGAAATTGGTCGCCACGCTCAGGTCAATGTCATGAAAGGTCTGATCGGGCCGAACACCCACCCGCAGCACCCGTCCGACCAGAATACCGGGCGGGAATGTCGAGTTGAACTCCGACGTGACGACCGAATCGCCTTTGGCTACGGGCTTGTACCGCGAAATGTCGAGCAGCGTCATTACGTGCGGATCAATGCCCTCCCACCGCGCCGAGCCAAAATCATCGGCCTTCACCAACCGCGACGACACCCGAAACTCAGAATGCAGGACAGACGTCACAACGGAAAAATGGCGGTTGCAGAGCCGGACTTTCCCCACAACGCCGGTGGGCGAGATTACCCCCATACCGGGCACGATACCATCATCGGTCCCTTTGTCGATGGTCAGGTAGTTATTGGCAAACTGCGTGGTATTGTTGATGACTTTAGCCACGGTATATTGAAATCGGTTCGTAAAGACCGAATCGGCGCGGTAAGCGGCCGGCGCGGCCGGACGTCCCTGCTGTAGCTTCATCAGTTCGCTGCGTAGCTGCTGGTTTTCTAAAGCCAGGTCGGCGTTTACCTCGCGCAACTGCGCGTACTCCTGCGCGGCATTCGACCAGGCCAGCATCTGCGCTGCGTACCGGTTCGAGGTGTTGAAGAAACTGGCACTCCAGTAATTGTTCGTGTTGATGATGAAGTAAAAACACAGTACTTCCAGCAGCATGAACAGGATGAAATTCCGGCTTCGGACAATAAAGTCAACTAATTCTCCCATACGCCGGGCGACTGATTGGGTAATGGTGAAAATGGCAATAGGTTTGAGCCGACGACCCAAACCTATCCGTGTATCAATGCTGCGGCACTAACTAATCAGTACGGACTTATACAGGTCCAGATTTTTGATTACCTCGCCGGTTCCTTTCACAACGGCCTTTAGCGGATCATCGGCCACGTGAATGGGCAGTTTGGTTTTAGCCGCCAACCGCTTGTCGAGACCGTGCAGCAGCGCACCACCACCAGTCAGGTGAATTCCGTTCGTGTAAATATCGGCCGACAGTTCCGGGGGCGAAATTTCCAGTGCCTTCATTACCGCTTCCTCAATCTTCGAGATCGACTTGTCGAGGGCGTAAGCGATTTCGCTGTATGTTACTTTAATCTCTTTCGGAATGCCGGTCATCAAATCGCGGCCCCGGATTTCGTAATCGTTGGGCGGATTATCGAGTTCAGGCAGGGCCGAACCCACTTCGATTTTGATCTGTTCGGCCGAGCGTTCACCGATGAGCAGGTTATGCTCCCGACGCATGTAATCCACAATGTCGCGGGTAAACACGTCGCCGGCAATGCGGATGGATTGTTCACAAACGATACCGGACAAGGCAATTACCGCGATCTCCGTGGTGCCCCCGCCGATGTCGACAATCATCGTGCCATTCGGCTGGGTAATGTCGATACCGATACCGATGGCAGCCGCGATGGGTTCGTGAACCATGTACACCTCTTTGGCACCGGCATGTTCGGCGGAGTCTTTAACGGCCCGTTTCTCTACTTCGGTAATGCCCGACGGAATGCAGATCACCATGCGGTGCGAGGGGGAAAACATCCGGTTACCCGAGTCGATCATCTTGATCAGCCCGCGAATCATCAGTTCGGCGGCCGTAAAGTCAGCAATGACACCGTCTTTGAGTGGACGGATGGTTTTTATGTTTTCGTTCGTCTTTTCGTGCATTTGCATCGCCTTGTGGCCAATTGCCAGCACCTTACCGCTGGCTTTGTCCATGGCGATGATTGACGGTTCATCGACCACAATTCGGTCCTTATGAATGATCAGGGTATTTGCCGTACCGAGGTCAATGGCAATATCGCTGGTGAGAAAATTGAAAAGTCCCATTGGAGGTAGTTACAGTCTCGCTTCGTGCGTAAGGCTTCGTATTATCCCGCAAAAATATAGATTATTTAAGACAAAGCCCGCCAAAGATTATTCGTTCGTGTGACTTTTTAAAGATGACAATCCATTCATAACCGCCGTATCAGTCCGTTTATCCAGCGAATCAACTCAACAACGAAACCGTTACCTTTGCGGTTGCTATGGGAGTACGTTCAGTATTGAGCCAGCCACTGGCTACGTGGGTAGTGCAGCGGCAACAGGATTGGATGAACAGGCCCGCCGAAGCCCAGGAACGCTGGTTCCGGCGGTTAGTGGCGGGGGGTAGGAACACGCTTTTTGGTACCGATCATCGCTTCGGTGATGTTGGCTCGGTTGGCGAATTCCGGCAGGCCGTACCCATCCGGGATTACGAAGCCCTGACGCCGTACATCGAAAAAGCCGTAGCCGGACAACCAAACATTTTGTGGCCGGGCAAACCGCTTTATTTCGCGAAAACATCGGGGACGACCTCCGGCACCAAATACATTCCCATCACCCACGACTCGATCCCGAACCACATCGACTCGGCCCGCGACGCCCTGCTGAACTACATTCATCAGACGGGTAACTCGGCATTTTTGGACAAAAAGCTGATTTTCCTGTCGGGCAGTCCGGAGTTGGATGAGAAAGCGGGCATCAAAACCGGGCGGTTGTCGGGCATCGCCAATCACCACGTTCCGGCGTATCTCCGGACGAACCAACTGCCGAGCTACGAAACGAACATCATTGACGATTGGGAAACCAAGCTCGACCGGATCATCGACGAGACGATTCATCAGCCGATGTCGCTCATTTCGGGGATTCCGCCCTGGGTGCAGATGTATTTCGACCGGATTCAGGCGCGGACGGGCAAACCGATCAAAGACATTTTCCCGGATTTTTCGGTGTTCGTCTACGGCGGTGTCAACTTTGAACCGTACCGCGCTAAACTGTTTGAGAGCATCGGCAAACGAATTGACTCCATTGAGACGTATCCGGCATCGGAAGGATTTATCGCATTTCAGGATTCACAGACAGAAGAAGGGCTTTTGCTATTAGTAGACAGCGGCATCTTTTTCGAGTTTATTGCCGCTGATGAGTACTTTGACCCAAACCCGCGTCGGCTGACGATTGGCGAAGTGGAGTTGGGCAAGAACTACGCCGTTATCATCAATAACAACGCCGGTCTGTGGGGTTACTCCCTCGGCGACACCGTGAAATTCGTCTCGTGCGACCCGTACCGGCTCTTAGTCACCGGCCGAATCAAGCACTTTATCTCAGCGTTTGGTGAACATGTGATTGGCGAGGAGGTGGAAAAAGCATTGCAGTTCGCCATGCAGCAGCATCCCGAAACGGAAGTGGTCGAATTTACGGTAGCGCCGATGGTTGCTCCCGCCGAGGGGTTGCCCTACCACGAATGGCTGATTGAATTTGCCACACCCCCGCACGATATAGACCAGTTTACCCGCATCCTCGACCATCGGCTAACCGAACTCAACGTATATTACGACGACCTGATTTCGGGCGGTATTCTGCGGCCGCTGAAACTGACGAGTCTGCCGCGCGGGGCATTTCAGCGATACATGAAAGCACAGGGTAAGTTAGGTGGTCAAAACAAAGTACCCCGGCTGGCCAACGACCGGACAATTGCGGATGCGTTGACCAAAACAGTGCAAACGGTATAGACGATGGAAGCGATCAACTACTTAACAGATGCTAACGGCAAGCGCAAGGCCGTTGTGATTGATCTTGCCGAGTTGAAGCGAAGCGGCCAAACCGGCCACGACGTAATCGCTTATTTGCAAGAAGAATTAGAAGACTTGATTGACCTTGAACTTCGTAAAGATGAAGAAGTAATACCCTGGCAAGAGGCTAAGCAAACGTTGGTTTAGAAAGGGGATAATTGACAAATGACGGGTACACTTCTCTTCAATAAACGACCTAATATTACAGTAAATTTACAAAAAAGGAGCAAGCGATGAAAATCACAGGTATCGACATTGGCGAATACCGCCAGTTTAAGAATATAAAGTTTGATTTTACCTATCCTAATGATCACCATGATCAAAATAAGGCAGGTCAGCCATTGGATAAAGTATGCTTTATTGGGCAAAGCGGAACGGGAAAGACGACGTTGTTAAACGTGATTTGGGATTTTTTCAGACTGCTTGAAGATAGTTACTTAGCAACCAAACATAGAAGTATAATTCATAATAACTCAGGGAGTTTTGATATATTCTATAGCCCTATTTCAATCAAAATAGCGGATAACGCAAGAACAGTTTTATATAAAACACAAGATTTAGAAAGTCACGAAAATCATAAGCAGGTTAGAGTAGGCTATTTAATGAGATGGCTGGAAGAAAATGATTTAATAGACATGATTGATAATACAGACAAAGTATGTGTGTTTATGAAAGATTCTATTTCCCGTGAAGCAGATGCTTTTCTTTTTGACCAGAAAGCCCAACCACAAAGCTTTTCGGACTTAGTAAAAGCGGACACGCAAGCCGAGAAGGAAAGAGCAACTTATGAACAACGCATCAACGAGGCTGGTTCTAATAAAGCGATTTCGCTGGGTGATATGCAATCCTTATCTACATGGCAATATTTACTAAGAGAGATCACTCATTACGACGAAGTAACTGTACAAAAAATAACAAATATTATCCAAAATACGGCCAAGAACAAAGTTGCTGATGAACTTCAGAAGTGGATAAATGAAGACCCTCGGATCAAATTGTCTGAAGAATGTTTAAATCCAATATTAAATGAATTTTACTTGGAAGTAAATATTGGCGCAAAGGGTAGTGCACCAATTACCCTTTGTACGACACGAGGAATTAATATTTCTAATCTGCTACTCAGCACAGGCACTCGCCAACTTCTCGCCACGGCAATCCCTATATATAAATTTAACACTGAAAATACAGTTATTCTCTTTGACGAACCAGAACGCTCTCTTTTTCCTGACATTCAACGTATTCTGATAGATTACTATATTTCCCTTGCCCCCCAAGCTCAGTTTTTCTTTGCAACACACTCGCCTATTATCGCATCTGCATTTGAGCCTTGTGAACGGTTTATTTTATATTTTGATGAAAATGGAGAAGTAAAATTTCGTACTGGTATGGCCCCGGAAGGAGATGATCCAAATGATATTTTGAGTGAGGATTTTGGTCTGGAAGAACTGATGCTACCCAAAGGATTAGAGGCCTATGAGCGATACCGAAATCTGGGAGTGGAAATTAGAAATGAAACAGACACTAAACGCAAAGATGAATTGATGGTTGAGCGTGCTAAACTTGGAGATGCTTACAATTTTTAACCCATCATGCGTAGAGTTCTTAAGCCGATCACTTCAGCGATCATAAAAGAGAGACTGATTTATAAGATAAAGGGAGACAATAAAAGATTAACGCAAATCCTTAACAATGAGCAGCATTGTATTTGTGCTTATACAGAATTGCACTTGGGTCGTGGCGTAGCAATGTCCGTTGATCACTTTGACCCAACGCTAAAAGGAACAAAAGCGGATAGCTATGAAAACTGGTTTCTGGTTAGCGCGGAATGGAACAATGAGAAATCAAAAAAGTGGTCAGATTATCAACCGGTTCTTGACCCGACTGATGTAGACTTTGAGCAACGGATTATTTATATCGACAGTAGCTATGCAGCGGCTGATCCAGTAGATATTTATGCTGCGAATCTTGTTCGTCTGCTCAAGCTAGACGATTCAAGAATGGCAACTCGGCGTAAGGCCTACATTAAACGAAAAAAAGAAGAAATTGCTGAGCGCGGAATATCAAGTCAGCAGTTTATAGACAAGCTATTAGTAGATTATCCTGAAGGTATCTATTTTATCCGTGCACTCGAAGAAGAACTGAACGTCAAAGTCAATTTCGACTTATTGAAAAGTACATGACTGACCAGAAACCCCGCCACATTGCCATTCTTGGCTCCACCGGCTCCATCGGAACGCAGGCCATCGACGTTGTTCTGGCCCATCCCGACTCGTTTGTGGTGGAAGTGCTAACGGCCAACAGCAACGCCGATTTGCTGATCGAACAGGCCGCACGGGTGAAGCCCAACGTGGTCGTGATCGGCAACGAAGACCGCTACGATCAGGTATTTGCCGCCCTCGACCCGCTGGGCATTAAAGTCTATGCCGGCAACCAGGCCATTGCGTCGGTGGTACAAATGGACACCGTCGATGTGGTGCTAACGGCGATGGTAGGCTACGCGGGTTTGCTGCCGACCATTAAAGCCATCGAAGCGGGGAAAGCCATTGCACTGGCCAACAAAGAAACGCTGGTGGTAGCGGGCGAACTGATCACCCAACTGGCGCAGCAAAAAGGCGTGAACATCTACCCCGTCGATTCGGAGCACTCGGCCATTTTTCAGTGTTTAGTCGGGGAGTTTCATAACCCGATTGAGAAGCTGATTCTGACCGCATCGGGGGGGCCGTTCCGGGGGAAAACGCGCGAATTTCTGGCGACGGTAACCAAAGCGCAGGCCCTGAAACACCCGAACTGGACGATGGGCGCGAAGATTACCATCGACTCGGCGACGCTGATGAACAAGGGGCTGGAAGTGATCGAAGCCAAATGGCTGTTTGGCGTCACGCCCGCGCAAATCGAGGTGGTGGTGCATCCGCAAAGTATTATTCATTCGATGGTGCAGTTTACCGACGGGAGCATCAAGGCGCAGATGGGCTTGCCCGACATGCGCTTACCGATTCAGTTTGCGCTCGGTTATCCCAACCGCCTGCCGTCGGATTTTCCACGCTTCAATTTCATGGATTATCCGGCCCTGACCTTCGAGCAGCCCGACGCCAAAACGTTTCGGAACCTGCAATTGGCCTATGATGCCTTGGCGAAGGGGGGTAACATGCCGTGCATCATCAATGCCGCCAATGAAATAGCCGTCGATGCGTTTCTGCACGATGCGATTGGCTTTCTGGAAATCTCGGACGTGATTGAAGAATGTATGCAGCGGGCTACCTTTGTGGCCCAACCCGGCTACGACGATTACGTGATGACCGACGAAGAAGTCCGGCGGCTGGCAACGGAAAAAGTCAAATCGGTAGCTTAACGAATTTAACTCACACAGCGTTATGTACTGGATATGGTTCATTATTGGCCTCGTCATCGGCAGTATGCTCATCGCTTACTTTCGCCGGGGGTCAAAGTAACTATCAACTTTTTTAGCCCCGAATGGCATCGGATGCCGTTCGATAACAACGATTTTTCAGACGGATTATGGAAGGATTGATAATGGCTGGGCAGCTCATTCTGGGCTTGTCCATACTGGTGGGTCTTCATGAACTGGGGCACCTGCTGGCGGCAAAGGCGTTCGGGATGCGCGTGGAGCAGTACTTCATCGGTTTCCCGCCGAAAGTGTTCAGCATCAAACGGGGCGAAACCGAATACGGCCTCGGCGCGATTCCACTGGGTGGTTTCGTGAAAATTTCGGGCATGGTCGATGAGTCACTGGATACGGACCAACTTAAGGGCGAACCACAGCCGTGGGAGTTCCGGGCGAAACCCGCCTGGCAACGGCTAATCGTGATGCTCGGTGGTATCATTGTTAACGTTATTGTCGGCATCATCATTTTTGTGGGCCTGACGTACAAAAATGGCAACTCGTATATTGCGACGAAAGACGTGAAATACGGGATTGTGGCCTACGATCTGGCGAAGGAAATTGGCTTGCGGACGGGTGATAAGATCGTGAAAGTGAACGGCAAGTCGTTCAATGATTTCAGCGATATTCGCAGTTCTGACGTGTTTCTGGGTGAGAACAGTTATTACACTGTCGAGCGCAACGGGAAATTAGACGACATCTACATCCCGAACAATTTCATCGACAAGCTGTCCGACAAAAAGAGCGCGGCTCAGTTCGTGGAGCCAATTATGCCATTCAAAGTTGGTGTAGTGGCCAGTGGTATGCCCGCCGATAAAGCCGGTTTGAAAGAGAACGACCGGATCACGGCCGTAAATGGTCAGCCAATTCAGTTTTACCACGAGTTTCAGCAGGTCATTAAAGCCAATCCCGGCAAGAAAGTAGCCCTTACCCTGCAACGGGGCAACCAAACCATAAATACGACTTCGGGCGTTACGCCGGAGGGTCTGATCGGCATCGGGGTACAATCGCTGCTGCCCGTCACGCGGGAGGATTACACCTTCGGACAGGCATTAAGCGTTGGCACCGGGCGGGCGTTTCAGGTGATATCGGACAACATCAAAGGCTTCGGCAAGATTTTCCAGGGACAGGTGTCCGCGTCGAAAGCGTTGAGCGGACCGATTGGCATCGCCCAAAACCTGTTCGGTGGCGTCTGGATATGGGACCGCTTCTGGACCGTTACGGGTCTGTTGTCGATGGCGCTGGCATTCTTTAACATTCTTCCGATTCCGGCACTCGACGGCGGGCACTCGACCATTCTGCTGTACGAAATCGTATCAGGCCGCAAGCCGTCGGACAAGTTTCTGGAAGCCGCTCAGAAAGTAGGCATGGTGCTGTTACTGGGGCTGATGGCCTTCGCAATTTTTAACGACGTATTCAAAGCTGTTTTCTGATTTTGACCAAACGGACGCTCCCGCTTTTGCTCGCAGCGATAGTCGTTGTATTCTCCGGAATGCGGCCGCTATCGCTGCACGATTTTCATACCAGTCTGACGCAGATGCAGTTCAACCCGAAAGAAAAGGGGTTTGAAATCAGCGTCCGGGTCTTTACCGATGATCTGGAAAAAGCCCTGACCGCCGAAGGTGGTCAGAAAATTCAGGTACTGGGTAGGGCGAACATTGACCCGCTGGTGGAAAAATACATCCGCAAACACTTCAGCCTCACCGATGCGCGCAAACAACGCCGGGCCTTTTCGTACGTCGGCCACGAGGCCGAAGGCGATGCCAACTGGATTTACTTAGAGTTACCCGCCGACGCTTCGCTGAAAACCGCCGATCTACAGCAGGATGTCCTGATGGAATTATTCGACGATCAGGTCAACTTAGTGAACACGCAGGTCAACGGTCAGCGCAAAACGTATGTATTTCGGAAAGGACAGCCGGTTCAGGCCGTCGCCTTAGTTCAGTAAGTAAATTTAGTGCCAGGACAGCCGCCGGTTTGTTACCTTGCGTCCATACGTCCGGTTCACCCACGTTGGCATGTTCGTTGTACCAATACATACCCTTCCTTGCCTAACCGTAATCACCCACAATTTTGCCATAAAGCTGTCAGTTTGACAGAGACGATATGATGTCAACCAATGATTTGACCACCCGCTTGCTACTGACGGATTCGGATTCGGACAGTTTTGAAATGATTCCCCTCGGTGGTCCCGACGATATTGACGACGACTACGAACTGCCGGAACACCTGCCGGTATTGCCCGTGCGAAATACCGTTTTGTTTCCCGGTATGGTCATCCCCGTGACAGTTGGCCGTTCCAAGTCCATTAAATTAGTTAAAAAGGCTTACAAGGGTAACCGCATCATCGGCGTGGTGGCCCAGTTGAATCAGCAAAAGGACGAGCCGACGGTTGATGATCTGTACCGGCTGGGTACAGTGGCGTACATCATCAAAATGATTACGCTGCCCGATGGCAACATCACAATCATTATTCAGGGCAAAAAGCGGTTCGAGATTCAGTCCATCTCGCAGGAAGACCCGTTTATGACGGCTGTTGTGCGGCAGATTGACGACTCATTTTCGCCCGCGACCAAGAAGGAAGGAAAAGCGCTGATTCAGTCGGTGAAAGATGCCGCCTACAAGATTTTGCGGCTGAACCCCGAAATTCCGCAGGAGGCCCGCATCGCGCTCGACAACATCGAAAGTCCAATGTTTCTGTTGCACTTTCTGTCGTCGAATACCAACGCCGAAGTGGCCGATAAACAGCGGTTGCTGGAAACCCTCGATGGTGTTCAGCAAGCCAATCTACTGCTCGAATTCATGCTCCGCGAGGTGCAGCTGCTCGAACTGAAACGCGAAATTCAGTCCAAAGCCAGTTCCGATTTAGATCAGCAACAGCGCGATTATTTCCTCCGGCAACAGATTAAGGTATTGCAGGATGAATTGGGCATCGACACGCCCGACCGCGATCTCGAAGATATCCGCATGAAAGCCGACCGTAAGAAATGGACGTCGGAGGTTCGGTCGCACTTCGATAAGGAGCTGACTAAACTACAGCGCATCAATCCGATGGCCCCGGAATACCCCGTCACGATGAACTACGTCGAACTGATGGTTGATCTGCCGTGGGGTGAATACACGAAAGACAATTTCGACCTGAAGCGGGCGCAGAAAATCTTAGACACCGACCATTTCGGGCTGGAAAAAGTAAAAGAGCGCATTATCGAATACCTGGCCGTTCTGAAATTAAAGAACGACATGAAAGCTCCGATTCTGTGTCTCTACGGACCTCCGGGCGTAGGAAAAACGTCGCTCGGTCGGTCCATTGCCAAAGCTTTAGGCCGGAAGTACAGCCGGATGGCCCTCGGCGGGGTACACGACGAAGCTGAAATTCGGGGTCACCGCAAAACGTACATCGGGGCCATGCCGGGCAAAATCATTCAGAACATCCGCAAGTGTGGCTCCTCGAACCCGGTCTTTATCCTGGACGAAATCGACAAGGTGAGTTCCGATTTTCGGGGTGATCCCTCGTCGGCGTTGCTGGAAGTGCTGGACCCGGAACAAAACTCGACCTTCTCGGACAATTACCTCGAAGTCGAGTACGATCTGTCCAAATCATTGTTTATCGCCACCGCCAATTCGCTCGATACAATCCATCCCGCCCTCCGTGACCGGATGGAAATCATCGACATTGCGGGGTACACCGTTGAAGAGAAACTACAGATCGCCAAGAAATACCTGATCCCGAAACAGCGCAAAGACCACGGTCTGAAACCGAAAGATTTCCAAATCGAGGATAAAGCCATTCTGCGCATCATCGAAGGCTACACCCGCGAGTCGGGCGTGCGGAATCTGGAACAGAAGATAGGTGCGTTGTTGCGGAAGATTGCCAAGGCTATTGCGATGGAGGAGGAATACAACCATACCGTCAAAGTGGCCGACGTAGCGCGGATGCTTGGTGCCGAAATATTCGACAAAGACCTGTACTCCGACGACGACATTGCCGGGATTGTCACGGGTCTGGCCTGGACGCAGGTAGGGGGTGAAATTCTGCTGATCGAGTCGAGCCTGAGCCGGGGTAAAGGCGTGTTGACGCTGTCCGGTCAGTTGGGTGATGTGATGAAGGAATCGGCGGTAACGGCCCTCTCCTACCTGAAAGCCCACGCCGATCCGCTGGGCATCGACTACCGGCTGTTTAACTCGTATGATCTGCACGTACACATTCCGGCGGGTGCGGTGCCCAAAGATGGTCCCTCGGCGGGGATTACAATGCTGACGTCGATGGCATCTATTTTCACGCAGCGTAAGGTACGGCCGTTCCTAGCCATGACCGGCGAAATAACGCTGCGGGGCAAAGTACTGCCGGTTGGCGGGATCAAGGAAAAGATTCTGGCAGCCAACCGGGCGGGTATCAAAGAGTTGATCCTGTGTACCAAAAACCGGAAAGACATTGAAGAAATCAATCAGAGTTACATCAAAGACCTGACTTTTCATTACGCCGATACAGTCGATCAGGTACTCGAAATCGCACTGTTGCCGCAGCAGGTGAGCAAGCCGATGAAGTTCATCCTGCCCGAAGAACGACGAGAACCGGAAGCCGAGCGGGCGTACTGATTAAAAATACTACCCCAACCCCTGAAGGGGCTTCACGGGCTTAGTTACCGGTAACAAAGTCCGTGAAGCCCCTTCCGGGGGGGGGGTTAGCCATTGCTGGTGGGGTACTAATCCG
>JBBQLG010000098.1:0-24081 GCA_038327655.1 Cytophagales bacterium
CTGGAGGGCCTCAACACGGTGATTATTAACCCTTCGCTGGTGCTGGGCGAGGGCGACTGGCGCAAAACCAGCGTGCAGGTG
This sequence comes from Cytophagales bacterium, assembly GCA_038327655.1. Lineage (GTDB taxonomy): Bacteria > Bacteroidota > Bacteroidia > Cytophagales > Spirosomataceae > JBBQLG01. The sequence continues at coordinate 82 of JBBQLG010000098.1, forward strand.
TTTAAGTACATATACGACGAAAAGCGGTTCTATACCGACGGATTGGTTAACTACGTGGACGTAAAAGACGTAGCCGATGCGATGTTTCTGCTGATGCGGAGCGACATAACAGCAGAACGGTTCATCCTCAGCGGGGGCACCATTCCGTACAAAGCATTGTTTGATAAGATAGCCCTTGCCTGTGGTAAACAGCCGCCGTCGGTTCGGGTATCGCCCGTAATGACTAAATTGCTCTGGCGAATAGAGGCTGTTCGGTCTTGGCTGACGGGGAAAGCACCGCTGATTACTCGGGAAACGGCTAAGTCGGCCAATCTCTCGTATCAGTTCGACGGACATAAAATTGAGCAAATGACTGGTTTCCAATACCGCCCGTTAGACCAGACCATCGAACGGGCGGCAGCGGCCCTGACCGGCTCGTAATTTTTCGGGCCAGGCATTGCATAAGTGATTTTAATGCTGTAGTTTTCTACTGCTATCGGATAGTTCGTACACCTTGATACGGCCCCTATCCACCTACATTTAACCCGTTGAGGTATTCGATATGGAACAAGAGTTTGAGGAAAGAGAAGGCGACATAAAAGACTCGATCCGCCGGTTCGAGCAAATGCTCGACCAACAGGACAATCAGTTTTTCGACCTGGATATTTACGAGCGGATGGTGGAGCACTACTTGGAGGAAGGCAATTTAGAAAAGGCCATGATGGCCTGCGAAGCTGGCCTCGGCAATTTCCCCTACTCACTGGAACTGATGCTCGATAAAGCGCAAATCCAGGCCAATTACACCAAATTTGACGAAGCCCTCGACCTGCTCGAACGGGCAGCCCTGTTTAACCCCGGCGACCTCGATGTGCAGTACATGCAGGGCACGGTGCTGAACATGGCGGGCCGGTTCGACGAGTCGGTGAAGGTACTCGAAGAACTGCTCGACCGCACCGACGACAAAGACGACATTCTGTTTCAGTTGGGGCAGACGTACCAGAACTGGGGTAAGTACGACGAAGCCATCGACTTGTATAAACAAGCCGTCAAGCTGAATCTCGACAACGAAAACGCCCTGTACGAGCTGGCTTTCTGTCTCGACGTGACCGGAAAATTAGAGAGCAGCCTGTCGTATTACCAGCAACTGATCGATGCGGACCCGTATTCGGCCAATGCCTGGTACAACATTGGTATCGCTTACAGTAAGTTGAACCGTTTCCCGGAAGCCGCCGAAGCCTACGATTACGCGACGATCATCAAAGACGATTTTGCGTCGGCGCACTTCAACCTCGGCAACACCTTCATGAATTTGAACGAGTTCGTGAAGGCCGAAGAATGTTACCGCAATACCCTGTTGCACGAAGAACCTTCGGCCGATACGTACTGTCACCTCGGCGCCAGTCTGGAGAAGCAGGATAAACTGGCCGATGCGATCACCGAATACCGGCAGGCCACGAAAATGGACGCCCTCTGGGACGAAGCCTGGTACGGCATTGGCGTTTGCCTGAGCGAGATGGGCAAGTGGTACGAGTCGCTGCCCTTTCTGCAAAAAGCCATCAAACTGAACGATCAGAACGGTGATTACCACCTCGCGCTGGCCGAAACCGAATATAAAATCGGTAATGTGGTGTCGAGCATCGAAGCCTTCACGAAAGCGGCCGAGGTCGATCCATCGAATCCTGATGTGTACTTAGTCTGGTCGCTGGTGCCCTTCGATCAGGGTAATTTTGAACACGCCAATGAGATTATTCAGATGGGCATTGAGGAGTTGCCGGAAGAACATGATCTGTACTACCGGTCGGCGATTTATCTGATTCACGCGGGTATGTACCGCGAAGCCCTGATTAATTTAGAAGCGGCCCTGACACTCAACTACGATGCGCACATACAGTTGTTCGAGTTTTTTCCGGAACTGGAAAAGCAGAAAGCACTGTACAAAATCATTCAGCAGTATAAAAAATCTTAACCAGTAATTTACCACTCAATGAATAAAGCCATCGCCGGAATCGGGGGTGGCTTTTTTGTGAACGGCTCCGTACCAAACCGGCGTTTGTGTCGTAATTTTACGGTCCGCTCTATGCACCAACTCGCCACTTTAATACAGAAAGAATTCCGCCTAGAGTGGCGCAACCGCTATGCTCTAAATGGGATGCTGCTGTACATTGTCGGGGCGGTGTTTGTCTGTTACCTGAGTTTTGGTGCCCGGCGTGGCCAACTGACACCCATTGTCTGGAACACACTGTTCTGGATTATTCTGCTGTTCACGGCCATCAACGCCATTGCCAAAAGCTTTGTGCAGGAACGGGCCGGGCGGTTGTTGTACTATTATACGCTGGCCAGTCCGCAGCAAATCATCATCTCGAAGATCGTTTACAACATCGGGCTGATGCTGGTGATTGCCGGGCTTGGTTTTGGGGTGTATGCACTGGTTCTGGGAAACCCCGTAGGCGATGTGCCGCTTTATTTGCTCTGTTTGGTGCTGGGTGCTGTTGGTTTTGCCGCTTCGCTCACACTGATTGCGGGCATTGCGGCCAAAGCCGAAAACTCCGCAACGCTAATGGCAGTGTTGAGTTTTCCGGTGATTCTACCCATGCTGCTGATGTTGCTGCGGGTGTCGAAGAACGCAATGGACGGTTTAGACCGCAGTCTAAGCCTCGATGAAATTGGTACGCTGCTGGCAATTGATGCCATTGTGCTGGCACTTTCGTGGCTGCTGTTTCCGTTTTTATGGCGGAGTTAATTCCAGTTTGTAGTTCCTGGCCGGAGGAACTACAAACGGCACCGGCCGCCCGGCACGAACTACAAACTACAAACTAACATGAAAAACTGGTGGAAGATAGTGGGCGTTGTTATTATGACATACGTCATTTTTCAGGGATTTCTGGGCGTTGTACCCCGGCAACCCATTCTGAACGAGAGCATCCGGAACGTATATTTTCACGTGCCGCTCTGGTTCGCCATGATTATTCTGTTGACAACATCAGTCATTTACTCCGTGCGCTACCTGCGCAAGGGACGGGTCGATGATGATACGATTGCGGTTGAATTCGCCAATACAGCCATTGTGTTCGGGCTGCTGGGTTGCCTGACCGGCTCCATCTGGGCCAATTTTACCTGGGGCGAACCCTGGCCGAATGATCCCAAGCTCAACAGCGTAGCCGTCGGGATGTTGATGTACATGGCCTACCTGATTTTGCGCGGCTCGTTTGACGATGAGCAGCGTCGTGCCCGGATTTCGGCAGTATACAATGTCTTTACCTTCGCCGTATTTATTCCCCTGATCTTTATCCTCCCCCGCCTAACCGATTCGCTCCACCCTGGTAACGGTGGCAACCCTGGGTTTGGCAAATATGATATGGACAATGCAATGAAGTGGGTGTTTCGGCCAGCAGTAATTGGCTTTACACTGCTGGCTGTCTGGATTACTCAGTTACGCGTCCGAATGCGTCGGATTAAGCTTCGTTTGGAGGAATGATTCGCCGATCCTATTTGTTATTTCTGTAGCCTTTTAACCGACCCATGTACCGTATTTTCTCCAGAGTCTCCCTATTAGTAGTATTCCTTTTGCTAAGCCAAAACCTCTTGGCGCAACAACCCGTTCGGGAAGGCGTGGAGATGGCCGATCAACTCCGGGCCGATGGTAAAATCTGGGTTGTAGTGCTGGTGGTTGCCACCGTTTTTGCCGGGATTATCGCCTACCTGATTCGGCTTGATCGGCAGGTAAGTCGTCTCGAAAAAGAAGTGAATCAACAGAAAAAAGCGCCTGTCCGTTAATCGATCTTATCATGAAACTCTCTCACATTCTGGGTATTGTTGTCATTGCACTGGCTATCGGCATCATTGTGGCGACGGCGGGCGATGCCAGCGTGTACACGACATTTTCCAAAGCCGAAGTAATGGCCAAGGACGGTAATACCGAAATGGTCCATGTGGTTGGTAAGCTTAAAAAAGACGCGCAGGGCCAGATTGAAGGGCTGGGTTACCATCCCGAAATTGACCCGAACCACTTTGAGTTTACCCTCGTCGATAACGATCAGCGGGTACAGCGCGTGGTGTATAACAGCCCCAAACCGCCTGATTTTGACCGGTCGGAGCAAATCGTGATTATCGGCAACATGGAAACCGACCATTTCCAGGCCAATAAAATTCTGCTCAAATGCCCGTCGAAGTATCAGGACGGCAAAATCGAGGTGACGGAGCACGAAGCGAAAACGGCTAAACTTTAACAATCATGAGCGTTCAGGAGATTGAAATCGCCATTGCTAAGTTACCCGAACAGGATGTATGGAAATTAGCTGACTGGCTCACCGAATTCAAGAACCGGCAGTGGGACGAACAGATCGAGCGTGACGCCCGCGAAGGACGTTTAGATGCGCTTTTAAGCGAAGTGGACGCTGAAATTGAGCAGGGTTGGGCTAAGTCTCTATGACTTACAAAGCACTCCCCCGCTTCTGGAAGTTGTAGTATACCTTACCTCAAAGCGTTCGGGATTTAGCAGATAAGAACTTTGCACTATTGAAAGAGAATCCCATCATCCGTTATTACACTATAAAAAGATAGCGGGCTTCGACAAATTGTGGGCGGCCCGTGTCGGTGACCATTACCGTGTGTTGGCTCGCGAAAAAGAGGGAGCCATTGTCTGGTTCTGGATTGGCCTCCACGCCGAATATGATAGACTAATTAGCAAATGATACACGAAACCATCGGTCACCTCGGTCACTTTTTTGTTATTCTGTCGTTTGTAACCGCGTTGCTGGCGACGGTAGCGTATTTGATTGCGGCCCTGAACGAGCGCAACGGCACGACGGCAACTACTGCATCGTATGACGACGAACGCGAACTGGTCGATGTAGCCGACGGTCAGGCCGTAGCGGTGAAGAGCCGGACGAAGGGTAGCAAAACAGCCCGATATAATAGGCCGGGTACATCAACCACGAACCACAAACCACAAACCACGCCCCAACCCGGCGATTGGAAGTCACTGGCGCGGTGGGCCTTTTACGTGCATGGCGCGGCTGTGCTGGGCGTAGTCATTTGTCTGTACACCATTGTTTACAACCACTATTTCGAGTATCAGTACGCGTGGAGCCATTCGTCGAAGGCGTTGCCGGTGCAGTACGTGATTTCGTGCTTTTGGGAAGGCCAGGAAGGCTCATTTCTGCTCTGGCTGTTCTGGAACGCGGTGCTGGGCATTATTTTAACCCGTTCGGCCAAACAGTGGGAAGCCCCGATGCTGGCGGTTTTTGCGCTGGTACAGGCATTTCTGGCCTCCATGATTATTGGCGTAGTCTTTGGTGATTCGTTCAAAATTGGTTCGTCACCGTTCCTGCTGCTGAAAGAAGCCATGCCCGACGCGTCGGTGTACACCATGAATCCCAACTTCATTCCGGTTGATGGCAAAGGGCTGAACCCACTGCTGCAAAACTACTGGATGGTGATTCACCCGCCGACGCTGTTTCTGGGTTTCGCTCTGACGCTGGTGCCGTTCGCGTATTGCATGGCCGGACTGTGGCGCAACAAACCATCGGAATGGATCCGGCCCGCGCTACCCTGGGCATTGCTGGGCGCGCTGGTGCTGGGCGTCGGCATTATGATGGGTGGGTACTGGGCCTACGAAACGCTGAACTTCGGCGGCTACTGGAACTGGGACCCGGTCGAAAATGCGGTGTACGTACCCTGGCTCGTTCTGGTAGCGGCCACACATACCATGTTGATTGCCAAGAAGAGTTCGACAGGCCTGAAATCCGCGATTATCCTGATCGTCGCGACGTTCATTCTGATTCTCTATTCTACGTTTCTGGCCCGGAGCGGCATCCTCGGCAACGCATCGGTTCACTCCTTTACCGATCTGGGCTTATCCGGTCAGTTGCTGGTGTACCTGATGACCTTCCTCGTCGGAGCAGTTGCGCTGATGGCCATCAAATGGAAAACCATGCCCGGCGACGAGCAGGAAACGTCGGTCTACACCAAGGAATTCTGGGTCTTTATCGGGGCTACGGTACTCTGTCTGGCCGCATTTCAGATCGCGTTTACCATGTCGTTTCCGGTGTATAACAAGATTGCGGAAGCGTTTGGTGTCGTAACGAATCTGGCCCTGCCCGCCGATCAGGTAGCGCACTACAGCAAGTTTCAAATCTGGTTCTTCGTACTGGTAGCGATATTGACCGGCGTCGGGCAGTACGTGTGGTGGCGTCGGGCGGGGAAAGGCACGTTCAATACGCTGATGACCCCACTGATTCTGACGCTCCTCATCAGTGCGGGCATTATTGCCGTGGGCCAAATCCGCAACCCGGTGTACATGGTGCTGGCCACAACAGCCACATTCGCGCTGGTAGCCAACGGCTCTATCCTGCTGGCCATTATTCGGGGCAATTATCGGGTGTCGGGCGGGGCGGTATCGCACATCGGGATGGCGTTGATGCTGCTGGGTATCCTGTTTTCGTCGGGTTATTCGCGGATTGTGTCCGTAAACAACAGCGGTCTGATGATTTCCAAAGCCGATGACTTCACCAAGAACGGCAATAAGGAAAACAAAGAAAACGTCCTGCTTTGGCTCAATCAGTCCGAGCGGATGGATAACTATCAACTTACGTACCGCGGCCCTCGTATCGAAATCCGCGATGTGCCGGGCTACGTACCCCGCTCGGCGGTAACAACCATCGAAGGTGATTTCCACGGCATCGCCAATCAGGACATCACGCAGGGCGGCAAGCTATACCACAAAAAAGGCGATTCGCTGGCTCTCTACCCCGAAAACACCTACTACGAAGTCGAGTACCGCGAACCGAACGGCAAAGTATTCTCGCTGTATCCACGGGCGCAGGTGAACGACCGGATGGGGTTGCTGTCGTCGCCGGATATCAAACACAAGGCGGGTCGCGATTTGTACACGTTTGTGTCGTCGGTGCCGGACCCCAACGCCGATAGTCAGTGGAAGCGTACCGAAACGTTTACCATTGCGCTGAAAGACACCTTTTTCGTGAATGACTACGTGGCTATTTTAGACAATGTGATCCGTACAAATGAGGTTGATGGGGTGCCGCTTCAACCGGGTGATGCCGCCGTGAAAGCACAGGTCCGGGTGCTGGACAAGGAGCGGGAGTTTCTGCTACAGCCCGTTTTCGCGATTCGAAACAAGCTGGTTGGCCGTAAGGCGGATACCAGCGAGGACATCGGCGTTCGGATTCAACTCAATGAAATTAACCCGCAAACGGGCAAGTTTACGTTTGCTGTCAATACCACCCAGCGCGATTATATTGTGTTGAAAGCGTCGGAGAAACCGCTCATTAACTTGCTCTGGCTCGGTACATTTGTCGTGATGCTGGGCTTCTCCATGGCCACCATCCGGCGGTTCCGGGAGAATAAAAAAATCAGTGGTAAGGGGCAAAGTAGTAAGGCATAAGTAAGAAGCAGTCGTTGACAGTTATTACTTAGATCTTACCACTTATCACTTAACCCGATGAAACTACGCGATACATTACTGCTGTCGGCTGCGGCTGGCTGTTTTCTGCTCTGGATTCTGGAGTACCGGCGGAGTTCATTCGCGGAAAGTTACTGGTTGCTGCTGACGAGTTTAGGGTTGCTCCTGGCCTTCCAGTACTTCCGCATCAAACAACGCGAAGCCGACAAAAACGTGTCGCCCACCATTCGCCAGATGGCCGAAGACCGCCAGAAAAAGAAGGGGGTACTTCAGCCCACTGCCAGTGGTAAGCCGAAGAAAAAATAAAAGTATTTACCCAACCACCGCCCACAACCGGGGTTATTTTACGCTATTTACACCATCCGCGGGCGACCTTAGTCGCCCGTTCGTTTACAAATCCGTTTGTCAATGGAGTCCTACTCCCTGCTTATTGGTGCCCTGATTGCGCTTGTACTGGCCGGTTTCTTTTCGGCCGTCGAGATGGCGTATGTGTCCGTCAACCGGCTTTATTTTGAACTCCATAGCCAGCAGGGGCCAATCGGCGAAAAGTTGGTCTCGCGGTTTCTGAAGAATCCAATCCTGTTTGTGGGTACCACGCTGATCGGTAACACGCTATTTCTGGTGTTGTATGCCGTATTGGGCGTGACGGTGTTAAATCCCTTGCTGCTGGGTCTGCTACCTGATGCCTATGCCAGCCCGGTGACGCTGATGGTGCTGGAAACACTGATCCTGACGCTTGTTTTCCTCCCCATTGCCGACTACCTGCCCAAGAGTCTTGCCCTGATTCACCCCGATGCCTTTCTGGAACTACTGGCGGTGCCGTTGTGGGTTATTTATCAGGCTATCGCTCCCATTGTCCGGCTGCTGGTCAGCACGGCGCACCTGTTTATCCGGCTGATTCTGGGCAAGCAATACTCCGAAATACGGCCGGTGTTTGGGCTGACCGATCTCAATAACTACCTCCAGCAACTAAATCAGACTACCGTTGCCAGCAACGACGATGTGGAGGTAGACACGAAAATCTTCAACAACGCCATCGGTTTCCGGGATGTTCGGGTGCGCGATTGCCTGGTACCCCGTACCGAAATTGCGGCCGTGGATATTGACGACTCCGTGGATGAGTTGCGGGAAGCGTTTCAGGAAACGGGCCATTCCAAGATCTTGGTGTATCGCTCAACCATCGACGACATCATTGGCTATTGCCACGTCCTGCAACTGTTTCAGAAACCCCAAACCATCGGACAAATGCTTGCTCCGGTGTTAACCGTTCCCGAAACCATGCCCGCGCAGGATTTGCTGCTACGCTTTCTGGCCGAACGCCGGAGTTTGGCTTTAGTAGTGGATGAATTTGGCGGCACGGCGGGTATCATCACCGTAGAAGACATTGTGGAGCAGATTTTCGGCGAAATTCAGGACGAATACGACACCAATGAAGACTGGATCGAACGCCGGATTGACGACAATACCTACCTGCTCAGCGCCCGCCACGAGATCGACTACCTGCAAACGACTTACGGCCTGACCCTGCCCGAAGGCGACTACGATACGCTGGGTGGCCTGATCCTATCCGTTAATGAAGACCTGCCCGGCGTTGGCGATGTGGTCGATGTGCCGCCGTTCCGGTTCGTTATTGAGTCGATGGATGGTACACGCATTGATACCGTCCGGCTCGAAAAGCAGTTAACGGAGTAGCCTCATCCTGTAGTATCTACTGTTTTTATGTTGCCTGGATCGGGCTGCACCGGCAGACATACCAGAAACGTAGCACCCTGCCCCGGCTCGCTCACAGCGGTGATGGCTCCCCCGTGATGATCGGCTACCCGCTGGCAAATGGCCAGTCCAACCCCCGTACCGGCATAATTGGCGCGGCTGTGCAACCGCTGAAACATCTGAAAAATACGGTCAAGGTATTTTTCATCGAATCCGACGCCATTATCGGTAACACTTATCTCGCAAAACAGCAGATGATTACCGACTGCCAACCGCCGAACCGACTCCGGTAAGGCTTGTCCCGCCAGCACCCGTGCGGAAACCGATACTACCGGTTTTACTAAATCGCCGGTGACGGGGTCGGCCCGCCGGAACTTCAGGGCATTGCTCAGCAGGTTCTGAAACAACTGCTGTAGCTGCACCCGGTCACCGGACAGAACCGGCAGGTCGCCGACGGTGATGGTGGCTTCGCTCTCCAGAATGGCCACATCCAAGTCGTCGATCACGGTTCCCAATAGTTCTGACAAGGCCACGGGTCGAAACGGGTTACGCTGACTGGCGATGCGGGAGTAGGTCAGCAACGCCCGGATCAGGCCCGACATCCGTTCGGCGGCCGATTGCATCCGGTTCAGCAGGTCCGTCCCCTCCGGGCCGAGGCTGCCGCCGAACTGCTGACCGAGCATGTCACTGAACGCAACAACTTTACGCAACGGCTCCTGCAAATCGTGGGACGCCACGTAGGCAAACTGCTGCAAATTCTCGTTGGACCGCCGGAGTTCATCGTTAATCACCTGGAGTTGCTGTTGCGACTCACGCAGGTTAGTAATGTCCGTCGTCGATACCACTACACCATCGCCAAAACGGGCGGCCACAAAGTCAAACCATTTATCCCGGACGTGCCGCTCGAAATGATAGGGTTCGCCGGTTTCGATCACCTGCCGATAATGCTGAAAAATAGCACCTTGCGTAAACCCCGGCACATTTACCGACATGGGATCGGCATACAATGCTTCGACCGACATCTGGAGCCATTCCTGACCGACCTGGTTGGCCAGCGTAATCTGAAAGTCGGTAATGATTCCCTGCTCATTGCGTATGGCCCGATGCACGACTAAGGCGTTGGGCGACGAATTAACCACCCCGTTGAGCAGGTTGGCCTGTTCCTGGCGGACTATTTCAGCTTCTTTATAGGCTGTAATGTCCAGAAAAGTCAGTAACGCCCCGTCGCCCTGTGGCACGATGGAGGCATCATGCCAGGCCTGAATGCCATGCATATCGTAGTAAAACTGGTACCGCTGCGGCTGTCCTGTTTCAATAACCTGACAGAGCCGCTGATAAAGGTCGGTCGTTTCATAGCCCGGAAAGAGCGACAGTACGGTCTGGCCCATCATGTCGGCAACTGTCAGGCCCACCAGACGGGCATTAACGTCGTTGGTGAGCAGGTAGCGCAGGTCAACAATGCGTCGCTGCGCATCTCGAACGGCCGCCACCAGCACAATACCCGTTGGCTGGTTAGTCAGTACTGCCCGCAACAAGTCGGCCTGCTGCGCTACCTCGGTTTGCAGGCGGTGGGTTTCGGTAATTGCCCGGAAGGTAATGATCAGGCTATCGTCCTGCCGAACAATCGAGTACTTAATCCACTGCTCCTCTACAGGATAAAACGGCTGACCATCGGCGGCTTCGCCTGATGTGATTACAGCCACACAGCGGTCGAATAAGCCTGTCTGGCGCGTGTTGGGATAAATTTCTGTGAGGAGTTCGCCCGGTTTTAATGGCTGGACTGCACCACATGCCTGCCGGGCAGCCTGATTGCAATACGTTATCCGGAAATCAGTTACCAACTGGTCTGCCGACCGAACCGGCTCAAGCATAATCACCCCGCTGGGCGAATGATCGAGAACGCGCAACGCCCGGTTCGCCAGTTCCTGGTGAGCCGACGGGATTGGAGCACCGGATGCGGGAGTGGCCGGATTCATGGTTCAAAACGGAAAGAAGGTGGGCTGGTACCAACAGTCCTTTGATAATTAACCGCTTAGCAGCTAAATACGGAGAAACCGTTAACCAGATAAAAAAGGTACTATTCGGCCACTAATCCAAGTTATGGAGCAGGAGTTCCTTATCGCTTTAACAATAAAAAACTGACAACTATCTGTTTAACAATTCCTTATCTGCTCTGTATAGCCAAACGGGTTTATTTAACGGCATGTTTAGCTACTCCACCCACAGCAGACCATTGCCAACGATTTACGGGGTGATCTGCAATGACAGAACAGGATGACGTAAATTTGTGCTTCTCTTGAACAGCCCAACCCTCCTGCGATGAATTATATTTATTACCTGCTGGCCCTGCTGACGGGCATTGCCATTACCGTTCAGGCGGGGGTAAACGCACAGCTTCGCCAGATGCTGACGCACCCGGTACTGGCCGCTATAATTTCGTTTGGTGTCGGCGTTATTTCACTGATTGGATTTCAGTTGCTTTCGGGAGGGGCCTGGCCCGCCCCCGAAACGCTCCGCTCGATTGCCTGGTGGAAATGGACCGGCGGGTTTATCGGTGCGGTTTACGTAACAACGGTAATCATATCGGTCCCCCGCATTGGTGCCGCTAACTTAGTCAGCCTGAGCGTGGCCGGCCAGTTGGCAGCCGCCATCGTACTGGACCATTACGGCTGGCTGGGGTTTTCGTTGCACCCCGCCAATCCCTGGCGGCTGCTGGGAGCCATGCTTATCATGTCCGGCGTGTTGCTGGTTGTCAGAAATTAAGTTTGTGGTTCGTAGTTTGTCGTTCACACTGTTCTGACAGGGAACAACAAACCACGAACCACAAACCACAAACTAGCACTCATGCCTGTTCACTACCGCTTTTACCCGACGCTGCTGAATGCTTTTGCCCGCTACGTGCGGAGTGGAAACCTGTCCGTGCAGGAACTGCTCAACACAATCAACCGGGTTCCCGGCCCTGCTACGGCCGCGCAGCAACGGGGCGTTTCGTTCGAGGATGCCGTGGTAAAGGGCGAAGGAGAAGAACTGTTCGACGCCGAAGTGCTGCGCAAAGTCCGTAAACTCCTCCCCCGCCCTATCGTAGAAACACAGGTATACTGCCAGTGGGAAATCGACGATGTCCTGTTCTACGGCTACGTCGACCTGATTGGCAAATTTAAGGCAGTGGACATTAAAACAACGGCCTCATACCGGCCCGGCCGCTTCGCCGATAATCACCAGAACCTGTACCTGCACGCGCTTAAACGCCGGGGCATCAAACTGATGGAGTACGTGATTACGGAATTCCGGCCCGATGGTCCGGCCGAGGTTCACGTCGAAAGCTACTCGCTGACGCACCCGATTGAGAAGCAACTCGAAGAAATCCGGCTGTTCAAAGCGTTTCTGAACGAGCACCGGGCACTGATTACCGACCCAAAAATTTTCACGGACAGTAAACCCTGACCCTCTCGTTTTCCAAATCCTACCTGTTTATTCACCCAACCGCTCATACACTTTGAAACTCTGGCAAAAAGACGGCGTTGTAACCGAATCCACGGCGGCAGCCGATCAAATTAATCGCTTTACCGTCGGCCGCGACCGCGAAATGGACGTGTACCTCGCCCCGTTCGATGTACTGGGGAACCTCGCGCACGCCCAAATGCTTGAAACCATCGGCCTGCTCACGCGCGATGAGTTGAGCGCGATGAGCGATGAGTTGAAACGAATTTACGCCCGGATAGCAGCCGGACAGTTCGTGATTGATGACGGTGTAGAAGACGTTCACTCGCAGGTAGAGTTTTTACTGACACAGGCCCTCGGCGACGCAGGCAAGAAAATCCATTCGGGCCGGTCGCGTAACGATCAGGTATTGGTGGATCTGAAACTCTATACCCGTGACCGGCTCTGGGAGGTAGCCGAGGCAACCCGACGCGTGTTCGACCGGCTGATTCAACGTTCCGAGCAGCATAAAAACGATCTGTTGCCGGGCTACACCCACCTGCAAATTGCTATGCCGTCATCGTTCGGTTTGTGGTTCGGAGCGTACGCCGAAGGACTATCCGACGACATGCTGATGCTGCAAACGGCCTACCGGCTGGCGAACCGCAACCCGCTCGGCTCCGGTGCGGGCTACGGTTCGTCGTTTCCCCTCGACCGGCAACTGACAACGGATTTACTCGGATTCGAAGGGATGCACGTCAACGTGGTGTATGCGCAGATGAGCCGGGGCAAAACCGAACAAACAGCCCTGACGGCCCTGGCGGCTGTGGCGGCTACCATCTCCCGGATGGCAATGGATATTTGCCTGTACAACAGCCAGAACTTTGGGTTTCTGACCCTGCCTGATGCTCTGACGACGGGTAGCAGCATCATGCCGCACAAAAAAAACCCCGACGTGGCTGAACTGCTCCGCGCCAAAACCAACCGCCTGAAAGCCCTGCCGATGGAAGTAACGCTGGTGATGAGCAACTTACCGTCTGGTTACCACCGCGACATGCAGGTGCTCAAGGAAATCCTGATGCCTGCCTTCGATGAGTTGCTGGACTGCCTGAACATGACCGACTTCATGCTGGAAAACATACAGGTGAAAACCGCCTTGCTGGCTGACGCGAAGTATGACCTGCTGTTCAGCGTTGAGCGCGTGAATGAGCTGGTGTTACAGGGCGTTCCCTTCCGCGAAGCCTATCGAATTGTTGGCACCGAAATTAACAGTGACCAGTTTGAGGCTTCGCGAACGCTGAACCATACTCACATCGGCAGCATCGGCAACCCCGGCAACGACCTGATTGTACAGGCAATGGAGCAGGCAATGGCAGGTTTCGGTACCGGGCGGGTACAGCAGGCCATAGCACGGTTGCTGTCCCAACCGGCTTAGCCATTTATTTTGGTTCTACTGAACTACAGCAAACGAATTCGTCTGCCCGGTGTAGCGGTTAAACCAACCGGATTCGCCCGGGCTTGTTCAGTCGGCAAATAGCTCCTGACCAAGCCCTTGCTCTACAGTTAGTTATACAAATCGTTACTATTGGTTTGGTTAGGCGGCACAAGGCGACCGTTTGCATAAACAGTGATAGGCTGCGTCAGCGGGTAGTGGTAGTTTACACAATAGTTCACCTGTCTAACTCCCTTCCTTATGAACCGGCTTATCCTTTTTTTGGCGTTCATGCCTGGTGTTTGTTTCGCTCAGTTTGGCGGCAGCAGTGGTAAGTTTTTCACGTACGGCCTGAAAGTCGGGGCTAATTTCGCGCAACTCAATACGCTGGAGTTCAAAACGCCCCGGCTCACCGGTCCGGGCGGCATACCAGTGGTATCGGGCGGGCAGATCGTCTACGACTTTTTTCAGGACAACAGCAAAAGCACAACCGGCATTGTGGGTGGGGCGTTCTTTCGATTTGGCCGGAAGTTGTTCCTGCAACCCGAAGTGCTGATTTCGGCCAAAGGCGGCTCATTTGACCTCATCCGGTCGGGACTCGCTACGCAACAAATCGACGTCAAACTCACGACGCTCGATGTGCCCATCCTCATCGGTTTTAAGCTTGGTCCACTTCGGCTAAATGCCGGTCCGATGGCGTCGCTGACCATTTCAAAAAATCAGACCCTGAAAGATGCGCTGAACCAGTACACGACACAGTCCATCAACGATACCTTTAAACAGGCCGTGTTTGGTTATCAGGCCGGTGCGGGACTGACCTTGGGGGGTCTGCAACTCGACGTCCGGTATGAGGGCAACCTTTCGGATTTGTCGCAGGTGGGCATTATTACGCCCGGCAACGATGCCCGTTTTACTACCAAAACAACCCTCTGGCAATTAACGGTCGGTTATGCCTTTTAAGCCGCCCTTTGCCCGAACAGCCGCAAAAACGGTTCGGCTAAATTGCTTAACTTTCTAAAAAACAAGGACACAGTCATGGTAGCAACGCCCGAACCAACGCAGACAGCGGCCCCGGCCATACCGTCTGCCTTAATTTTCGAAAGACTGAATGGCAAACTGCTGTATTACAAAGGGTACCGTGAGGTAATCGAAAAAACCTGAACCCCGAAAGCGTTATGGGCAGCAGTTCCCTACGGGCAATTGTAGTGTCACTGATTTATGCGTTCACCATGAATAATCGTGACAAACGGAACTACCTGCCCGTTACCAACAAAGCAAGGCTGCACCTCGACCGAAGCAACAATTTATCCTGTGATGCAGCCATCTTCGGGAAAGGCGCTTTCGATGTCAGCCGGGTGCCAATACGTACCCATCCGGACAAACGCTCACGCACCTAATCAAATCAGTCATGAAGCCATTTGATGAGTTAGTGGAAGAAGTGTACAGCAATGTCAGCTTTCGGGGTGAATTTACCGCTTTAGCCCGCTTGAGGGCGACGCTCGACCGGAACACACAGCTGGTTTCGGCGCACGATGGTGAACCTACTGACAGCACGGCACCCGGATTTATGGATTACTACGAAATCAGGGAAGCAGTTGTGCGCGCGACTACGTTAAAAATGCTCACCGAACTACAAACGGTCAAGACCTGTAAACGGGGAATTTCGCTCCTGTTTTCCTCGATTTACAGAGGCTTACTGGCACAATATCACTTAGATGCTGAAGAAACCCGGCGGTTGGTGATGGCCGTAGCCGCCCGGTATGCCTAACTGACATGGCGTCCCCATAGGTATAGCTCTTTTCTGCGGTCTTACTCTACCCGGTACGCTACCAATTTATTGCCGTAAAACGTCGGTACGATCAGGAGTTTTTTGCCGGGAACGTACTCAATATCCGCCGAATTAACTTTGGCGTCGCGGGTATCTAAGAGTTGCTGTTTCTGCCCGTCGGCGGAAACGGCGAAGAGCTGTCCGTTCCAGTCCGAAACGAAGTAACCGCCTTTATCATCCGAGACGATGCCATCGGTAACCGCCATGCCCTCGGCAATGGTCGTCATGGTTTTGGCGTTCAGGTCCATCATCCGCAACGCCCCGGTTTTGGTACTGCCCACCATGAGCCGGTCTTTACCCACGGCCAGCAGTCCGTTGGGCTTATTCAGCGTTTCACCTTCGATGAATACCTCCCATTTTCCGTCTTTCAGGCGGTAAATTTTGTCGGCGCGGCTGTCGGATACGTAAACGGTTCCGTCGCTGGCTACGGTTACATCGTTCAGGAACGCACCGGTTCCAACGGCATCGTAGGTTTTTTCGGCCTGTCCGTTGGCCGTGTTGATGACCACTAACCGGTACACATCCGTCACGTAAAGTTTTCCCTTGTAAAGTCCCATGCCTTTGGGTGCGTTCAGGCCCGATGTCCAGCGCAGATTCTCGATTTTGCCATCCAGCGACACCTTCGAGATGAACCCGCTCCCGTCTAAAGCATCGGCTTTACCGTCGATGTTAGCCACGTACAGCACCTTGTCTTTGGCGTCGTACAGCACCGATTCGGGCACGCGCAGGGTGGTATCCGTTTCCCAGACTTTCACTAATTTTTTCGGTTTAGGAGCGGGCCGAAAGGCAGACAGGCTACCGACGATCAGAATGAAAAGGAATGAAGACAGGCGCATAAAAAATAGTTTACGGTAAGGAACCGATAAAAAGCAAAAAAAACGAGTTACAACTTTAGAACGTCGAACCAGCATCTGAAACGGTATCGGCGGGAAGCGGTTGTATTTTTCCAATGTCTCTTATATATGAATAAAATTTATGTGAACTTTCTGAAAATCAGCCCGTTTAATCACTCACCAACGTAAACCAACCAACGCTATGATGTCTTACCAAACTCCCGATTACCGGCTCCAGCAGCCAGCCTTGCAGCTTAAGGACAGCATCCGCGACATGATCCGACTACAGCATGACTACGAACTGTCGGACGAGTTATTCTGGGAAATTTTCAATGCCCGCGTGCTGCTTAATGAGCAAATCGATGTGGACAGTTTCGTGCGTGAGATGAACAGGCCAATGGGACAGGCATGAATGACAGCCCTAATTTATCGGTACGAGCCACGTAATGCAGTATTATGTGGCTTTTTTTTGCGTTAAATCCCGTCCGCCGGTACCAGCATCTGTAGCTGGCCGGCCCGAATCTCCGCCCGAATGTTGCTGACCCGGCCCCGGTATTCGCCATCTACCTGAAAATACGCTTTTTTGCGGGTTTCGATGTGGATCGACGTGGCCGGAATGATCTCCACCTTGTCGGGATCGAACGGCTCATACTGCCAGAACATCTTCAGCAGTTCCCAGACGGATAGGCGCCGGAGAATAACCACCTCAAAAATACCATCGGACAGGTTGCCGTTGGGGTTGATGACGGCCCCCGTTCCGTAGAGCCGCGCATTGGCCAGCACCACCATGAACGCCGTTCGGCAGATTGTTTCCTGGCCGACCGTAATGTTGACCTGGAGCAATTTCCGGCGCGTCAATACTCGCAGCACCCCGCGGGCGTAGCCTAATTTCCCCCGCCAGTTATTCTGTTCGTAGTATTTCACCAACTGCGCGTTCATGCCGATGTCGCTCAAATGCAGGCATAGATCGGATTCGCCAATGCAGATGACGTCGATCGGTTTTACCGCACCATTGACCACTACCGACAGGGACGCTTCGGCGGTGAGCGGGATGGTGAGTTCACGAGCCATTCCGTTGGCCGAACCGGCGGGCAAAATACCCATCGGCGTTCCGGTGCCCAGTACCTGCTCTGCCACTAATTTTACGGTACCATCGCCCCCCACGGCCACTACCCTATCCGGCTTAAGCTGATCGATCCGCTCCCGAATCAGTCCGGCATCGTCCTCGTCGGTGAGCCGCAACAGGTCGGCGGTATGGCCGGAACCGGCAAAGAAGGTCTCAATGGCGGTTTCCCAGTCGGACTTGTCCTTACCACCCGATGCCGGATTAATGGCGAATAAAAATGTCAACTTCTGAGCGGTTTTAGGGTTACACGATGGACACTGCTTCGACTGACATCTATGCCGCCTGTGCCGTTTCCTTCTGCTGCTAAACAACTGCCACCGCGAAAAGGCGGCTGGCGTAACAAAATCTTAACGGCCCTGCGCATTACCAACCGGCCCGTTGTGAAGGTATACCAGGGCTTCGGCACGGCCACGCAGCTGACCATTCAGGGGCACGTGCTGCGGCTAAGTCCGCTAACCCGCAGCAAATACACCCAAAATTTCTGGATCAATACGTTTGCCGTACTGCGGCTGTTTTTTGTTCGGCCTTACCCTAATGCAGTCGTTCGGCTGTCAGGTACAACGGCTCTGGTAGAAACCCAAACGGACGCCGATGGTTTTTTTCGGATTGAGTGGGCCCCCGATGCTCCGCTGTCGCCGGGCTGGCATACCGTACAGGTCGATCTTTTACTCGATCCACGCGGTAGTCAGCAAATACTCGCCAGCGGTACCGGCGACGTTCATATACCCTACGCCACGCAGTACGGTTTTATCTCCGACATCGACGACACGTTTCTGATTTCGCACTCGGCCACCAAACTAAAACGCCTGCTGGTATTACTAACGGAAAATGCACACAGCCGGATGCCCTTTGAGGGGGTGGTGCGGCATTATCGGGCACTGAGTCTGGCCGGTACCACCGCCGATGCACTCAACCCGTTTTTCTACGTATCGAGCAGCGAGTGGAACCTGTACGATTACATCATGGAGTTTTCGCGCAAAAACGACCTGCCCATCGGCGTATTGATGCTGAGCCAGTTGAAGCGATTTAACCAGCTCTGGCAAACCGGGCAAAACAAACACCTGACCAAGCTCGACCGTATTGCCTGGATTCTGGAGGCTTACCCCCACCACCAGTTCGTTTTATTGGGTGACGACACGCAGGCCGATCCGGTTATTTACAACACCGTGGTCGAACACCATCCCGCTCAGATCCGGTGCGTGTACCTGCGGCAGGTCGGTATGCTCAAAAAGTCGGACGTAGAAGCGATTGTCGCCACCATCGCAGCCACGGGTATCCCCTGCTGTTATTTTACCCACAGCACCGAGGCCATGCAGCATTCCGAACGGATTGGGTTGATTTAGTTTGGGTTACGCACTGACTCTCGTCAGTAGCATCAGGCCGGTGGCCCAGCTCAGTTTAACGGCATGAAAACGAGTATCCTGCTCCAGCGTCTTTACTAAGGCGAGTACCTTTTCGGCGTGACCGTCGGGCCAGTTCGGCTGGGGCAGCATGTCGTCGATCAGGTAGAAGCCACCGGGTTTCACCAGCGCGAGGGTTTCGGCGAGGTGATTGTACTTACCGGGCCAGGTATCGGCAAAAATCAGGTCGAACGATTCCCGTGCCAACGTGTCAATTACTGTTTCGCCCCGGTCGCAGACGAGCGTTAACCGGCTGTCGGGCAGGTGCGTACGGGCAATCTCAATCAGTGTCTCGTCGGACTCGACGGAAAGCAGCGTCGCGGTGGCGTCCATGCCCGCCAGCAGCCAGGCCGTAGCCCGGCCCGCACCAGTACCCAACTCCAGCAACCGGCCACCCGGTTTACTGGCCACCAGCGTACGGACAAAAGCCCCCGTCAGATCGTCGGACCGCTGCTGGAAATCTACGGCGGTCGATGCAGCGTCGATGGCGGTCAGGGCAACGGGTTTATCGGTATACGAGAAGTCGTTCAGTGTTGTCATGCGGCAGGAATAGTACATTTATTGACAGAAATCGGGTACCTCAACTCAGCCGGACACTGAACAACTCCTTCGATTTGGCGTAAACGTAGGTCACCACGCCCAGCGTCAGGACGCCCCCCAGCATCACCGACGGTACGGTACCCATCAGCCGGGCCAGCAGACCCGATTCGAACGCGCCGATTTCGTTGGACGAACTGACGAAAATGCCGTTCACAGCCGCTACCCGTCCGCGCATGTGATCGGGCGGAAAGATTTGCAGGATTGTCTGGCGAATCATCACACTCACACTATCGAAGGCACCCGTCAGAAACAGCATGGCAATGGACAGGTAGAAATTTGTCGAGGTAGCAAAAACCAGTGTCGCCAGGCCAAAACCCGCTACGGCCAGCAGCATGTTTCGCCAGGCGTTGTGCGTGGGCGGAAAGCGCGACAGGGCCAGCAGCGTCAGCACGGCACCCACCGCCGGAGCCGCCCGCAACACACCGAGTCCTTCGGCCCCAACCTTCAGAATATCTTCGGCGTAGACCGGCAGAATGGCCACCACGCCCCCGAAGAGGACCGAAAACAGGTCGAGCGAGATGGCGTAGAGCACAATTTTGGTACTGAACACAAACGAAAACCCTTCGCGCAGACTGGCCCACAAATTGGCCTGTGGCGTAATGTTGACGGGTATGGGTTTTTTGTCGATCAGCGAAATCAGGACAAAGCAGAGCATGAACAGCCCAATCACCACCAGCAGCGTAGTATCGAAGCCCACCAGCGCGTACAGAAATCCAGCAATGCCCGGCCCCACGATGGCCCCCGCCTGCCAGAACGAACTGCTCCAGGTGGCGGAGTTCGCGTAGAGTTCGCGCGGCACCAGAAACGGCTTCAGCGACGAACTGGCCGGGGAATAAAAGCCTCTGGCCGTACCGATCAGCATCAGTACCCCGTAGATCGTAGCCAGCCGTGTGGTTTGTGTAAGTTCGCCCGCCAGCCCCGGCTGGAAAACGAGGTATAAAATCACCGACCCCAGCGTAATCAGGCCCAGACTCCATTGCAGAATCCGTTTCTTGTCGCCCCGGTCGGCCAGGTGACCACCAAAGAGCGAGAGCGCAATAAAGGGAAGGGCTTCGGCCAGGCCAACCAGGCCAAGGGCCAGCGGGTCGTGGGTGATGCGGTAGAGTTCGTAGCCCAGAATAACCTCCTGAATGAGCAGGGTGGCCGTAATCAGGAAACTGTTACCGATAAAATAGCGAAACTCAGGAATGCGCAGCGATGCGTATGCGTCAGCGGAGGGGGTCGTATTCACCATACAAGTACAAGGGTAACGGGGGCAATTTAGTTGCGGACATCCGAAAAGCGATAGTCGCAACCCGCCGAAATCCTGTTTTTGTGAGGCAGTGGTTCAGGCTCCGCCCGCCCGCAACGCCCGCAGCCGAACCAGACTGATACTGTCGCGACGGCACCAGTCACGAACAAGCAGCAACTCCCGTTTCGCCATTTCAGCCCCTGCGGGTGTTTGCTTTGACTGCACAACCGCCTGATCGGTTGCGTGTTCGACCCGGCGAATAAGGGCCGACAGGCGGTTACGCTCTAAGGTCAGTTTTTCTTCCAGCAACGGTAGGGTCTGGTCGCGAAGCAGGATAAAGCGCGGAGCGGGCAGCTTATCGGCCAGCACGGTCAGGCCTTGGGTAACGGTGTCGAAATCACGGGATTTCGACACGATCAGTTGGTCCACGTAATAGCCAATGATATCGGCCCGGCCGGTTTTCAGCCAGCCGTACTCATTGAGCAAAATCCGGGCGTAACGCTGCTGAAACAGGGGCAAAATGGAGTCGGCCGCGTAGGCTTTCACAAACCCCAGATACCGTTCGTGGGCGGTTTCGGGCGAAATGGCGGGTATGCTGCTGGCACCGGGCACCGGAATGGGCGACACCTGCCACAACCGGCCCAGCATGGCCTGTCGTTGCGCCACATAAACTATTGCCTGCTCCCGCGAAGGCGACTGATACATCCGTTTGGGCAGGGGAATGTTCAGGGGCGGTTCGTTCTCGATGTGGACGTTCACAGAATCGATTGTCTGATTGACGGGCAGGGCCGTCTCTGCCTTTTTTTGGGGCTGGCAGCCGGTAAGCAGAAAAAACAAAGCTGGTATTAGTACTTTCATGGCACAAAAAACAATTGGAAAAGGCAGTGTATTGTGGCCCGGCCCGTCTCAAAATTACCAAAAACACCCATGATTCGTATCAAAATCTGCTGCATCAGTAGTCCCGACGAAGCGAAAACGGCCATTCAGGCGGGAGCCTCGGCGCTGGGCTTAGTGGGTAAAATGCCAAGCGGACCGGGGGTGATCAACGATGACCTGATTCGCCGGATTACCTCAGCCGTTCCCCCACCCGTCGCCACATTTTTGCTCACCTCCGAAACCGACGTCGAAGCCATTGTCGCGCATCACGGGCGGGTGCTGACCAATACCATTCAATTCGTCGATGCCCTGCCCGCCGGTAGTTACGTCCAATTACGACACCGGTTACCGGGCATCAAATTGGTGCAGGTGATTCACGTACTGGACGTCGGCAGCCTCGACGAAGCCCTCGCGGCTGCCGACGAAGCCGACGCGCTGCTGCTGGATTCGGGCAATCCCCGGCTGGCGGTGAAAGAACTCGGTGGCACCGGCCGACGGCACGACTGGGCAATCAGCCGCCGGATTGTCGATCAATCGCGGGTGCCGGTGTTTCTCGCCGGTGGCCTGAACCTGGCTAACGTGCGCGAAGCCATCGACACGGTTCAACCCTTTGGCGTTGACATTTGCAGCGGAGTGCGGACAGGGGGCCGGTTAGACGCACAGAAGCTCGAAGCCTTTACGGCCAATTGCCGGTAAGCCGGTGCTCATGCCATCGACGGAAACAAAAAAAGCACGGGTCAACTTGACCCGTGCTTTCCGGTACAGTGCGGTTACTTGAAAGGGCTTACAGCCAAGCCATTAGGCAATGGCAATTTCTTTCGGCTCTACGGTTTTCAGTTCCACTTTGGGTAAATCTAGTTTCAGGATACCATCCGTGTACGTAGCCTGAATTTGATCGGTGTTTACGTTTTTGGGCAACCGGAAACTGCGCTCGAAGTTGTTCGTCGCAAATTCGTGCCGGGTAAACGTACCAACGTTTTCGGCGTCGACAGCCTCGTGGTGGTACGAAACCGTCAGGGTATTACCAGCCACATTGATTTTAAACTCGGTTTTGTTCAGACCGGGGGCCGCCACTTCGAGGTGAAAAGCCGTCTCATCTTCTTTAACGTTTACGGCTACAGCGGGTGCGGGCGTTACCGATGCGTAGCTCGGGCGGGCCAACTCGCGGGCAATGGCACGGTTGAACATCGTAGAAAAGGGATTGTATTGAACGTAAGCAGTCATGGTTCTTTGTTGTTTAATGCTGTTCAAGCAGGTTCGACAGGGAATAGGCAAATTGCATACCAGCACCATTATCAAGCCATTTTGTCATTTATTTTACGATTCACTCGAAAAAACAAGACAATTTGTCTCATTAAATTGAACAGGGGCTACAAAACCGTCAGTCAGTAGCATTGAGTTTACGAAATAAGTACCGATGGATGGCCACTGGAATTACATAACCTGAAAGTAGGTGGGATTAAATCGGCACTGTCTTCGGACTCTGGCCAAAAAATTAACAGGATAGTGATTTGGCCCTCAATGACTGATACTGTAATTTTAAACACCCAATCGGGACCAACCACCAAAACGACGCTACTTACCTTTTATGAAACGACCTATTTTGTCGCTGTTAACGCTTTTCCTCTGTGTGAGCTTTACCGGCTTGGCCATCGCCCAGCAAACGGCAGCCGACTATTTTGATAGTGGTGTCAACAAAAGCAAAACCGGCGATTTTCCGGCCGCGCTGCAGGCCTTCAGCATGGCCATCACCATGAACCCCGAAAATGCGGCCAGTTACTACAACCGTGGGTTAGCCAAGGCCAACCTGAAAGACCACCGGGGGGCCATTCTGGACTATGACCGGGCCATCGAGTTCAACGCCAAAGACCCTATGTCGTACCTGAGCCGGGGCGTAAGCAAAGCCAAACAGGACGACCACCGGGCGGCTGTTTCCGATTTTGGCCGGGCCATCGACCTCAACCCCGACGACCCGCAGGCGTATTACAGCCGGGGCATCAGCCGCAGTAAGCTCGAACAATACCGGGGTGCTCTACAGGACTATAACCGCGCCATTGAACTCGATCCAACCAACAGTTTGGCCTATTATGGCCGGGGCATAGCCCGTCAAAAATTAGAAGACTTTTCGGCCAGTCTCGTCGATTT
>JBBQLG010000099.1:0-24010 GCA_038327655.1 Cytophagales bacterium
TACCATTCTTTTTATCCGTCCGCGCGGGCGGCCCCGTTTATCCGCGCTGCGTAGCATCAGCTAAATCCGCGTTCCAATAGCTTCGACAACGTATCCGAAAAAATGCGGACTATTCTCGTAATTCTCCTTCTTACAACTGCTGCGGTATTCGCGCAGGACCAGCCGGGTGTGGCCCAGCCGGATGCAGCCCAGCCGCTCTCGGAGGCCATCCGGCTGAATCAGGTTGGCTTTTACCCCAACGCGGCCAAAGCAGCGGTGATGGTGGGCGATACGCCGGGGAAATTTCAGGTGATGACCCCGGACCAGAAAACCGTCGTCTTCGTCGGTCCCCTGAGCGACCCACGGACAGACGGTATCTCCGGCAAAATCACCCGCACCGCCGACTTTTCGGCCTTTACCAAACCGGGCAACTATGTTGTCGTCATTCCCGGCACGGGCCACTCGTACCCATTTGCCATTCAGCCGGATGTGCATCGGGCAGTCGCGATTGGGGCCATCAAGGGATTTTATTACCAGCGCACGGCCATTGATCTGCTCCCGCAATACGCCGGACAATGGGCGCGACCGGCGGGCCATCCCGACACGCGGGTGTTGATTCACCCCTCGGCGGTTTCACCGGGTCGCCCGGCGGGAACAGTCATTTCGTCGCCACGGGGCTGGTACGACGCGGGTGATTACAACAAATACATCGTCAATTCCGGCATCACGATGGGTACGTTGCTGTCGCTCTGCGAAGATTTCCCGGAGTATGTAAAAGCACTGAACACCAACATCCCCGAAAGCACCAACAACCTGCCCGACGTGCTGGATGAAGCCCTGTGGAACCTCCGCTGGATGCTGACCATGCAGGACCCCGGCGATGGGGGCGTGTACCATAAACTCACCAACGCCGGTTTCGACGGGATGATTATGCCCGACAAGGCTATAAAAGATCGGTACGTGGTCGCGAAAGGCATCACCGCCACCCTCGACTTTGCCGCCGTGATGGCGCAGGCGGCCCGGCTGCTGAAACCATACAGCCGCGAGTTACCCGGCCTGTCCGACTCCTGCCTGACGGCCGCCGTACGCGCCTGGGACTGGGCCAAAGCCAACCCGACCGTTACCTACAATCAATCGGAGATGAACAAAACCTTCGACCCCGACATCACTACCGGCGGCTACGAAGACCGGGACGCGACCGATGAATGGATCTGGGCCGCGGCCGAACTCTACGTCACCACCAAAGACGACAGCTACTACACCGCCGTAAACCTCTTTCCCGACGCCCGGATGCCGCTGCCCAACTGGGGACAGGTGCGTACGCTGGGCTATTACACGCTCGCCCGTTCCGGCAATAAGTTGACCGCCCTCGGCAAAAAGGATCTGCCGATGCTGAAACAACGCCTGACCGCGATGGCCGACACGCTCATCAACGGGGCCGATCAGCAGGCATTTGGTACGGTAATGGGTAAATCGGCGCGGGATTTCGGCTGGGGCAGCAGTTCCGAAGCCGCTAATCAGGGTATCGCACTCCTTCAGGCGTACCGGCTGACAGATTCACCGAACCGGGCGCAGTACCTCCGCTATGCGCTGGGCAATCTGGATTATTTGCTGGGCCGCAACGCAGTTGGCTATTCGTTTCTGACGGGTTTTGGCACCAAATCCACGATGCATCCCCACCACCGCCCGTCGGTAGCCGATGGCATTGTGGCACCGGTGCCGGGCCTGTTGTCGGGTGGTACCAATGCCCGTGCCGCTCAGCAAGACAAATGCCCCGGTTACACAACCACCGTTGCCGATGAAGTTTACCTCGATGCCGACTGCTCGTATGCGTCCAACGAAATCGCCATCAACTGGAACGCTCCGCTGGTGTATCTGGCCTGCGCACTCGAAGCGTTGCAGAAAGAACAGAAGTAGATGGATTGGCACCGCACCGGCGGACCGGCGGATTTAGCGGATGCCTTCGGCAGCACGGATAAAAAGAATTTTTAAAATCCACCCTTGTCCGCGCTACCGCAGGTATCCACCCCATCCGCCGGTCCGCCGGTGCGGTGCCAACAATTAATCCGAAAAAATGCGAAACACGCTCTACTGCCTGATTACCTTCCTGACCCTTACACAGCCCCTGTTTGCGCAGCGCACGGAGATCAAATACCTGTCCGGTACGGGCAAAGACAACACTGTGAACTGGGATTTCCAGTGTACACGCGGCCGAAACAGCGGGCAGTGGACCACCATACCGGTGCCGTCGAACTGGGAGTTGCAGGGCTTCGGAAATTACGACTACGGCTTTGGAAAGGAAGATTCGCTGGAGATGGGGCTGTACCGGCACGCGTTCACCATCCCGGCCAACTGGCAGCAGAAGCGCATCTTTATCGTCTTCGATGGGTCTATGACCGATACCGAAGTAAAGATCAACGGGCAACTGGCCGGGCCGGTGCACCAGGGCGCGTTTTACCGCTTCCGCTATGAAATCACATCCCTGCTCAAAACCGATCAGCCGAATTTGCTGGAGGTGCAGGTGAGCAAAGTATCAGCCAATCAGTCGGTCAACGACGCCGAACGAGGGGCCGATTTCTGGGTCTTCGGCGGCATTTTTCGGCCTGTTTTTCTGGAAGCCTATCCGCAGCAGCGCATCGCCCGGACGGCCATCGACGCCAAAGCCGACGGGTCGTTTGTGATGGACGTGTTCACCGATAAGATCACAACGGCGGCATCGGTCGACGCGCAGGTGCTGGATCAGCGCGGGCAGCCGGTGGGGAAACCGATGACCGTTACCGTGCAGCCCGGCGATACGCTGGTTCGGATGCGCGGCCAGTTTGCCAACCCCGCCCTGTGGACACCCGAATTTCCGAACCTGTACCGGATCAATGTCAGCCTGAAAAACAAGACCACGCTGGTGCATAGTGTCACTGACCGGTTCGGTTTCCGCACCGTCGAACTCCGCGAACGCGACGGCATCTACGTCAACGGGCAGCGCATCATGTTCCGGGGCGTCAACCGGGGGGCGTTCTGGCCCACGACCGGCCGCACCACCAACCGGCAAATCAGCGAATTGGACGTAAACCTGATCAAGGACATGAACATGAATGCCGTCAGGATGTCGCACTACCCGCCCGACAAGCACTTTCTGGAGACGTGCGACTCGCTGGGGCTGTTCGTGATTGATGAGTTGACGGGCTGGCAGTACCCGCCTTATGACACGCCCGTAGGCCGAAAATTAGTGAAGGAGCTGATTGTGCGCGACGTGAATCATCCGTGCGTGGTGCTGTGGGCAAACGGCAACGAGGGCGGCTTCAACTTCGACCTGCTGCCCGACTACCCACGCTACGACATTCAGAAACGGCCCGTCATTCACCCCTGGCTGAACCGGTACGGCACCAACACCAAGCACTACATCAACTACAATTACGGCCTGAACACGTTTTTCAACGGCCACGACGTGTTTTTTCCGACCGAATTTCTGCACGGTCTCTACGACGGCGGGCAGGGGGCGGGCCTTGACGATTTCTGGAACCTGATGCGGTCGAATCCCCTGTCGGCGGGCGGTTTTCTCTGGGATTTCTGCGATCAGGCCATTTCCCGCGTAGACAAAGCTCCCGGCGACCGTGGCGACGGACCGGGCGCACCCGGACCACTCGACACGAACGGCAATTCGGCGGCCGACGGCATTCTGGGGCCTTACCGCGAGAAAGAAGCCAGTTTTTACACCGTCCGCGAGATCTGGTCGCCGGTGTTCTTTCCCAGGAGATTCATCACCCCGCAGTTCAACGGACAGTTACCGGTCGAGAACCGCTACGACCAGACCAACCTGAATCGCTGCACGTTCCGCTGGACACTCAAAAAATTCACCGGCCTGACGCCCCGCGACACGACTACGCTGACCGGCAACGTGACCGCGCCCGACATCAAACCCCGTTCGGCGGGTACGCTGACGGTGCCGCTGCCCAAAGCCTGGACCGATTACGATGTGCTTTACCTGACCGCCCGCGACCCGTACAACCGCGAAATCCATACCTGGTCGTGGCCCATTTCGCTGCCCGACCGCGTGGCCAACCGGCTGATGACGCCCGGCACAGGTACCGTAACCGCCAGCGAAGCCGCCGACCAGTTGACCCTTTCGGCGGGTGGCGTATCCGTCGTGCTGAATACCAAAACCGGTCTGTTGCAGGGTGTCAAAAATGCTAAAAATACCATTTCGCTGACGAATGGCCCGGTGCTGATCGACGGTGATGCGGTGTTCAAAAGCATCCGGCACTACGATACCCTCGGCACCCACGTAGCCGAAGCGATGTATGATGGTAAATTCCGGTTCAACGTGGTCTGGACGATGTACCCGTCGGGCTGGCTGAAACTCAGCTACCGGTACCGGCCGGGCGTCACGCTGGAAACACCCGGCATAACGTTCGATTACCCCGAAAAAGCCGTGACGGGCCTGTATCTGCTCGGCAATGGGCCGTACCGCGTGTGGCGGAACCGGCTAAAAGGCGGTACGCTGGGCGGCTGGAACAAGCCCTACAACGATGCCATCACGGGCGAACGCTGGGAGTACCCGGAGTTTAAGGGCTACTATGCCAATTTCTACGGGGCACGGGTGCAGACCAATGAGGGCGGCTTTACCATGCTTTCGGCCAGCGAGGATTTGTTTCTACGCATGTTCACGCCGTCGCCCCCCAAAGCCGCCCCGAATGCCAATACGGTGCCGGTATTCCCGTCGGGTGGCATCTCGTTCCTGAACGATATTCCGGCCATTGGTACCAAATTTCAGAAAGCCGACGTGCTCGGCCCCCAAAGCCAGAAGAGTCTGACGAGTGCCAACGGGGCTTCGGATACGCTCCAGGGTGTGATTTACTTCGATTTCCGGTAATAGTCGCTGATGAGGACCCGGCTGCTTTCGTGGCCGGACCGGGTGAGTGTATCTGGTCGGTTAAGGCTGTAGTTGGTGGCAGCCAACAGCAAAGCAGCATGGGAAAACGACTGTTGGCTGCCCTTCCTTATTTTCCCGGCAGGCCGGTAATCGGTACCTTCGGGCAGTTTTCAATCCTTACCAACCCTTTACCAACCAACCCGATGTCTCTCTTTGAAAGCCGGTATGCGGTTTCACCCACCGAGGTGAAAGCGATGGATACCGCCCAGCTCCGCCAGAATTTCCTGATCGAAACCCTCTTCATTGCCGATCAATGCCCGTGGGTACTGTCCTTTTTCGACCGTTACCTGACCGGGGGTATCATGCCCGTGGCCGGACCCGTCACGCTCGAAACACCCGAAAACCTGAAAGCGGCTTATTTTCTGGAACGGCGCGAACTGGGCATCATCAACATCGGTGGAACGGGTCAGGTGACAGCCGACGGCGTGGTGTTCGACCTCGCGCACAAGGAAGCCCTGTACATCGGCAAAGGCACAAAAGAAGTCTTTTTTAGTTCAAATGATGGACAGGCTCCGGCTAAATTTTACCTGAACTCGACACCGGCCCACGCCACTTACCCCACCCGTAAAGTAGCCCGTGCCGATGCCGACGTGGTCGTGATGGGCAGCATGGAAACCGCCAATCACCGGACCATTAACAAGATGCTCGTGAACAGCGTTTTGCCCACCTGCCAGCTACAGATGGGCATGACCGAGCTGAAGGCGGGCAGCGTCTGGAATACCATGCCCGCCCATACCCACGACCGCCGGATGGAAGTGTATCTTTATTTCGACCTGCCAGCGGGGCAGTCGGTCTGCCATTTTATGGGACAGCCGCAGGAAACGCGCCACCTCTGGATGCAGAACGAACAGGCAGTTATCTCGCCCAACTGGTCCATCCATTCGGGAGCTGGTACGTCGAATTACACCTTTATCTGGGGCATGGCGGGCGAAAACCTCGATTACAGCGACATGGACTTCTGCCGCATCACCGACCTGAAATAAGCCTTGGAGCAAACCGGTCTCATTTATGCTTTTCCTCCACTTTGGGTTTCAGCGTCCCACGGGCAATGTACTCCGGCTTCGATTTGGGCGTCGTGAAACGCAGCAGCGTGGCCGTCGGAAATTCGGCGGTGGGGGCCTTCGTAATCAGCAGTTGGTACGACCGGGTACCTACCACCAAGTTATAATACAGCATAGTCTTACCCGACTCCATCGGCAGGCCCCAGTTGGCGATGGGCTCTTTGGTCAGCAGCACAGCATCTTCTTCCGACAGGGCGGCAAAAGCGGTATCGGGCAAAAAGCGTTTGTCGGTGATGTCCTGAATAACCGACACCACGGCGGGTGATACCACGGCGGCCGATACCACGACGGCCGATACCACGGCGGGTGGCGTTGTGATGGGCTTGGTTTGAGCGGCTGCCGATACGCCGATCAGGAGCAGGGGCAGCAGTTTAAGAAATCCGTTCATAGCGTTGTGTGCAGGCAATCCCTGTCGGTTTAAAAGCGTAGTAACCCCGGTCGATCAGCGGCAGGTTAAGCCCACCATCCGGCTTTTCATCAGCCCCGGTCTTTAGGTAAACACCTGCCTAGACCATTTTGTCTGCTGCGAAGGGATCTTCGCCCGATGATTCGGGCCGGGAGCGGGCAGCTTTCAGGAGCTATCCTGATAGAAAACAGTAAAGCCAGCCCGTATAAACAGGCTGGCTTTGCTGTGCAGATGCTGGTTGCCAACAGACTTTATTTCCCGGCACTGATTTCCTCATAAGCGGCCTGTACACTCCGCCCGATGCCATCGCCCTGCCACTCGGTTACGCCCGGAATGGCGGTTGTTTTCAGCACTTCCTCTTTGGATTTACCCGCCTTGATTTCTCCGCCCACGAACGTCAGCAACTTTTCCAAATAATCTTTGAAGGCCTTGATGTCTTCTTTGTTGCCCGTGATTTTTTCGGGATCAAAGGCGTGGCCGAACACGAAAATCGTCTTATTATCGAAGGTTGTCAGCGTCTTATCCAGTACCGTAATCCAGCTTTTGACGTTAGCACCCGCGCTCCGGTCCACAAACGGGTAGCGACGGTTGAACACCAGATCGCCCATGTGAACCACGTTGGCGTGCTCGAAATGAATCAGGCTGTCACCATCGGTGTGGCCCGGCCCGAAATAATACGCCCGCAACGATTCGCCCCCTACTTTCTTTTTCCAGCCATCGCCAAAGGTCACATCGGGATACAGTTGCTTGTCTTCGATCTTGTTTTTTTCGGCAACGGCTTTCTGGTTCTTCAGCGAATTTTCGTGGGCGACCACATGGCTCACCATCCCTTTAAACGCAATGTTTCCCCCGGAATGGTCGCCGTGGTGGTGCGTATTAATCAGCAGGCTAACGGGTTTTTCATCCGTCTTCTTCAGCGCGTCGATCAAATGCTGCGCCTGTTCGGGAAACTGCGAATCGACCACAACCCAGCCATCTTTGGTGGGGAGATAAGCGATGGTGCCCCCTTTCTCGGTGAAAACGCCCACGTTGTCGCGGACCATTTTCATTTTGTACGGCTCATCGGTGAGCCAATTAGCCAGCAACGGGTGACTGAGTAACGACATACCGCCTACTGTCAGGGCGGTGTTTTGAGTAAATTGTCTGCGATTCATGAAGTTGTAATGGGTAGTTGATGCGTAATTAATTCCCGATTATACACTACGCCGACCGGCATCGCAAACGCCTTTGAAATAACCTACCGATTCGGCGATACCAACCAGCGGGTCTTTCATGTCTTTTTCGTACTCCAGACTACAGCAGCCATCGTATTTTACCCGGCGCAGCACGTCTACAAAGGCGGGAATGTCGATAATACCCCGGCCCAATTCGCAGGTGGTGCCCGCTTTGGTGGCGGCCGTCACGTTTTTGAGGTGGATATCAAAAATTCGGGGGCGTATTTTTTCATATCGGCAATGGGGTCGTTGCCGTAGCGGATGTCATGGCCGATGTCTAAACAGATGCCCACACGCGGGTCTAAATTTTTGATCAAACCGTAGATCGTGACGGCGTTTGGGTAGCCTAATCCGTCGGGGCCGTGGTTGTGAATGGCAAACCGGATATCCGATTCCTTCACTTTTTTCTCGACGTACGGCAGATCTTCCGGGTTGGGAATACCAATCATCAGTTTCACCCCCACGCGCCGGGCGTAGTCGAACGCGTTGTCGATTTCCGCCGGGCTTTTCATGTAAATTGGCCCAACGGCGTAGCCCGTCACGCCCGCGTTTTTCAGTGTTTCGTGAAAGGCTGCGACCTGTTCGGCCGTGCTGGTAAGGGGGAGGTGAAAATCCTTGATGCAGAGGGAATGCACGTCAACTTTCTTCATCATCTCGAGGGCCTGCTCCAGTTTGAAATGAAGAAAATTAAAGCCCGCCAGTCCCAGTTTAAACGAGTCGGCTGATGGACGGCCGCCAGTGTGGGGAGCGTTAGCCAGCGCAAAGGCGGGCGTGGCAACCGCTACGGCCATGCCGCCACCGGTATATTTCAGAAATAGGCGTCGGGTAGTCATAGGTAATATCCGGTCAAGCGTTAAGTGGCTCACTTTCCCCTGAAGACCAGTGACTGTCCGTTTCTACTGACACACTCCGGCGTAGTCAAACCAGTTGGGGGGGGCGAATGACCGTTTAAAAATTTGGCTGTTGCACTGTATCTGTAGTTGCCCGTTGTTGAGTAGCTTCGCTAAAAACCAATCCGCTATGACTACTGAAGAAATCCCCGACCGGGCGAGCGTTGTTGCCTTCCCGCCTGCCTTGTTTGGCAGTACATTAGTAGGCGCACTACTTATCCGGTTTGCTTTTCCGACCCCCCTGCTGGCTAATGCCGTTGCCCTGCCGGTAGGTGCCCTGGTGCTGGCAGTTGGCATAGCTGCGCTGCTGACCTCGTTTCGGAGTATGATTACCCACAACACCACCATCAACCCCAGCGGGGCTACTACCACTATCGTTACCGACGGCATTTACCGCTACACCCGCAACCCGATGTACCTGTCGCTGACCGTAATCTACGTGGCTGTTTGTGTAATGGCCAATGCCTGGTGGGGCCTGCTGCTGCTGGTTCCGTTGCTGCTGGTGGTGCAGAAGGGCATTATCGAGCGGGAGGAACAGTACCTCATCCGCAAGTTTGGCGATGAATACGGGCACTATAAAGCACGGGTTCGGCGCTGGCTGTAGCGTCGCAACCGCTCCCCAACCCGTAGTTATGTTTCCATCGGGCCGATCAGACGCAACCTTACGGCCTGTTACTGGTTAACACCCTGGATGAACGGCGGGCTATCGCCTGCCAGGATGACCGTTAACGCCCTCGCACCGGATGGACTTTATTGATTATTACAGCACACTGGGTATACCGAAAGAGGCCTCGACGGACGATATCAAGAAAGCATACCGTAAACTGGCCCGCAAGCTGCACCCGGACCTGAACCCCGATGACGCCGACGCGCAGAAGAAATTTCAGCAACTCAACGAAGCCAACGAGGTACTGAGTGATCCCGAAAAACGGAAAAAATACGACCAGTACGGCAAAGACTGGCAACACGCCGACGAATTTGAACAGGCAAAGCAGCAACGCCGACAGTCGACATCCCAGCCGACCGGCGAGGGCTATTCATACGCGGAAGGCTTCGACGGCGACAATTTTTCGGACTTCTTCTCGTCCATGTTCGGGCAGCAGGGCGGGCAGCAAAGCAGTCGGCGGACCGCCGGTTTTCGGGGGCAGGATTACCAGGCCGAACTGCAGCTGACCTTGCGGGATGCCTACACCACGCACAAACAAACGCTGACCGTCAACGGTAAAAACATCCGCATCACGATTCTGGCCGGGATCGAAAACGGGCAGAAAATAAAGCTGGCCGGCTACGGCGCACCGGGCGTCGCTGCGTCGGGTGTGAACGGCGGCACCAATGGTGACCTGTACATCACCTTTGGCGTAACCGACGATGACCGCTACAAACGAAAAGGCAACGATCTGTACGTCACGGAAGAAATTGACCTGTACACCGCCGTGCTGGGTGGCGAAAAAATCATCGAAACCCTGTCCGGTAAAGTGAAACTGACCGTAGCCACCGGTACCCAGAACGGTACCACGGTCCGGCTGAAGGGCAAAGGATTTCCCGTTTACAAAGCCGACAACACGTTCGGTGATTTGTACGTGCAATGGCAGGTTAAACTACCGACCAGCCTGACCGACGAACAGACCGCACTCTTCCAGCAATTAGCCACCCTGCAACCCAACTAAGCGTATGCCAACCGAACCGCTAATTCCGGCCAGCGACTTTTGCGCCTACCACCGCCTTGATATTGATTTCGTGTACTCGCTCGAACAACGGGGCCTGATTGAACTGAGTATCGTGGAGCAAACGGTTTATCTCTATCCCGATCAACTGGGGCCACTGGAAAAGCTGGTTCGGCTGCACCGGGAACTGGCCGTTCATGTCGACGATCTGGACATTGTTACCCACCTGCTGGACCGGATGGAAAATCTACAGGGGCAGGTAACGAGGCTGCGCAACCAACTGACCTTCTACGAACCAGCCGCCGACTGATTTCGTCTCCCGGCACTTTAGTCCCCGACGATGCATCGGGGCGGTCAAAAGTGCCGCGTACCAGAGGGTGGCGATGGCTTTCCGGTGCTTTGTCCGTAACTCCGTCAGTTTGATTTGTAAGTCGATGCCTTTCGATTCGCGGCTGTTAACGCAGTCGGTTCTGCCAGCGCAGTCAGGCTGTTCCAGGCCACTTGTACGTCGTTGGCAATGTCGCGGCCCGTTTGCTGCCGTTCCAACCCGACCGGCTGGGTTTTGACCTGAATCTGCCGGAGGTTGCCGCACTCTTTCCGCAGGGGCAGCTAATTTGGAAGCGCTCCCAACCGGGTTTAACTTCACCCCGCGTTTCTGATTCCGGGTCCGTTTCGGTCAAAACCGGGGTGTTTCCCGCTGAACCAGGCGAACGTTCCGGTATTCGTCCGGAAAAACCGACTCAACGTTTTTAATTAATTGCGGTACATGATTTTGATTGTTGATGACAGACCGGAAAATATCCTTCCCCTGCGGAAGATTCTTGAACTGCATCGCTTCGTGGTCGACTCGGCCGAATCGGGCGAGGAAGCCCTGAAAAAAGTACTTAAGAATACCTACGCTGTCATCATCCTCGATGTGCAGATGCCCGGTATGGACGGCTTCGAGGTCGCCAGTGCCATTGCCGGTTTCAGCAAAGCCCGCGACACCTCCATTATTTTTCTCTCGGCGGTCAACACCGAAAAAAAATTCATTACACAGGGCTACACCGCCGGGGCGGTCGATTACCTGACCAAGCCCGTCGACCCGGATATTCTGGTATTGAAAGTTAAAACGCTCCACAAGCTTTACCAGCAACAACAGGAACTTCGGGTTATGCAGGACTCGCTGCGGCAGGAAATCGAGGTGCGCAAGCGGGCGCAGGATACCCTGGCCGTACAGGTAGAGGAATTACAGACCGTGCTGGCCTCGCTGCCCCAGATTGCGTTTACCACCGCGCCCGACGGCAACCTCGAATACGTCAATGAATACTGGTTCCGGTATGCGGACAACGCCACCACATTCCCCGACATTCACCCGGACGATTCCCTCACCAACGACTGGCGGGAAGCCATGACGACCGGTACCGAACTGGTTCGTGAAGTGCGGCTGAAAGACCGGACCACGGGCGACTACCGCTATCATCTGCTCCGCGTACTGCCCATCCGGCAGCAGACCGCCCTGACCCGGTGGATTGGCACCTTCACCGATATTCACGCCCAGAAGCAGGCATCCGACCTCCTGGAGCAGCAGGTAGCCATCCGCACCAACGAGCTCCGGCTCAAAAACGCCGAACTGGAGCAGACCAACCACGAACTCCAGCAGTTTACCTGGGTTGTCTCGCACGACCTGAAAGAGCCGCTCCGAAAAATTCAGTTACTCAACGACACCATTAAAGAAGTGTACCTGAAAGACAACCCCGAAGCGGTGTCTTTTCTCGACCGGTCCATCCGGTCGTCGGCCCGGATGTCGGGGCTGATCAACGACCTGCTGGCCTATTCGCAGCTTTCGGCACCGGAGCCGTTCGAACCCACAAACCTCGACGAGCTGCTGAACGAGTTACTGCTGGATTTCGACGAAGCCATCGCGCGCCAGGGGGCGGTGATCAACATTGGGGCCATACCCGTACTCGATATCATTCCCACCCGCATCCGGCAGGTGTTTCAGAACCTGATCGGCAACGCCCTTAAGTTTGCCCGACCCGGCGTGCCTCCCGTGATCGACATCCGGGCCGAGCGGATTGCCACCAACGCCATCGACGGCGTTCCGGCGGCCGATGGGGCGTATTGCCGCCTGGTGGTGCAGGACAACGGCATTGGTTTCGACGAAAAATTCGTGTCCCGGATTTTCGTCATCTTCCAGCGGCTCCACAACCGTACCGCCTACGAAGGCACCGGCATCGGCTTAGCCATCGCCAAAAAGAACATCGACAAGCACCACGGCCTGATTTCGGCCCGCAGCCGGATCGACGAGGGGTCCAGTTTTATCATCGTTCTCCCCGTTCGTCAGGCCGGTTGAAAAATGTGATTTTTGTCATTAGGTGGTCATGCAGGATCATCACCGGAAATAAGCCAATGAAGGTCAGTGAGTAGTAAATGACACGTATGACACCCGCATCCAATTCGGTTATCCGACAGCTTCAACTCGTATTTTCCGTCTCCACCCTGCTGTTGCTGCTCAGCTTGATGGCTTCCTTTTACAGCATTCAGCAACTGATCCGCCAGTCGGAACTGGTTAACCACACCAATCAGGTGCTGATTGAGGCCGAGAACCTCATCTCGTACATGAAAGATGCCGAAACGGGGCAGCGTGGCTACTTAGTCACCCGCGACCCGGTCTTTTTACAGCCGTACACCAGCAGTTACGAAAAAATGGGGGCCAGTTGCGGTCGGTTGCACGAGTTGACCAACGACAACCCCACGCAGCAGCGCAACCTGAACGAAGCCGAAACGCTGTACAAAGCCAAGTTCGTCCAGATGCAGCGCATCATCGACCTCACCAAACGGGCCAACGGGTTTGGCAGCGACACAACCGTTCAAAACCGGGAAATGCTGCGGGGCAAACGGGTGATGGATGATCTTCGGATTGTGATTAACCGGATGAAAGCAACCGAAGAAGCCTTCCTGAACACCCACCAGCAGGAACAGCAGCGATACATTACCTACACGCCTTTTCTGCTGGTCGTGGCGGGCCTGCTTTCCATGCTCATTACGGTCTTTGCCTACGTGCGGATCAAAAAAGATATGGACGACCGGGCCGCCGAACAACAACTGACAGAGGAGAAATACCAGGAAACCACCGGGCGCATTGCGGTGATGGAAGGGATTGCAAGGACCATTTCGGGGGGTGATTATTCGGTACGCAGCCCCGACACCCGCGACGATGAAATGGGGCGCATCGCGAAAGCCCTGAATCAGATGGTCGAAGCACTGGAACAGACATTCACCGACCTGACCGCCAAAAACTGGCTGAAAACCGGGACCGTTGTCCTGAACAGTGCCATGCGGGGCGAAAAAAGGCTGACTAATCTGGCCGTCAGCCTGCTCAATACCGTCGCCGACCACATCGCCGTCCCGACGGGTACCATCTACCTGCTCGATGCCGACACGACCTTTGTACTGGCGGGCAGCTATGCCGCCGACAACCCGCCCGCAACCGTCCGAACCGGGGAAGGACTGATCGGTCAGGTGATCGCCCGCCAGAAAACGGTTGTCATTACCGATCTCCCCGCCGACTACAGCCGAATAACGTCTTCATTGGGCAACGCCCGGCCTGCCGCCCTGCTGATTGCTCCGCTGGTGTATGACAACGTCTGCGTGGGCGCACTCGAACTGGGCTTTCTACACCCACCCACGGAGCGGGAAATCGACTTTATCGAACAAAACCGGGAAGCGATGGCCATCGGGGTCAATGCCGCCCTGGATTACGCCCGGCTGCAAAATTTTCTGGAAGAGACCCAGGCGCAGGCCGAGGAATTGCAGGTGCAGCACAGCGAATTGGAAAACCTGAACACCGACCTGGAGATGCAGGCCCAGAAGTTGCAGGCGTCCGAAGAAGAACTGCGCGTACAACAGGAGGAGTTGCAGCAAACCAACGCCGAACTGGAAGAACGCGGCCTGCTGCTGGAAGAGCGGAACGGCGAGATTCAGAAAAAGGCCGACGAACTGGAACTGGCCACCCGCTACAAGTCGGAGTTTCTGGCCAACATGAGCCACGAACTGCGCACCCCGCTCAACTCAATTTTACTGCTCAGCCGGCTGCTGTCCGAAAATACCGATACCAACCTGAACAGCGATCAGATCGAATACGCCAACGTCATTCGGGCGTCGGGCAACGGACTGCTGGGACTCATCGACGAAATTCTCGACCTCTCCAAGATCGAAGCCGGGCAGATGCAGTTGGAGTATCAGACCGTTGCCGTCGCCGAAATCACCGACGAGCTACGGGCGTTGTTCGCACTGCTGGCGAAGGAAAAAGGGCTGGACTTCAGCATCATTGTGGAACCGGGAGTACCGTCGCTGATCGAGACGGACAAGACACGGCTGGGGCAAATCCTCAAAAACCTCCTCTCCAATGCGCTCAAATTCACGACTACGGGCAGTGTAACGCTCACCATCAGCCGGGATGCCGGAACGCCGGCCGCCGGTTCGCCGGCCGCACTCGCTTTTGTGGTGCAGGACACCGGTATTGGCATCGCTCCCGAAAAACAGCCGCTTGTTTTTGAGGCTTTCCAGCAAGCCGACGGCTCCACCAAGCGCAAATACGGCGGCACGGGCCTGGGACTGTCCATCAGCCGCGAACTGGCCAAGCTGCTGGGGGGCGAAATCACGCTGACCAGCCGCCCGAACGAGGGCAGCACCTTTACGGTCCACCTGCCGACAGTTAATGGTCCGGCCACTGCGCTCCCGGCACCGGCCCGTTTACTGCCCCCCGCCCCGCCGGAACAGCCATCGACGCCGATCCTCGAAAAAAGAGCCGACCAGTACATCAGCACCACCATCCCGGAAGCCATTCCCGACGACCGAAACACGATTACCGCCCAGGACCGGGTTATTCTGATCGTGGAAGACGACACGAACTTTGCCAAAGCCTTGCTCGACTACGCCCGCAGGAAAGACTACAAAGGCATTGTGGCCGTGCGGGGCGACGAAGGGCTAACGTTGGCCCGGCTCTACAAGCCCGTCGGTATTCTGCTGGATATCCAGTTGCCGGTTATGAGTGGCTGGGAGGTGATGGATGCCCTGAAAGCCGATCCGCTCACCCGCCCCATTCCGGTACACATCATGTCGTCGCACAAGCTGAAGAACGAAAGCCGGTTGAAAGGAGCCGTTGATTTTGTGGACAAGCCAATGGCATTTGAGCAGATGCAGGCCGTTTTTCAGAAGATCGAATACGTGCTGACCCGCGACTCCAAAAAAGTTTTGATCATTGAAGACAACGCCAGACACGCCAAAGCGCTGGCCTATTTTCTGGAAACGTTCAACATCAATTCGGAATTGAAAAGCAACCTCTCCGAAGGCGTGGATGCCCTGAAACGCAACGAGGTCGACTGCGTGATTTTGGACATGGGCATTCCCAACCAAAACGCCTACGAAATCCTGGAAGAAGCCCGGAAGAACCCCGGCCTGGAAAACCTGCCGATCATCATCTTCACGGGAAAAAGCCTGTCGCTGGCCGAGGAACTGAAAATCAAGAAATACGCCGATTCGATCATCGTTAAAACGGCCCACTCCTACCAGCGGATGCTCGATGAGGTGTCGCTGTTTCTGCATTTGGTGGAGGAGCAGAAGGAAGGCGGTATAGCGAAGGAAGGCAGTAGAATCCTGAAAAAACTGGGGGCACTGAACCAGGTCCTCGACAACAAGACGGTGCTGGTCGCGGACGACGATGTGCGGAATATTTTCTCCCTGTCCAAGGCACTCGAACAGTACAACATGACCGTCATTACGGCCCTGGACGGCAAAGAAGCCCTGCAAAAACTGACCGACAATCCGGGTATTGATCTGGTGCTCCTGGACATGATGATGCCGCAGATGGACGGTTACGAAACGGCACGGGCCATCCGGGAGCATTACCAGTGGAAAACCTTACCCGTGATTGCCGTAACGGCCAAAGCCATGACCGGCGACCGCGAAAAATGCATTCAGGCGGGCGCATCCGACTACATCACCAAACCGGTCGACATTGACCAGCTCATTTCCCTGATGCGCGTCTGGCTGTATGACAAAAACTAAAAAGTTTTAACCACAGAGGAACGGAGACCCTTATGCTAAAAAAACGAGTCCTGATCATCGACGACGACAGCCGGAATATCTTCGCCCTGACGGCCACGTTGAAGGCCAAAGGCTTTGACTGTCTGTCGTGCCTGAACGCGCAGGAGGCCCTGGACAGGCTCCGAACCGATGTCGTGATCGACGTTATTCTCCTCGACATGATGATGCCCGATCTGGACGGCTACGACGCCATTCCCCGCATTAAAAATATAGCCAGCCGACATGATACCCCCATTTTTGCGGTGACGGCGCAGGCCATGGTGGGCGACCGGGAAAAATGCCTCCGCGCCGGGGCCACCGACTACATTGCCAAGCCCGTCGATGTAGACCGGCTGTTGTCGCTGCTGAACATGGTGTAGGTACCGGAGTTAGCTTAGTTTGTGGTTTGTGGTTCGTAGTTATACGGCTACACCCCTGGCAATCGGCGATTTATCTAAACCACGAACTCGTAAACTACGAACCACGAATTACAAACTGCTGATGATACAGGAAGAGGAGGTTGATCTGCTGCTGAACGATCTGTTCGAGGTGTACGGCTACGACTTTACGCACTACGCCCGGGCCTCGCTCAAGCGTCGGATTAACCGGCTGTGGACGTTGGACAAGTTTCCGAGTTTTGCCGAACTGCGCTACCGCGTCCGCGCCGATGCCAGCTACCTGAAACGGTTCGTGGAGGAGTTGACGGTGAACGTAACGGAGATGTTTCGTGACCCGCTGTTTTACAAAACCCTGCGGACGGACGTGATCCCGGCATTCGCGTCCAAGCCCTTCATCCGCATCTGGCACGCAGGCTGCTCCACCGGCGAGGAGGTTTTTTCGATGGCCATTCTGCTGAAAGAAGCCGGTCTGCTGCACAAGGCACTGCTGTACGCTACGGACCTGAACTCAGAGGTGCTGGAAACGGCCCGAACAGGCATTTTCGCACTGGGGCCGATAAAACAATATTCCGAAAATTACCGGCTCTCCGGTGGCACAGTCGACTTTTCGGCCTACTACACGGCGCAGTATGGCTACGTTAAATTTCAGGACGAACTGGCCGCCCGGATGGTTTTTTCAACCCATAATTTAGTCTCCGACCACTCGTTTAATGAATTCGACCTGATCCTGTGCCGCAACGTACTGATCTATTTTGACAAAACGTTGCAGGATCGGGTGCTCACGCTGTTCAACGACAGCCTGGGGCCGCTGAGTTACCTGGGGCTGGGGGCCAAAGAGACGCTGAAATTCTCGACTATTCAAACCACTTACAAACAAGTCGGTGCCGAAAAGCTATGGCGGAAAATCGGATAATCGAAGGGTGTAAGGTCGTGGTGATTGGTGGCAGTACCGGCAGCATCGACGTGCTGCTACAGCTACTGCCTACCTTACAACCGCCCCTGCCGTTTGCCTTAGTGCTGGTGCTGCACCGGAAAAACACGGCCGACTCCACGCTGGCCAACCTGCTGGCCCTCAAAACCAGCATTCCGGTTCGGGAAGTAGACGACAAAGATCCCATTTTGCCCGGCCACATCTATCTGGCTCCCGCCGATTACCACCTGCTGATCGAACAGGCGGGTACGTTTTCCTTAGACGACTCCGAGAAAGTCCACTACAGCCGCCCGGCCATCGACGTCACCTTCGAGTCGGCGGCTGACGTGTACGGCCCCGCGCTGGCGGGCATTCTGCTGTCGGGGGCCAATGCCGACGGTACGGCCGGGTTGCGGGCCATTAAACGGGCGGGCGGCACCACCGTGGTGCAGCAACCCGATACCGCCCAGGTCGCCTACATGCCGCAACAGGCCATCGCCAACGCCCCCGTCGATTTCGTGCTCGATGTTCAGGCATTGGCGCAGTTTATCGGCACAGGACGGGTATAAATCGGGGTCCGTTTCTTTTTAGGAGTATGCACAGACTTGTTCTCCTCCTCGCCCTGCTCAGCATTTCCGGGTATAGCGAAGCCCAGAAAAAGACCACCAGACCACCCCGCAGTACCCCGTCGGCAGGCCGCCAGCCCGTTGGTTACCAACCGGTCGATTACGTCAACGTCTTTACCGGCACCTCCAACTCCCGCTGGGCATTATTTCCCGGTGCCACGCTTCCCTTCGGCATGGTCAAACTCAGCCCCGACAACCAGAGCCGGGTCTGGACGGGCGGCTACGAATACACCGTCAACAGTATTTCGGGGTTCAGCCACCTGCACGCCATGGCCCTGAGCGGCCTGAGCCTGATGCCCGCCACCGGCCCGCTCAAACAGTTCGGACAGACCAAAACCTTCGCCGGTGAACCCGATGGCCCATTCAACACCATGTGGACGTCGGGCTACCGGTCGCGGTTCGACAAAAGCACCGAAAAAGGATCACCCGGCTATTACGCTGTCCACCTGGCCGATTGCGATGTGAAAGCCGAAGTGTCGGCCACCACCCGCACTGGCTGGCTCCGCTTCACGTTTCCCGAATCCAGTACCGCCCGAATCCTGTTCGATTTCGACATTCCGGCGGAGGAGGACGTAACCATTCAGGAGGTCGTCGTGACCCATAAAAGCCCGACCGATATTGAGGGGTACATCAAACAGAACGGCCATTACCCCAACGACTACACGGTTTATTTCGTGACGCAGTTGAGCCGTCCCGCCGACAGCCTGAACGCCTGGCAAACCCCGCCCTACAGCGGTACAGCCACCGAGTACGGCACCCAATGGCGCACCAAAGCCGCTTTATCAACCAACATTCAGCAATTCCGGGGCAAGGGAGACTGCGGGGTCTGGCTCTCACTGACCACCAAAAAGGGCGAACAGGTGGTCGTTAAATCGGGGATTTCGTTCGTCAGTGTGGCGCAGGCCCGGCTCAACTTAGAGACAGAAACCAAGGCGTTCGGCTTTAACTTCGATGCGGTGGCAGCCAACGCCCGGCGCATCTGGAACGACCTCCTGAGCCGGGTCGAGGTGACGGGCTGGAGCCGTGACGACGGACCGGACCCGCACAAGCAAACATTTTACACCAACCTCTACCGGGCCTACACCGGCCGGGCCATCCTGAGCGACGTGAACGGGATGTACACCGACCCGCAGGAGCAGCCGCAGCAACTGAAGCCACCCGCCGATGCCGTCTACAGCAGC
The DNA here is from genome assembly GCA_038327655.1 of Cytophagales bacterium. Classification (GTDB taxonomy): domain Bacteria; phylum Bacteroidota; class Bacteroidia; order Cytophagales; family Spirosomataceae; genus JBBQLG01. The sequence continues at coordinate 19,326 of JBBQLG010000099.1, forward strand.
GACGGTTTCTGGGGCGCACAGTGGAACCTGTTTCCGCTCTGGACGTTGCTCACGCCCGACAAAGCCAACTCGTGGGTTAATTCATTCCTGACGATGTACGACAACGGCGGCTGGATGCCCGAAGCCCCGGTCGGCATCGAGTACTCGCCCATTATGGGGTCTCAGCACCACAAGTCGCTGGTGGTGAGCAGTTACCAGAAAGGCATTCGGAATTTCGACGTACAGAAAGCGTGGACGGCCATCAAACACGACCTCACCACGCCGGGCAGCGACCAGCCGGGGGGCGGCTACGCGGGCAACCGCCAACTGACGCCCTACCTCCGCTACGGCTTCGTGCCGGACGAAGACGGGGCCACGTCCAACACCCTCGAATACGCCTACGACGACCACACGGCTGCTCAACTTGCCCAGGCCCTCGGCAAAACCGACGACTACGGGTATTTCCTGAAACGGTCGCAGTCCTGGAAAAATCAGTTCGATCCGAAAACCGGCTTCATGCGCCGACGCCACCGCGATTCAACGTGGGTGTCGCCGGTCGATAATCAGCAATTCGGTACCGTGGGCGGCTGGAACGGGACGGGATTTATGGAAGGGACGGCCTGGATTTACTCGTTTTTCGTGCCGCACAACCTTCCCGAACTGGTGAAAATGGTGGGCACCGAACGCTTCAACCAACGGCTCGAAGAAGGCTTTGCGAAGGGCTACGTCGACCTCGGCAACCAGCCGAATCTACAGGCTCCGTTTCTGTTTAATTATTCGGGCAAGCCCTACCTGACGCAGCAATACAGCCGACAGGTGCTGCGGACGCTGTTCAATAACTCGCCGATTACGGGCTGGGTGGGCGAAGAAGACGAAGGACAACTATCGTCGCTGTACGTGCTGATGGCGATGGGGCTGTTCGAGATGGACGGCGGCACCTCACCCAAACCGTACTACGACCTCAGCAGCCCGCTGTTTACCCGTATCGTGCTGCACTTGGACAAACAATACTACGGCGGCAAAACCTTCACCATCGAAGCCCCGAACAACTCCGACACCAACATCTATATCCAATCGGCGATGCTCAACGGCAAACCCCTGATGCGACCGATTTTATACCACGACGACATCGTGAAGGGCGGGAAATTAGTGCTGCGCATGGGTGCGAAACCGAACGTGAACTGGGGCGTCACCCCTGCGCAAACGCCCTGATTCAGTCCGGTTCCGCCTTTCCGTCAGTGCGCCACCACAATCCGTTTGGTCAGGGTGCCCTGCGTGGTAACGGCCCGCAGCAGGTAAATACCGCCCGGCAGTGACCCTACATCGACCCGCAGCGACCGGGCGTCGGGTTGTACCCCCCGGACCGGCATCACCTGCCCCGCCAGCGTCGTGAGTTCGTACGTGACGGGTCCCGATGCCAGCCAGTCCGATTCGAGCGTCACGTCGGTTCGGGCGGGGTTGGGGTACAGTCGGGCGTCGGGTTGGGCAACGGGTTCGGTGGCGGTAATGAGGTTTCGGAAAATCGGCGCGGGCGTAAAGTCCTTGAACAGCACCGCTGATTCACTCGTCGTGTTCACGCCAAACCAGTCCTGCAACAACGCCGAATACACCTGCCGGAAATCGGTCTGCATCTTCAGGTTGTTGTTGTCCAGATCGCTCAGGTTCGGATTTTTGGCCACTAACGGCGTTTTCACCCCCGCGCCGAACACGAACATGGGCGCCGAGGTGCCGTGGTCCGTGCCGAAGCTACTGTTAGAAATGGCGCGTCGCCCAAACTCCGAAAACGTCATGCCCACCACCCGGTCCTCGATTTTCAACTGGCCCAGATCAGTCTGGAACGCCAGCACGGCATCGGACAGGGTTTTCAGTAGCACGGCGTGGGTGCCGGTGGTTACGTCGGTGTTATCGACCTGGCCCGCGTGGGTGTCGAAGCCGTTGAGTGTGAGGTAGTACACCTTTGTTTTCAGGCCACCCGCAATCAGCCGGGCCACGATTTTAAGCTGAGCGGCCAAAGCATTGTTGGCCGGATACGTCGCCAGATTCTGCCCCTTCCCGGCCGCTCCTTTGATCTGAACGGCGTAGTTGACCGCGCTGGTTTGCTGCTGCCGGATAAACGACACCTGCCCGCCCACGTACGAATGATCGGTGTTGCCGACCGGGTCGTTGGGTTTGTCGCCGACCAACTGCGCAAAGGTATCAGGGTTCTGGAGCAGCAACGCCAGCGACGTCGACGAGCCGAGCAGCGTGGTGGAGGCTACGTAGCCAATCTGAATGGCGGGCGGGTCAGGGAAATCCGTGCTGGGGTAACCATCCGGGAAACCGGGGTACTGGCTGTCGAGGTAACGGCCCGCCCAGCCGGTGGTGGCCGTTTTATCCGAATCGACGGCCGTCATCCAGATATCGCTCGCCCGGAAGTGCGAAAAGCTCGGCGACGGGTACGAAACCCCCTGCGCAATGCTCAGTTTTCCGTCGGCGAAGAGTTGCTGAAAACCCGTCATGGCCGGATGCAAGCCGGTTTCGGGGTGATTTTTGAGTTTCAGAGCCTTCGCTTCGGGAATGGCGATGTTACCCCGAAACGATGGACTGGTGTATACGCTCATCTGATCGAGCGGAATCACCGTATTCAGGCCGTCGTTGCCGCCCTGCATCTGGATAATCACCAGCACCCGGTCGGTACTGTCGGCCACGGTGAGCAACGCCCGCATAAACGGCGATTCGGCACGGAACGACCGCGCCCCAAACCCGTCGATAAATACGGGCAACATCATGGCCGAAGCGGCCTGCTGAAGAAAATTACGACGTTTCATGCTGTCCGGGATTGGGTTAGACTACCTGGTACTCCGCCATGCGAAAGAGGTAGCTTAAAAACGTATTGACCTTCATCTGAATCGCCTTGACTTTGGCCGTGTTGGTCGGATTGTTGACGTAATCATTCCATTCACCCGTCCATTCGTAACGCGGCAGGCCATTGAGCAGAATCGTGTCGGTCAGAAAATCTTTCTGCGCCGGGGTAAGCGGTGCGGCCAGCATCAGTTGCGTCAGATCGGCCACCAGCACGGCCGGATCGGCGGGGTTACTCAGCGTCTTCAGGAACGGCAGCGGGTCGATCAGGGGTTTACCGCTCAGGGTAAGGGCACCGTTGGTGATGGCATCGGTAAACAAGCCCCGCAGTTGCAACGTACTGGCGTTGATCCATTGCTGGTAAAAACCGGTTTCGTAGTAAGCCGTCCAGCCAAACACGTTGGGCGGATCGAGCAGGCTTTGCTGCTGTTCGGCAAGGCGGGCCAGGAGGTAATTAGTCAGTTTATAAAAGACGGCCGCGTTCGAGGCCAGGTCGGGTGCTTTGGTGCCGAAGAACCGGAGCGTACCAATCACCAGGTCGGTCGGCGCTTTGATGATGGCTCCCACCAGGGCGGTATCGTAGAAATGGATGCTGCTGAACAGCGTCGCCAGTACGGGCTTCAGTTCAAAATTATTTTTGCGGAACACATCGGCCAGCGGCCCGATAAAGTTGGTTTCAATGTCGGGCGTGATGTCGTAGTTGATGAACCAGCGGTACAACCGGCGACAGATGTATTTGGCCGTTTCGGGTTGCCGCAGGATCATGTCGATCAGGTCATTCAGTTCGGCCAGCCCCGCCGTAGCCCCGGAACGCCCTTTAATCACGGTGTTCTGGTACGTTGCCGAAAACGGTTTATCGCCCGTATCGTGGCGGTTGGCGATGAACGAACTACCCACGGCAGCCACCGTTTCGCTGCGGTACCCCGAATCGGCCCAACCCGTCAGCACCCGCGCGGCCGTCCGCACGTCGTCTTCGGTGTAGCCGCCGTTCCGGCCGATGGTGAACAGTTCCTGGAGTTCGCGCCCGTAGTTTTCGTTGGCATTTCCCACCACGTTGGCATCGCCGTTTAGAAACCGGAGCATGGCCGGATTCTGCGTAACGGCAATCACAAACGCCTTGAAATTACCCAGCGCGTACTGCCGCAGCAGGACATTGTACTGATAGAGGTACCGGTAATCGTTGACGGTGCTCTGGTTCACCACGAAATGATTGGACCAGAACAGGGTCATTTTTTCGAGTACGCTCACCGGTTGATTCAACATCAGGCCCACCCACCAGCTTTTGACGTAGGTATTCAAAACGCCCTGCTGATCTTTCTGAAACGCCAGATCGGTAAAGGTTTTGCCCGTTGTCGGGTCGATGGGCGCGGCCGGAGCTGCCGACACGGTTAACAATTGCGCCACTGCCTGCGCGGGCGTTAAACCGGTAAGGGCTTTAACCTGGTCGGGTACGGCGCCAAACGTTGCCCTTCGCAGCAGGTGAGCCGCCTGAGTGGCCGTAAGCGGCTGTAAATAAGGATCAATCAGCATAGACAAGGCAACCCACTGCGTGCGAACAGCAGGCTACCGAATCCATTGACAGGAAAAGCGGGGGAAGGGTTAACGACAATCGAAAAATTAATCGTTCTCTAATCTCATTAACGCCAAACGCCCTGACACCAGCGAAGGGACAGGGCGTTTGGCGGTTAAATCCGTGTAACTGTTTAGGTACGCAATTTGCTAATAATTTCTCGTGGCAGAGACAATGGACACAGGAGAACTAAAGGCGTTGATTAGCAGCTTACTGGCTGAAGTCCAATGTCTGAAAGACCGTGTCCAGGAATTAGAATTGGAAAATGCCGAGTTGAAAGCCCGTTTAGCCCAAA
>JBBQLG010000100.1:0-23959 GCA_038327655.1 Cytophagales bacterium
GGTACTTGCAAATCAGCTAAAAGGAAAAGACCAAGCTGTAGGTTTAGGTTGGGGCATTCATAAAATCAAAAATGAAACAGTTTATTTTCATAATGGCGGAACTTATGGCAGTTCAAGCATTGTAATAATAATTCCCTCAAAGAATTCAGCAGTTGCAATATTAGCTAATAACAACTCGGAAAGTGAATTAACAAGTTACGCTTTGAAAATAGCAGACAAGCTTATAGACTAGAAGAAGCCCTGCACACAACAGGCGGTTTGGCAATATGGCGGAGCGACGAATATATTCTCAACTTTTTGTTCGCTAATCGGCTTCAGTTCCGGCTGACGAATAACTATTGGGATCTAGTTCTTATCATCAACTTTTAGTTATAAATTTAGCTTCACCTCCGGGTGGACGGTTGGTCAATTCCCCAACTACAGCAATACTCGAACGTTGTGCGTCATGCAAACTGTACAGATTTCATAGCAAATTTCCTTCCTGAGTATGGTAACCTATCAAGTGGACATATTAGACCCAAAGGCTGACCGGCTTTTGAAAGACCTTGCAGACATGAACCTGATTGCAATTAAGCTAACAGACAGCGAGGGATTCATGCAAGTTATTGAACGGCTTCGTTCAAAGGCTGAACGACTTGGACCGCCGACGATGGAAGAAATAACGCAGGAAGTAGAAACAGTAAGAGCCGAACGCTATGCCAGAAAGAAAGCATAGAGTTGTTATTGATACGAATCTTTGGATAAGCTTCTTATTGACCAGAAACTTTTCTAAACTTGACCAGCTTATCTCATCAGACCAGACAATTTTGTTGATAAGCCAGGAGTTGCTGGAGGAGGTAGTTGACGTTGCCGAGCGTCCAAAATTTAGAAAATACTTTGACCTCCTGGAGCTGACTGATTTGTTGGTGAATCTCAAACAAAAAGTTGAATTGGTGAAAGTGAATTCCCAGGTTGATGTTTGCCGTAATGATAAGGACAACTTCTTGCTATCATTGGCTATTGATGGCACTGCCACGCATTTGTTGACAGGAGATAAGGATTTGCTTGTTTTGCATCCTTTTGGCGAAGTACAAATCTTAACAATCGCCGAATATCTTTCTGAAAAATAGCACGAACAGATAACATTGAGTTTACTACCATCCTAATGGAAGAATAAAATTTCACCTTTTTGTTTGCTATCAGTAGTCGCTTAGGCTGACGAATAAGACAGACAATAATTTGTTGTCTTTATCTTTTAAAACAAACCTAAATAAAGGTTTCGAGTTACTGAGTTTCGAATTTCGATTCTTCGCCAAATCCTGAACGTTAGGCATAACTAAATGACACACCTTCAAGCCTTGCTTATCTTTGAAATTTTCACTTTTCTCAGTTGTTCACATAAGTCCCTTACGGCCGAAGGAAAATTACCGATAGTCGACTTGTGCGACTTACCGAAATACACGAACCAGAAAGTTTATTTAAAGTCCGAGTACAGCGGAGTCGAAGAATACTGGAACCTCAGTTCAATTAGAGACCAAAACTGTGGGTCACAATTGTTGGTTGACCTCAGCTTTGTTGATGACTACGACCAAATGCCTATGAGATTCAGAAGAAAACTGAGACAGGTACATCACGAATATCCTATATCAAAATTATACATTGAAGCTATTGGAGTGTATGAAACAAAAAAAGAGCACTATGGCCATTTAGGAAGCAATAAATCTACGTTTTTAGTGAGCGAAATAAGAAAAATGAACGTAGTGAAAAAGTGAGCTAAGCTGTGCCATCAAACGCTTGACGTTAAGAAGTGGCCCAGCGGAATTTACTTAATTAAAGCGCGTACCAACACGCAATCGACAATAAAAAAATGCTGGTTCACTAATTAAACTGATTGCGTCATGAAAAACTTCAGCGTCAAACATTCTCGGCTTTTAGTCCGCGATCTAATTGTGTGCAGTTTAGTCAGTTGGCTAATCGGTAGTTGTTCCCGAGAGGTAGACACTACCTTTGTAATTCGAGCTGTTGTGCAGGATTCAATTGGTAAACCGTTATCAGGATTCAGTGTAGGTTTTATAGGCACTAAGCCTAAAAGCTATCTCACATATGACATCATTGAACAGTTTACGTTGACTACCGACCAAACAGGAGTTATAACACAAAAGCTGCCTTGGCATAATGGGATTTCAACTTATACACTTGTCGTAAACCCAGTTTATCAGATTTACGATAGTACGCCTTTGAAATTCGACCCGTCAATACCGGGTTGTCCAATATATACACCCACAGACCTGTCTTTTACTTTTAAAGTGAAAAGGAGGTATTAGTTGGTAAGCCTTCTGTATTATGCAAAACGCACTTCTCAAACGTTCTCGGCCTTTACTCTACACGCTGTTGCTATGCTGCGTGACCGGTTGGTTAACTAGCGGATGCTTTCGACAGTTGGATACTACTACCTCTCTTCGACTTGTTGTCCAAGACTCGACCGGTAAGCCGTTGCCGGGCATTAGCTTCGTTTTACTCGGTACCAAACCTAAAGACTACCTCAACTATGATTTAGTGGAGCAGTACTTTGCAACCACAGATCAAATAGGTACTATAACGCAGACCTTACACTGGCATGACGGCTTATCAACCTATAGGATTATAATTAGTGCTGACTACGAATTTTATGACTGTACACCGCTAAAAAATGACCCTTCTAAAATAGGCTGTTTCATAATATCCCCGATGGATATTTCTGTAACGCTTCGGGCGAAGAAAGTTCGCTGACAGTAACGGTTGCAACAAACCCCCAACCCCCTTCGGGAGGTTGGGGGTTCTGTCGTCTATTTCACGGGTTTGATTCCCGGTGGCAAGCGTGTACTTTTGGGCCGTTATTGCACCGGATTCAACCACATGAAAAAACAGACGAAAGTCGCGAAAGGCACCCCTTCCGCGAATCAGGAAGCTGAGCAGATTGCCCTGCTGGCCACGCTACCCGCATCAGGTCAAACCCGCGTGGTCATCAGTCAGGTATCGCCCGAACTCGACCACGGCAAATACCCCATCAAAGCCATTCCCGGCGACACCATCACGGTCGATGCCACTATTTTTGCCGACGGTCACGACGTGCTGGCCGCCCGGTTGCTGTACAAACCCGCTCCCGAATCGGCCTGGCAGGAAGCACCGATGACCCTCCTCGGCAACGACCGGTGGCGGGGTCAGTTCACCGTCGAACAGCAGGGCCGTTATCACTACACCATCGAGGGCTGGGTGGATCACATCGCCACCTGGCAGCACGAAATCGAACTGAAATTAGCAGCAGGTCAGCGCCTTACGAGCGAACTGCTGGCCGGTGCCGACTTCGTCGAAGGCATGCGTGAACGGGCCGGTCGCGTATCGCCCAACGCCCACGACGAGGCCGAACTCATGCGGGTAGCCACCCTTTTTCGGGATGAAGCGCAGTATGACGAGGCCATTCAGATTGCCGAAAGCGACGCGTTTGCGGAGTGGTTTACGCACTACCCCGAACGGCAGCATCCCACCCGTTACGTTCCTGAATTAGCCGTCGACGTGGACCGTGCCCGCGCCGAATTCAGCACCTGGTACTGCCTGTTTCCGCGCTCGGTAGCCGAGGAAATGGACGGCGACATGCCCCGGCACGGCACCTTCCGGGACGTCGAAAAGCTCTTGCCGCGCATCGCCGGTATGGGGTTCGACGTGCTGTACCTGCCGCCGATTCATCCCATCGGCACGGCGCACCGCAAGGGTAAAAACAACGCCGTTACCGCGCAGCCGGGCGAGCCGGGTGTTCCCTACGGCATCGGCTCCGAGTTGGGTGGGCACGATGCCATTCACCCCGAACTGGGCACCGTGGAGGATTTCCGGCACCTGATCGCCATTGCCAGCAACTACGAAATAGAGGTGGCCATGGACCTGGCCATTCAGTGTTCGCCCGACCATCCGTGGGCCAAAGACCATCCCGAATGGTTCAAAAAACGGCCCGACGGTACGATTCAATACGCCGAAAACCCGCCCAAAAAGTACCAGGACATCTACCCCGTCAATTTTGAAACGGCCGACTGGCAAAACCTGTGGCTCGAACTCCGGCGCGTGCTACTGGTCTGGGCCGATTGGGGCGTGCGCATCGTCCGGGTCGATAATCCGCACACCAAGCCGTTTGCGTTCTGGCAGTGGGTCATCGCCGAAGTGAAAAAGGAGTTTCCTGACATGCTGTTTCTGGCCGAAGCCTTTACCAAACCGAATGTGATGCAGGAACTGGCCAAGCTCGGTTTTGCCCAATCGTACACCTACTTCACCTGGCGGCCCACCAAAGCCGATCTGGAAACGTACCTGCGCGAACTGACCCAAACCGACGGTAAGCCCGATGCCATGCGCTACTATTTCCGGCCGAGTTTCTGGCCCACCACGCACGACATCAACCCAGCGAGTCTGCAATCGGGCCACGAACCGCAATTTCTGATTCGGTTCTTTCTGGCCGCTACCCTGTCCAGTAATTACGGCATTTACGGCCCGTCGTTCGAGTTGATGGAGCACGAGCCATTCCCCGGAAAAGAAGAGTTTCTGAACTCCGAGAAGTACGAAATCCGGCACTGGGACTGGAATAAGACCAACAAACTGACGTATTTGATTACGCTCGTCAACCGCATTCGGCGGGAAAATATAGCCCTGCAAACGACCGCCAACCTGACGATCTGCACCGTCAACGACGACGCCATCATGGCCTATTTAAAAACCACGGGCAACAATAACCTGTTAGTGATAGTCAACACCGATGCGTACAGCCGCCGGGCCGGTCTGGTACAGGTACCGATCTGGCAGTTGGGCATCGCACCCGGACAGGACTATGTGGTGCGCGATCTGCTGACCGGTGCCGCTTACACCTGGCGCGACGAGTGGAATTACGTTGAACTGGACCCGTACGTACTACCGATGCATGTGTTTCGGATTGACCTGTAACGAATATGCCTGCTACGCCCCTGACCGTCCTGACTGCCTGGCCCGACCTGAGTCCCATCGACCCGTTTTGGGATGAACTGGCGGATCAGTTACTGCCCTACGCCAACACCTGCCGCTGGTTCGCCGGAAAGGCCCGTCCGCAGACCGGGCTGCGCATCGTGGCCAAGCACGTCGTCACCGAGACCACGTATCTGCTCACGCTGGAGGTACGCTACGCCGATGGAGTGCCGGAGAGTTACCTGTTGCCGCTGGCTTTTGCCACGGGCGATGAACTACAGGAAGTGCCCGAAAAAGGCCGCATTGCCGAGGCAACGGTAGACGGGCTGGCGGGTTGGTTGGTAGATGGCATTTACCTCGACCGGTTCCGGCAGACGCTGTTTACGCTCCTGACCGATCAGGGGCATATTCCGCAGGACATGGGCGAAATCAATTTTTACCGGGGCAAGGGGCTGGATGCCGATGATATAGAATTGCCGTCGCGGGTACTGCCGGTCGATTCCAGCAATTCGGCCCTGACCTACGGCGATAAATATTTCCTGAAACTCTACCGTAAACTCTTCCCGGAGATGAACCCGGAAGTGGAAATGGTGGCGTTTATGACCGAAAACAGCGGATTTGCCCACATACCGGCCTACGCGGGCAGCATTGTCTGGCATTTGCCGGGGCGGTCTGTCGGCCGGGCGCATAATGCCGCATCGAACGGCGCGGCAACCGGCGCTATGGTGACGCTGGGGATGATGCAGCGGATGGTGGGCAACGACAAAGACAGTTGGGTGCAGACGGGCGATTCCCTGAACGACTTTCTGTACGCGGTGCCCAACCGGATGTTTGCCATCAAAGAAGACGTTTTCGACCGCGTCGAACGGCTGGGCAAACGTACCGCCGAGATGCACTGCGCCCTGTTTCAGCCCCAAACTACCAACGCGGCCTTCGCCCCGGAACCCTTCACAGACGAGTACCGCAACTTCCTGATTCACCGGTTCGAGGACTTGCTCGACCGCCGGTACAACCTGCTGATCGACAACTACACCAAACTCGATCCTCTGGCGCAGCGGCTGGCCTGGGTGTTCATGGAAGCCAAGGAGATGATCGACGAGTTTGTGGCTGACTTCCGCACCCGCCCCCTCGGTTCGCAGCGCATCCGCATCCACGGCGACTATCACCTCGGTCAGGTGCTGGCGGTGAAAAACGGGTCGGAGGATGATTTTGTGATAATCGACTTCGAGGGTGAACCCGAAAGCACCATCACCGAACGAAAGATCAAGCATTCACCCCTAAAAGACGTAGCGGGCATGATTCGGTCGTATCATTACGCCGTGAGTGCCAAGCTGTTCAACGCCGACGAAACGGCAGGCATTGCACCGGCGCAGTTGCAGCGGGTGTCGGAGCGGTGGTTCAAACTCATCCGCGACACGTACGTAGATGCATACATGGCCGAGCTGGGTACGCCCCACCCACTGTTTAAAGACAGCAACGAGGTTAACTTTCTGCTCTTGATTTACCTGCTCGAAAAGGCGGTGTACGAACTGGGTTACGAAATCAGTTACCGGCCGTCGTGGGTGAAAATTCCGCTGAAGGGGATCATGGACGTGGTGGGTGAGATCGAGAAAATCCGGTTAGCTAATCCCAACCGCAACGCCAACGTCCCCGAATTGCAGTCGGCTCTGCTCAGAAATGAATCGGTTTAATTGATCATCAGCCCCAAGCCCAATGGAAATCACCAGCCTCGATCAACTCGACCGAAACAAGCAATACACCTACGCCGACTACCTCACCTGGCAGTTTGAACAGCGCGTCGAACTCATTCGCGGCTACATCCGGGAGATGTCGGCACCAAACATGAGACATCAGCGGATCTCGTTTAAACTCACGCTGGCATTTGGTAATTATTTCAACGAAAAGCCCTGCCGCGTTTTCGTGGCTCCGTTCGATGTACGATTGCCCCGTATTAACAAAAAAACCAGCGAGGCCATTACAACCGTCATTCAGCCGGACCTGTGTATCATTTGTGATTTAACTAAATTAGATAATGCCGGTTGTTTGGGTGCGCCCGATCTCGTTGTTGAGATTCTCTCGAAGGGCAACAGCAAGAAAGAGATGCGCGAGAAATTCGCGGCTTACGAAGAGTCCGGCGTCCGTGAATACTGGGTGGTACAACCCGAATACGATAATATTTTGACCTACGTACTAAACGAAGCCGGTCACTACGAAGCAACACTCACGCTGTACCCCGGCGACGTTACCAACCCGGCCATTTTTCCGGACTTACAGATTAACCTGACCGACGTTTTTGCCGATTAGCGATAACCCTTTCTACTTTTCACCCCGACCCGTTCGGTAAGCATTCTCAACATGGCTAAAAAGACCCAACCAATCAATACACCACCTGCTATGCCAACGCCCGTTGCGGAACCGGCTGCGTACCAAACCGCGCCCACGCCCAGCGAACAGCCTGCCGGGGTATATTCCCGCTTCTCCGACTTCGACGTAAACCTGTTTAAAGCCGGGAAGCACTACAAACTGTACGACAAGTTCGGGTCGCACGTGGTCGAGCACAACGGCGTAACGGGTACCTACTTTGCCGTCTGGGCACCGTCGGCGCGGTACATCGCGGTCATCGGAAACTTCAACGGCTGGAACAAGGGAGCCGCGCCCATGAACGTCCGCTGGGACTCGTCGGGCATCTGGGAGGTGTTTATTCCGAACATCGGGCAGGGCGAAGCGTACAAGTATTTCATCGTCAGCAACAACGGCCGCGAACTGGAAAAAGGCGATCCCTACGCCCTGCGGTGGGAAACACCCCCAAAAACGGCCTCCGTCGTCTGGAATACGTGGCACGAGTGGCAGGACGCCGACTGGATGAAAACCCGCGCCGACCACAACGCCCTGAACCGGCCCTGGTCGGTCTATGAACTGCACATCGAGTCATGGCAGCGCGACCCGTATCACCCGGACCGGCTGCTTTCCTACGGGCAGGTGGGCGACGCGCTGGTGCCGTACATTCAGGAGATGGGCTTTACGCACGTGGAGTTCATGCCCATCATGGAGTACCCCTACTCGCCGTCGTGGGGCTATCAACTCGTGGGTTATTTCGCGCCGAGCAGTCGGTTTGGTACCGCGCAGGAATTCATGCAATTAGTCGAACGGCTGCACCAGGCGGGTATCGGCGTGGTGCTGGACTGGGTTCCCTCCCACTTCCCCGGCGATGCGCACGGCCTGTACGAATTCGACGGGACGCACCTCTACGAACACCCGGACATGCGCCGGGGCTACCACCCCGACTGGAAAAGCTATATTTTCAACTACGGCCGCAACGAAATTCGCTCGTTCCTGATCTCGAACGCTCTTTTCTGGCTCGACCGGTTTCACGCCGACGGCCTGCGGGTGGATGCCGTGGCGTCGATGCTATACTTAGACTATTCGCGTAAGGCCGGGGAGTGGGAACCCAACATCTACGGCGGCCGGGAAAATCTGGAAGTGGTGTCGCTATTCAAGGAACTTAACGAAGTTGTGTACGGCCAATACCCTGACGTACAAACCATTGCCGAAGAATCGACGGCCTATCCGGGGGTAACGCGGCCGGTGTACGCCAACGGGCTGGGCTTCGGTATGAAGTGGATGATGGGCTGGATGAACGATTCGCTGGTCTACTTCAAGCGCGACCCGATTGTCCGCAAATACCACCAGGACAACCTGACCTTCAGCACGACCTACGGCTTCACGGAAAATTTCATGCTGCCGCTTTCGCACGATGAGGTGGTGTACGGCAAGAAGTCATTAGTGAGCAAAATGCCGGGCGACGAATGGCAGCGGTTTGCCAACCTGCGGCTCCTGCTGAGTTACATGTTTACGCATTCCGGCACCAAACTGCTGTTCATGGGTGGGGAGTTCGGGCAAACATCGGAGTGGAAATTCGACGGCAGTTTAGACTGGCACCTGCTGCAATACGCGCCCCATCAGGGCATGAAAGAGTGCGTGAAGGCCCTGAATCGGATTTACCGCACCGAACCCGCCCTCTACGAGCGTAACTTCACCTCGGACGGTTTTGAGTGGCTGGCGATGGACGACCGCGAAAACAGCATCGTCAGCTACGCCCGCTACGGCAACGAACCCGGCGAAACAGTGGTCGTGGTGCTGAACATGACGCCGATCACGCGCCGGAACTACCGGATTGGCGTACCACAGGCCGGTACGTGGGCCGAGATTTTCAACTCCGACCATATTCATTACTACGGTTCCGGGGTGACGAATCCGAACCCGCTCACAACCGATCCGCAGGGCTGGCACCACCGCCCGCAGTCCCTTGAAGTCAGCCTGCCCCCATTGGGTGTGACGGTGCTGAAACGGGTCTGACCGGATCAATACGAGAGCGGATTATCAACGAAACTGGCAGAAGATAAGCCTGAAAATCAGCAGTTTATACCTAATCAATGTGCCAATTAATCGTTGTTTAAGGCTGTTTCATTGGACCAACGCTGATCCGTTCAGCGTTGGTCCAATGAAACAGCCTGTTTTTTTCGTCACGTCCTCAAAATAGTGAAATAACATGGGGGTTATTCCAGTCCGTCGCCTACTTTTACCAAACTCACTGTCACTTACTCATACTGTATGAAACGTTTATCAGCCGCACTGCTGGCTTTACTCTCCGCAGGCTGCTTTGCTCAATCGCCTGTTTCGTCCCGAATCAGCGCCGGCGTTGACATCGGCACCGGGTTCAAACCGCACCAGTTAGCTCCTTCCATTACCTACTACCAATTCCTGAATCTAGGCGAAAGAAAGTTAGTTTCCGTGGGCTACACGGTTAAATTGGGCACTTTTTACGCCCAGAATCTGGATTACACGACATCCCCAACCCGCGCCGACGTTGATACGGTTTCCTTCGCGAATGTGTCCATGACGAATCTGAACCTGGGGTTGCGGGCAGAAGTGAATCTCGGCCCCGTGGCGCTGGGCGTTACGGCGGATGTACTCGGCTTTGGTTTCGGCCGCAACCGCACGGGGCGGTATCAATCGTCGGCCGGGAAGTTCATCATCCCGTCATCGGCGGGCAAAGACTCGGTGCTGACCTTTACCGGAACGAACGCCAATCAGTCGGCCGGTCCAACCAATGTAAACCTGCAGTTGCTGGGGAATGCTACCATCGGAACGTTATCGAGCGAAGTGTACGCCCGCATCAAAGTCGATAAACGGATTGGGGTGAAGCTTGGCTACCAGTGGCTGACCACCGAAATGTCGGTGCGCAACCGCGATGTCGTGGCCGATAACAACCGCTTCCGCAACCGCACCAGCTACCCGTACGTAGCCGTGACGTTCTTCGTGTTTTAAGCAACCGACCGCTTAGTTTTCCACTGGTTTCAGATCGAAATAGGTCTCGAAAATGGCGCGGCCCGCTTCGTTGGTGCGCGTCTGAAACCGGTCTAAATGCTGGTGAAGACCCATCTTAAAGACGTCGGCAGTGTCGGTAAATTCCAGTTCGGCGCGGAGTTTGCTCAGGGCTTTTTCAGCCGTGTTCGTGTACCCGTTGATGAGGCATAGAGGCTACTTAGTCAATAGCCTCTATGCTGTTATTGAAAACCGTTATCAGCTTGTAATCCCTACTCAGGCTTTTGACCTCTTCCCACACGCTGCCAACAACCCGGTGAAAATCCCGCATGGACAGGTTGCCAATCCGCAAATGGATGATTCGCGGTGGTGGTTCACTCATTAGAATACGGTCGGAGAAATCGGCGTCTTTCGTAACGATTGTCATAGATCGTTCTCTGGCATATTGCCAGATTTCGTAATCCTCAGCATCCTTTTGCAGGTCTAACTGATGGACATAGTCAGCGTTGTTCCAGGGACTAAAATAGTAGGGCAGGTTGACACCGATCAGGTAAAGAGCCATTATCAGGCAGCCGTTTTGAGGTCGCGAATGATGTATTTTCGGTCCATCAGTGTAATGGCAAACTGTTGACAGGCGTCAATATCAGCCGACTCCAGCATGGGGTATTGATGCAATAGTTCTTCGCGGGATGTGCCGGCATAGAGGAACTCCAGTACGGTCTGCACTGTGATTCGCATACCCCGTATTATTGGTTTGCCATTACAGATGCCGGGATTCAGGGCAATCCGATCAGCGATGTAAGTTGTCATACCTGTTTTTTAGACGAATATAACGACAAAATAGTTGTACCCATTGTCGTTCACGGCTTTATCCCTCCACTGGTTTCAGATCGAAATAGGTCTCGAAAATGGCGCGGCCCGCTTCGTTGGTGCGCGTCTGAAACCGGTCTAAATACTGGTGCAGACCCATTTTAAAGACGTCGGCGGTGTCGGTAAATTCCAGTTCGGCGCGGAGTTTGCTCAGGGCTTTTTCGGCCGTGTTCGTATACCCGTTGGCGATGCTGCTGCCCGAAATCTCGTAAAGTGACAGTTCACTCTGCCGCACGCAATGGGCCACGGCGCGCGGAAACAGCTTGTCTAAGATCAGGAAACCCACAATGGTGGTCGGCGTGAGCATCCGATACTGCTGCCGGTACATGTTATACGCACTGACGGATTTCAGCACCGCCGACCAGATCATCAGGTCGAGCGTGGACCCGGCGTCGGCTTCGGGCAGGAGCGTAAAATACTTCACATCCAGAAACCGCGACGTTTTGTCGGCCCGCTCCATAAACCGGCCCAAACGACCAAAATGCCAGGCTTCGTTGCGGGTAATCGTCGCGTCGATGATGCCATAGAACAACTGCGTACCATTGCGAATTTCGCCAAAAAAGTCCTGCGTCCGGGTCAGGCTCCAGTCGGCGTGGTCGTTGGTATCGCGCACGTCGAGGTAAAACTGGTTGAGGTGTTCCCACATTTCCTTCGAGATGGTTTCGCGGATGGTGCGGGCGTTTTCGCGGGCGTTGTTCAGGCTGGAAACGATGGAGTTCGGGTTGCGCTTGTCGAAGGTCATGAACTCGATCACATTCTCGCGCGTGGGCTCCTGGTAATGTTCGTAAAACAGGAAATTATCGGCGGTGGCAATCAGCAGCGGCTCCCACTGCTGATCGAGGTGGGGGGGCAGATCGAGGGCAAGGTTAAAGTTCACGCTCATGAACCGGGCGTAGTTTTCGGCCCGCTCGATGTAACGGTTCATCCAGTAAATTGAGGTAGCAACGCGGCTGAGCATGAGGTGTCGGGGCAGTTAGACGGATGGGCAATACGGACAAAAATAAGGCTTAACCCGTCTTTTACCAGTGAATCACCAGCTATACCCGTTAAATACCATAAATTCTTTGCATAAAGACACATTTTGCAGACCTGTAAACCGGTTTAGTTCGAAAACGCTATCTTGCCAGTCGATTTAACCCTTCTCATGCGCATGAAATACGCACTCATCCTGGCTTTCGCCTTCCTTTCCGTTTGCCGCCCGCTGCTGGCTCAACCCGCGTCCGTTACCGTGTCCGGCTCTCCCCTGTACGAAATCAGAATTTACCACCCCACGCCCGGTAAATACGCCGAAATCGTGGACCGGTTCCGGCAGTACACGACCAAAATTTTTGCCTCGCACGACATGACCAACGTTGGCTACTGGACCCCTACCGACACCGCCGATCACCGGTTGATTTACATCCTGTCGTACCCGAACATGGACGCCCGGAATACCTCGTGGAAAGCCTTCAGCGACGACCCGGCCTGGAAAGCCGTCGTGGCCAAAACCGAAGCCAACGGAAAATTAGTGGATCACGTCGATCAGATTTTTATGACACAGTCCAACATTTCGCCAATGATTAAACCGCAGAGCGGTTCGGCCGGCCGGGTATTCGAGATGCGTACCTACACGGCTACGCCCGGTAAATTAGAGAATGTCGTGGCCCGCTTTCGCGACCATACCAAAGCGTTGTTTACGAAGCACGACATGACGCACATCGGCTACTGGATCACGACCGAAACCAACACCAAAGGCGAAGCATCGGGTCAGCAGCCTAAATTAGTCTACATCCTGGCGCATCCGTCTGAAGCCGACGGTAAGCAGCATTTCAGGGAATTCGGGGCCGACCCGGACTGGATCAAAGCACGGGATGCCTCGGAAGCCAACGGTAAAATCGTGGAGAAAGTCGAGTCGGTGTACCTGAAACCAACGGACTATTCGACGATTAAGTAATTATAATCAGTTTTTAATTACAAAAATCGAGTCAATATGGTTTGAGGAATGGATTCCACCACTAAAGGCGAACCATTCACTCGAGTATGAAAACTGCAAAAAACACCCTGTTTATGCTGGCTTTTTGTCTGCCAGCCTTCGTCTACGCACAAGATAGCACGAAGCACATTTTACCCGAAGGCACCGTCGTTTCTGTTCAACTGGTGGAGGACATCAGCAGCAGTTCGGCCAACGCAGGCGACCTGGTCCTGTTTCAAACATCAGCACCGGTCGTCGTGGGGAACGATACGCTTGTTCAAAAAGGCACGAAAGCGACTGGTCGCGTGACCGAAGCGGCACCCCGGAAGGGAATGGGCAAAGCCGGAAAGCTGAATTTCTCCATCGACTATTTGAATCTGCCGACCGGTAAAAACGTAAAACTGATGGGTGAACAACGGGTGAACGGCGACACCAAAGTGGGAACGGCTGTTGCCGAGGCCGTTTTATTGACGCCGTTGTTCCTGCTGAAAAAAGGGAAGGACATCCGATTTGACGCCGGGCAGACCTTCAAAGCTTTCGTTGAAAAAGATACAAGCCTGTGATTTATCAAAACTCTTTGTTTGTCGGGTAACAGGAGGTTGCCAATTACCAGTAGTGCGGCTGAACGAACGGGTAAATAAGTTGCCGCGCAGCAAAAACGCCCGGTGAAATACAGCCGATTCAGTTGTATTTCACCGGGCGTTTTTGCTGTTGAATAGGATTAAAAACAATGCCTCTGCAAGCCGGTTTCAATCCTGAAAACAGCAACGGTATGAAATCAATAAATGATCTGGTGCATTTGGTGAACGGCTCACTGACCGACGCAGGTGTATCCCGCAAAGAATTTCTGAGTCTGGCCGGGCGCGGGCTGGCCGTTAGTGTGGTCGGTGGCGCAGCGGTATCCTGCCAGAGTCAGGGCCAAACCACACCAACCGCACTCAACTACACCAGTCCAACGGGTCAGTCGGTTCCCTCGGCTAAGCCGCAATCGCCCCCGGCCACCATTCCCGCCGATCCGCAGCAGCCGATTCAGTTGGAGCAGATCGAGGCCAAAACAGAGCAGGAAAAGCCCGCTACGCCCACCCCATTGTCGCCCGATAAACGCGTTGGCTATGCCGTGGTCGGGTTAGGTCACCTCACGCTGAACCAGATTTTACCGGCGTTGGGCATATCCGAAAAGTCGAAATTAGTGGCGTTGGTAAGCGGCAGTCCCGAAAAAATGAAGAAGGTAGCCGATCAATATGGCATCACGGCGGGAAACTGCTACAGCTACGAAACCTACGACAAACTCCGCGACAACAAGGATGTCGACGTAATTTACATTGTACTGCCCAACGGGATGCACGCCGAATATACCATCCGGGGGGCACAGGCCGGTAAACATATTTTGTGCGAGAAGCCGATGGCCAACTCCGCCAGCGAGTGCCAGGCCATGATCGACGCCTGCAACAAAGCGGGCAAAAAGCTGATGATCGCCTACCGGATTCAGTACGAACCGCACAACCGGATGGTCCGCGAGATGGTACAGAAAGGGCAGTTCGGCAAGGTTAAATCCATCATTGCCAACAACGGCCAAAACTCCGACAACCCCGATCACTGGCGTTTCAAGAAGTTACTGGCCGGGGGCGGCTGCTTACCCGATGTGGGCCTGTACTGCCTGAATACCATCCGGTTCGTGCTCGGCGAAGAACCCACCGAGGTGATGGCCTACCAGCACAGCACCCCCGGCGACCCGCGTTTTACGGAGGTAGAGGAGCAGGTAAACTGGCTGATGAAATTCCCCAGTGGCGTGCAGGCCAGTTGCGCTACCAGCTACGGCCACCACGACGACAAGCAGTATAAGGTACTGGCCGAGACGGGCTGGATCAAGATGGACCCGGCGTTTCCGTACAAGGGGTTGAAACTCGCAACCAGTCAGGCGCAGGGCAAGGATTTGCTGAACACGCAACACGAAATCGGCGATGTCGACCATTTCGCGCCCCAGATGGATCACATGGCAACCTGTATTCTGGAGAATAAGACGCCCTTCACGCCCGGCGAGGAAGGCTTACAGGATCAAAAAATCATGGAAGCCATTTATCAGTCGGCGCGGGAGGGTAAACCGGTGAAACTACCCCTGATCGACAAGAAAGACGCCTTCCGGGGCGAAGAACCAAAGACGCCGAGTTGACACCAATCTGCGTTGATTGACAAAGCCCGATTTTATGAATCGGGCTTTTTTGTGACTTTGTTTGCTTGCAATTGATTTATTGACATTATTTGTCAAATAAACTCAAAACAACTCGCATGGACACGACCAATCCGGCCCGAAGTACGTTTGGCGAATGGCTTCGTCAACATCGCGAAGCACGAAACTGGCCCCTGCGCAAAGTAGCGGCTCTGCTGGACGTTGACGTAAGCATCATCTCGCGGCTGGAAAAAGGCAACCGCCAACCGCAGCGGGAATACGTGGAGAAGCTGGCGGCTATGTTTGATGAGGATGCCAACGACTTGCTGGTACTTTTCCTCTCCGACCGCGTCGCCTACGCCCTCGCCGACGAAGCCTGCTCCGATGCCGTACTGCGCGTAGCCGAAGAGAAAATCAAGTACCTGCGCAGCAAAAATGTAAAGCAGGGCGAAATTGAGTTTTAATAGTGTATCTGTATTACATCACACATTAAATTATAATTATGACTAATCAACTGACTTTTTTAGATTCGCCAGTTGCAATACATAATACTCGTCCTATTACAAAAGCTAATACTGCTCTTGAGCCGCAGATATTGAGTGATGAAATTTTTAATTGTTCCATATTAAAAGAACGAGCGTTTTACCACGATGGTAATACAATTGTATTAAATATGGATGTTAAAGATGGCCTTAAATTACTGGCTGATGTAGGAGTAACCGTAAACTGTATCGTTTCTTCACCGCCCTTTTATGGCCAACGTGATTACGGCGTTGATGGCCAGATTGGTCTCGAAGATCATCCAAAGCAATTTGTCGAAAAACTGGTTGAAGTTTTTGATTTATGTAAACCTGTACTTTCTGACAATGGCAGTATGTGGGTTAATCTCGGAGATACATATTGGAGCGGAAAAGGAGAACATAAAAGTGGTGAGATTAAACAAAATGCAAGACGCTTTGGCTTACGGCCTCAAGACAAAAAAGGGGACGGAAAATTGTGTGTACCTAAACAGCTTTTGCTAATTCCCCATCGTTTTGCAATCGGTATGCAGGATGAAGGTTGGATCGTTCGTAATGATAACGTCTGGATTAAGCCAAATCCTGTGCCAGACCAAGTAAGAGACCGTTGTTCTATTTCACACGAATATGTATTCCACTTTGTTAAGAGCAGGTGGTACTATTTTGACAAGGCGAAAGTTGCAAGACCTGTAGGTTCTGAGTCTATTTTACCTCCTTTAGACACTTGGGACATTGCTACTGTTCGAGGTAAGCATCATCATAAGGCCCGATTTTCTGATGAATTAGTAAGGATTCCAATTTTATCTACGACCCCTGATAATGGCGTTGTTCTTGATCCTTTCGCTGGTAGTGGCACAAGCTTACTATATGCGAAACGACATGGATATCGTTCGATTGGGATTGATTTAAGTAGCGATTTTTGTGAACTAATGGTCGAACAACTAAAGGAAACTAATTAATGTCTTTATATCTATCCACCCAAGCGTTACGAGAATCTGTTAAAAACCTTTCTGCCTCTGCTGCAAGAGGCAGATACTTTGAGTTCCTTATGCTCAAAAGAGTTTTTGTTGTTTCTGGCTCTAACAGCGTCGTATTCGCAGAAAAAGATCCTGCATACAAGCAAGCAATATCCGAACTTGGACTTGTTTCTATTGAGCAATCAGATTTAGAACTCAATGAGAACAGGTACATAAATATCTTTGACACAAAAGATAGTACAAATGGATACCGTGCTGGCCGATTTATTTCAAATGGCCCCAATACAACGGTTGGGGGAACTGCGTGGCAGACAATTGTTAAATTTGACAGCAAAAATCGTCCGAGAAGAGTCAGTCTAACCAACGATTATTTAGATTACATTCAAAATTTTCTACTATTAAAAACAGGAATTAAGCCGAGCTTTGAAGCTTTTTCAATATGGTTTTGTCGTCATAAAGAAGTGAATACCCTTCTTGATAAATCTGATTTACAAGATGCGGATACCATACAATTGCTGTGTGAGTACACCAATCGTTCCTTTGGATTAACAGAAGATGAGAAGGGTATCCTATTTAATTTGGATCAAAGTTTTTTTAAGAAAATGGATCAGGCATCTATAATGCTTACGCAAGATAGTTTGTCTCAAGCAGTTGAATATCTACCGTCAACACTTAATAAAAGCATAACTACGAGCGGTAAAACATCAGAAGATAAGTCTACTACATCTCATTTTGAATCTACGCTACCCCGTCAGAAAATCTATTTTGGCGCGCCCGGCTCTGGTAAATCACGCCGGGCGAAGCTGGACACGACGGGGATGACCGTGTTCCGTACCACGTTTCACCCGGATACGGATTACGCCGGTTTTGTCGGCACCTATAAACCAGCCCTCATGTCCGATGGAAAAGGCGGCACGTCGATCACGTATGCGTTCGTACCACAAATCTTCACCAAAGCGTATATCCGGGCCTGGAACGAGCCTGAAACACCCGTTTGCCTGATTATTGAAGAGATTAACCGGGGCAACTGCGCCCAGATTTTCGGCGATCTGTTTCAACTCCTCGACCGCGACAGCAGCACTGGCTTCTCTACCTATGCGCTGAATGCCGATACCGATCTGGCCGATCACTTAGCCACTAAATTAGCCAATTTAGAAGCGTATGCAGACCGAACGGGAGGTACCGACCAATTGGTATTGCCCAACAACCTCCTGCTCTACGCGACGATGAACACATCGGACCAATCGCTTTTTCCGATGGATAGTGCCTTCAAACGGCGGTGGGACTGGCAGTACGTCCCAATCGACTACGACGATGCCCACACGTTACATATTCAGATTGGTGAGCACCGGTACAACTGGGGTTTGTTCATCGAAACCATCAATCCCCTGATTTATGACCTGAAAGGCAGTGAAGATAAGCAGTTGGGCAATCGTTTTATTGATCCGGCAGACGGAGTAGTTTCATCGGATCAATTCCGGTCGAAAGTTCTTTTCTACCTGTGGAACGAGGTATGGCGCGATGAATACGATTCCGGTAATACAATTTTTCAGGAAAAATCCGGCTCAGGGGACATTACGCCGATCAAAACCTACGGCGACTTTTTCAGGGGAAAGGACACTGAACAGATTGCCCTGTTACAGCGGTTTATGAGTGCTAATGGCATAGAGCCTAAATGACAATTTTATTTGAAGAGTATCCGTATGAAACGGCTCACTTAGCAACGTTACTGCCTGAGCGGTATTACTGGCCCGTTTCGCCGACACACAGCAACGTGCCATTTGTGGGCTATTGCCATGCCGACCGACAGGCCGTAGTTATTTTACCCAAAGTGTTTCTGCAAAACGGCCGTTTCCTCGGCGAATATCTGCCCGACGATCTCCGGCAGTTACCTAACCGCCCGGACATTCGTCAACGGCTTAAAACCGAACATCGGCTGAATTTCTTATTTACCATCTCCACCTGGCTCTATCTGGCTATTCGCCAGTATCAGCATCGGCACCCCGACAACAAAACGACCGAACCGGTTGGTTTACCTGCCGTAATCAACACCGCCGACAGTCACGCAGCAACCGAATTGGATTGGGTACTAAGTCTACTGCGCTTCCATCGCGATAATGCGTCATTGCTGACATTCCTAAAAAAGCACAGTCCAACGCAACGCGGACAGATTAGCTGGAACAGAACGGTATCACGGCAGTTGCCTATTATTGATACCACCGGACGACCCGTTTATGCACAAACAGCGGGTAAACAGCGCGTAGTAAACGTTGACGAAGAATTGATTGTGCTGTTCCTGCTCGTTTTAACCGATCTAAAAACGCGCTATTACCTGCGGATCGACCTGCCCGAATTATATGTTCTGCCCACGGGAGCAGACCGGGAGGCCCTATTTCGCAACGCATTGCGCCGGTTACGGCAAATGCGCTACAAGTATTTTTCCGATCAACTACTTCGCTTATGGGATTTGCTGTGGGGTTATTTTACCAATCAGGAACGGGTAAAAAGCGTTGACCACCAGCCTGAAATTACACTGGCGCGGGACTTCAACCGGGTGTTTGAAGACATAATCGATCATCTTCTTTCGGATGCATCGGCATTAAACCGCTTCAAAAATCAAAAAGACGGTAGAGAGCTCGACCACATTTTCGACTACCAGGACTTAGTCAGCGCCGATCATATTTATTACATCGGAGACAGCAAATATTACAAAGACACCACCCGGCTCGGCCGGGAGTCTATCTATAAGCAGTACACCTACGCCCGGAATGTTATCCAATTTAATATCGACCTGCTCAACACGAACAAACTGAAAACACCTTTGACCTACCGCGACGAATTGACGGAGGGGTACAATCCAACGCCCAATTTTTTCATTAGTGCAGTAGTCGACAATGAATTAACGTGGAGTAATCCAGGCCTGACCTTTAGCGAAAGCGTTGAGCCGCCAAATCATCATTTCGCAAACCGGCTCTTTGATCGCGACACATTATTGTTGCAGGCCTACAACATCAATTTCCTGTTTGTGTTATCGGCTTATGTATCGGGGAGCAAGACTAATCACAGCAATTTCCAGCAGCAAGCCCGAATGCTGTTCAGGGAGAAGTTAGTCAGGTATCTGAGCAACACATACGAATTTTGGCGTGTGACCCCGCTTACCAAATCGCTGGATGATTTTGTTACGCATCACTTTCGGGCGTTAGCAGGCCGAATGTACCGACCGTCTGATTTCGCCGATGCGATTATGGTAGCCTATCTTAAAAAGGCACCGATGGATTTGGAGACTTTATTTGGCGATACGGCCAAACTCGAAAGTTGGCCATTAAAGTAAGATTACCGGGTTTGAATTACTCAATCCGAATGGCCTGGTAATACGGCACGGACGTTACGTTGTAATTGTCGTCGAAGACTAAGGCGTAGGTGCCTTTCGGGATGTTGACGGGCAACGTCCACTTCCAGAGTTTGAGGTCGGGAGCCAGCGAAAACGGCAGAAAAGTCTCGTTACCGGTCAGTTCGTACGTCTGCTGCGCATTCCCCACCCGAATCAGCCGCATGGCATTCATCCGCTGCTGTCCGTTGTACTGATTGGCGTAGCGCACCTCCAGCGTTTCGCCCCCTTTGAAGGCCGGTAACGTCGGCAGCCAGTTCCGCGTGGCGGCATAGTTGCCAAGTGGGGCCACATAGCCGAAATACGACTGCGCCGTACCCGTTGGCACCACAAACTGGATGGCGTAGGACTGAACACCCGCCGACAGTACATCTAACCGGTACTGCCCACCCGACAGTGAGGTCGGTGCCGTAGCCCGCGCCAGAAATTCACTGTCAATGGTCGTGGCTACTTCAACGGGCTGCCTAAAATCGTTGGTGAACCGCAGCGTGAGGGGCTTTTGCGCCGAAAAATTACGCCCGCTGATCCTGATGTCCGTAGTTGATGAGCCGACAAAACCAGCCTCACCCACGAGTGCAGGGCCGGGTTTCAACACAAACGGTTCGGTGATATCCACGCCTTCCAATCCCGGTGTCAGGCAACCTCCGTTCGTGCCCGGCGAATAGCAGGTCGGTATCAGCACGGTGAGCGCGTATTCGCCGGTGGGCATGTCCAACGGCAGCGTACCCGTCATATTCAGTTTTCCGGTTGCCGGTATGGGTGTATTCTGCTGGGCCGTAAACACATAATTCCCGGCATTGTCGTACACGCTGTAGTTCTCGCCGATGAACACATAACCGGTGGCCTTGTGCGTGAATCGAAGCTGAAACCGTCGGGTGTTGCCGGGCTGCGTATCCAGATTACTTAGCTGAAACGTCAGCCCATAGGGTTGCAGGTACTGCGTAACGTCGAGTTGCTGACTGGCCGGATCGAGCGTTGCTTTCACCTCACTCGCGGCCTGAATCACAAGCTGATACGCTCGGGTGCAGTTGCCAAGCGCATCGGTCTGGATGCACACCGTCCGACCCGGATTCGCCCGGATGGGAATGTCCGTACCCGACGCGGGCGTGATGGCTTTCACATCGTCGGTCACTTTAAACGTCATCCGCACCGTAGCCTTAGTGTATCCGGCGGGTACTTTCACTAAAATCGTCAGCCCCGTAATGGTCGCTTTACCGATCCCCTCGGCCTCCGCTTCCAAAATGGCCGGACCCGTTGTGGTGGATGTCGACGCAGGCGTGGCAGGTACCGGCGTAACAGGTACCGGGGTAGTGTTGGGCGAGGCACACCGGCTTCCCAGCAACACGGTCAGCGAGGCAATGGCCAGGAATCGTTTCATAACGTATTGAGTTAGTGGCACAGGCATAGAACGCATCAACAGGACAGGAAAGTTATCGGAATGACCAAATCGAGAAGAAAATGACTAACAGGCTTCGTGTTTACTGATACCCGCGCGCCTGCAAGTGAAATAATTCGGCATACCGGCCATCCTTCGCCAGCAGTTCGTCGTGGGAGCCAATTTCCAGAAACTGCCCGTTTTCGAGCACCAGAATCCGGTCGGCCATGCGGACCGTCGAGAAGCGGTGCGAGATCAGGATGGCCGTTTTTCCCTGCGTCAACTCCGCAAACCGCTGAAACACTTCGTACTCGGCGCGGGCATCGAGGGCGGCCGTGGGTTCGTCCAAAATCAGCACCTGAGCGTCGCGCATATACGCCCGGCCGAGAGCCACCTTCTGCCACTCCCCGCCCGACAGTTCAACGCCTTTGGCAAAGCTGCGGCCCAGTACCTGTTCGTAGCCGCCGGGTAGTTTGGCAATGACGGAATCGGCCAGGCTCTGGTGCGCCGACTGCTCGATGCGGGGTTGGTTGGTCCGCTCGTCGATATTGCCCACCGCAATGTTCACGCCCGCCGTCATTTTAAACTTCACAAAATCCTGAAAGATCACGCCCACGTTCCGCCGGAGATCATCCAGGTCGTAGTCGCGCAGGTCGCGGCCATCCAGCAGAATCCGGCCCTCGGCGGGGTCGTACAGCCGGGCCAGCAGCTTCACGAGGGTTGTTTTCCCGGCCCCGTTTTCGCCGACCAACGCCAGTTTTTCGCCCGCTTTCAGGGTGAAATTCAAGTGACGATTGGCCCAGCGCTCCGAGTTGGCGTACTTGAAGCCAACGTCCTCAAAGACAAACCCTTCCCGGATGGGCCGCGGGAACAGCAGCGGTTTCACCGGCGAGTCGATGCGGGGGGTAATGGCGTAGAAATCGAATAAGTCCTGCAAATACAACGCGCCCTGCGATACACTCGTAAACCGCGACAGAATCCCTTCGAGCAACCCCCGTAACTGCCGGAACGAACCCGCCAGAAACGTCAGCGTCCCCAGCGTAAGGGCACCCGTCACGGTTTCGGTGATGATGATGCCGTAGGCCACGTAATACCCCAGCGTCCCGATGGCCGACAGCAGTGTTCCCCACGACGCCCGCCGAATGGCCAGGTCGCGGTTTTTCTGGTAATACTGCCCCGAGAGTTCGCGAAACCGATTGATGATGAAGCCCGACAGCCCGAAAATTTTGACCTCTTTGGCCGTTTCGTCGCTGGCCCCGGTGTAACGCAGGTAGTCGAGTTCACGTCGTTCGGGGGTCCAGCTCCGGGTGAGGGAGTAGCTTTGCTGATTGAAATAGTTCTCGCCCAGAAACGCCGGAATCACTGCCACCAACAGTAAAAGCAATAGCCACGGATTGAACACGACTAAACCAGCCGCCAGAAAACCCATCGTGATAAAGTCCTGAACCTGCCCGAAAACCTGCGAGAGCAGCACCGTGCGGCCATTGGTCTGCTGGCGGGCGCGTTCGAGTTTATCGTAGAACGTGGCGTCCTCAAACTGCTCCAGATCGAGCGTAGCCGCGTGTTCCATAATCTGTACCGACGTGCGGTTCGCGACCAGATCGCCCAGCAAACTGTCCATGAGCGAAATGGCCCGACCGAGGGCATCGGACAAAATAGCTAAGCCAAATTCGGCGGCCACCAGCGTCAGCAGGTACCGGGTGCTGTGGTCGCCGGATTTGGTGGTGATGCGGACCACCTCGTCGATGATGAGTTTGCCGATGTATAGCGTCGTAACGGGCAGGGCCGCCCGTAGCAGACGGAGAACGGCGTTTCCCGTAAACAGGCCGGGCGAGGTTTCCCAGACCATTTTGAAGAACGCGGGCAGATTACCGAGCGCACTCAGCCGTTCCCGCCACGATAGCTGGGCGTCGCCAGCGGGTTTTACAGTGGTGCGGGCATCGGGTTTTTCGGTTTTGGCCATATACAAAAAAGACACGGGCAGGCAGTTAATAGTTCAGGTCGGTTTTTGCGGCCTACCGGAGTCAACAACAGACTGATTCTGGTATCTTTATGACCCAACTGAATTCACTTACATTCTCCCAAAAAATCACAAACACATGAAGAGGCTTTGTTATCTGATTGGTATCTGCCTGTTGCTAACGGGCGTAGTCAAGGCTGAAGATCCTACCGGTATCAAGTTTTTCACCGGCTCGTGGAAGGCAGTACTGGCCGAAGCCAAACGCCAGAACAAGCTTGTTTTTGTGGATATCTATACCACCTGGTGCGGTCCGTGCAAACAGATGGCAAAGCAGGCATTCCCCGACCCTACTGTTGGGGAAACCTTCAATACTCATTTCATCAATTATCAGATCGACGCCGAAAAAGGCGAAGGCATCGCCCTGGCGAATACCTATACCATTACGGCCTATCCAACGTCGCTGTATGTAAACGGCAACGGCGACCTGATTCAG
>JBBQLG010000101.1:0-23900 GCA_038327655.1 Cytophagales bacterium
TCGGACCGAAAGCGGAGCGGGGGTGTATGCCCGAATTTCGGGGTTTGTCTCCACCATGAGAAAGAACGGTCGGAACGCGGTCGATGAATTAGCCAGCGTTCTGGGCGGCAGCTTCCAATGGGCTACCTAAATAGTTACAAATCCGTTTATCAAACCGCCACGGCCAGCCGTTCGGGCACCTTGCTGCCTTCGGGCAGAATTTCGGCTACCGACTCCACAGTAACGACCACGAACTTAGAGGTCGGCGTGTTGCTGATGTCGGCCACGCTGGCAATCGGCACTAAGGGGTTGGCTTCGGGGTAATAAGCCGCCGTGTTGCCTTTCGGGATGTTGTAGGGAATGGCAACAAACTTCTCTAATTTCCGCTCCTGCCCCTCGAAATGGCTGGTAATGTTCACCAACTGCCGCTCCCGGATGCCCCGCGCCCGCATGTCGTCAGGGTTCATGAAAATCACCCGCCGTTCGCCGTATACGCCCCGGTAGCGGTCGTTGTAATCGTAAATCGTGGTGTTGAACTGGTCGTGGCTGCGGATGGTCATCAAGACCAACTGCTCCGGCGCGATGTCGTGCAGCACCATGTCCGTGACGCTGAAATTCGCCTTGCCATTTTCGGTGGTGAAGTTGCGTTCGCGGGGACCGTTGGGCAGGTAAAAACCACCCGGCATTCGGATCTTCTCGTTGAACTTGTCGAAACCCGGAATCACGCGGGCAACGGCGTCGCGGATGGTGTCGTAGTTTTCCGTGTAGCCCACCCAGTCGCCCTTAATCCGGTCGCCGAGCGTGGTGATGGCGATGCCCGACAAAATGGCGACTTCGCTCAGCATTTCGCCCTCCAGCGGCTCCAGTACGCCTTTGTTCTGGCTGACCACGCCCATCGAGTTTTCGCAGGACGTAAACTGCTGACCGGATTTCTGCCTGTCCATATCGACGTGCGCCAGGCAGGGTAAAATCAGCGCGGTATCGCCCGTAACGAGGTGACCCCGGTTCAGTTTGGTGCTTACGAATACCGACAGTTGCAGTTTCCGCATGCATTCGGCTACGAGTTCGGTATCGGGTGAGGCCGACAGAAAATTACCGCCGAGGCTCATAAATGCCTTTATTTTGCCGTCGTACATCGCTTTGATGGAATCGACGGTGTCGTGGCCGTGTTCGCGGGGTGGCTCGAAGTTGTACTCGGTTGCCAGCGCGTCCAGAAACTCCTTTTGGGGTCGTTCCCAGATGCCCATCGTCCGGTCACCCTGCACGTTGGAATGACCCCGCACCGGGCAGGTTCCCGCGCCGGGTTTCCCAACGGCACCCTTCATCAGGTGCAGGTTCACGATCTCCTGAATGCTCATCACGCCGTTTTTCTGCTGCGTCACGCCCATGGCCCAGCACGTAATGATCTTCTGCTTCGGCGCAATAATGTTGGCGGCTTCGAGCAGTTGGGCGGGCGTCAGTCCGCTCATGGTTTCGATGTCGGCCCAGCTCGTGTTGCGGACGTTAGTCAGAAAATCCTCGTAACCAGTCGTATATTCCTGGATAAATTCGTGATCGATTACGGCACCGGGATTCAGTTCTTCGGCCCGCAGCAGGTGTTTCATAATGCCCCGCAGCACGGCCAGATCACCGTTGATGCGGACCTGCAAATGCAGATCGGCGATGGGTGTTCCGCCACTCAGCAGCGTTCCCACGGCCTTAATCGGATTCATGAAATCCTGCGGGTTTTTGAAATGGCTCAAACCCGTTTCGTGCAGGGGATTCACGGCGATGATTTTGGCCCCGTTGCGCTTGGCTATTTGCAAGGCCGTCAGCATCCGGGGGTGGTTGGTGCCGGGGTTCTGCCCCATGATGATAATCACCTCGGCCTCGTGCATATCGTTCAGCGTGACCGATCCCTTGCCCAGCCCCAGCGTCGGACTCAGGGCCGATCCGCTGCTTTCGTGGCACATATTAGAGCAGTCGGGCAGGTTGTTGGTGCCGAACTGCCGCACGAACAACTGGTACAGAAATGCCGGTTCGTTAGGCACTTTCCCCGACGTATAAAACACGGCTTCATCGGGCGAGTCCAGCGCGTTCAGGTGATCGGCGACTACCTGAAAGGCGTCGGGCCACGAAATAGCCGTGTAGTGCGTGGCACCGGGCCGTTTCACCAACGGATGCGTCAGCCGACCGGCATTGTTCAGGTCGCGGTCGGTCATGTGCGACAGGTCCACGAGGCTGTGTTTGGCAAAAAAATCGGGATCAGCCCGGCGCGTATCGGCATCGGAGGCCGTGGCTTTGGCCCCGTTTTCGCAGAATTCAGCCACCGACCGGTGATCGTCGGGGTCGGGCCAGGCGCAGGACGAGCAGTCGAAGCCGTCTGTCTGGTTCAGTTTCAGCAGAGCCTGCGTGCCCCGGCCAACACCGGCTTCGCTCCACGAAAACTGCATGGATTTCAGCACGGCGGTAACCCCGGCGGCTACCGTAGCGGGTTTGCCGAGTGTCAATCCGGTAAAAGCTTCGGGCGGCTGCGCCAGAATGGGAAATTTAGCTTTGGCTCCAATGTTGTCTGGTGCGTTCATAGTACGTTTGTCGCGGTCGGGTTTACCTTGTGGATCATAGTGGTCAGCGGCCGTCTCGGTACCCTGTTCGGGACGTTCGCCACTCTTCGGCACGTTGGCCGCGTGTTGGACAGCGGGATTGCCGGGTTTTTGCTCATTATTGGGTGATTTTTCCATGCGAAAGGGCGTACGCAGCGTTGAGGGGTCAAATTGAAGCTGTTCTGGATTTGCAATTTCACCTGTTTGAGGAGGAGCATCATGTGGTTTTTGTCATCCTGAGCGGTCCGCCGGTGCGGCACGAAGGATCTTAGAAATCTGGTCGCTAAGATCCTTCGTCCCTCAGGATGACAAAACAACGCCGGTTTGAGACTGAAAAGTAAAAACTTAAACAACTTCATTATGTAAACCCGGATCACCTGACCGGGGTTTACGGGAATACATTAAAATCACCCTGCCAGACCGTCAATCGGCTGCGCTGCCATCGAGATCATCGAGCCGTTCGCGGATGACGAGTTTGACATAATGGCGGTTTCGGCGGTTGCGTTTGGCATCAGCGCGTTTGTGGTTGCGCTTGTCCACCACGCCACTCGTGAGTTCGGCGGCTGACTGCCAGGATTGAAATTCGTTGGGGTTGGTTCGGCGGGGCATAGTCTGTTACGTTTCTACGATTGAACACTTAACCATTCGTACGGTTTGCTGTTCAGGCCCGGCGACATAAACGGTAACGGGCAGAGTTGAGAGCCTTTGGCAGTTGCGCACGGCGTGTGCGTTAAGTCATCCGGGCAGCACTAAATCCCTCTTATCAGCCCATCGGTTAGACGTGAATGGGCCCCACAAAAGCGGGTAAAACTAACCTGAACGAGCCTTTGGTACGATAGATTAACTTAATCTGCTTTTACCAATTAACAAACCTGCTCAATGAACGCATCCGACGAATCAACACCGAATCAGCCGACCCGGCGGGACTTTATCCGGCAAAGCACCGTAGCCGCAGCCAGCTTTATGATTGTTCCCCGCCACGTACTGGGAAAAGGCTTTATTGCGCCGAGCGATAAACTGAACATTGCCGGCGTGGGCATCGCGGGCAAAGGCTTCTCGGACACCAACAACGCCTTCAACAAAGGTGCGAATAACATCGTGGCCCTCTGCGACGTCGATTGGGGCCGCGATCAGGTCAAAAAGAATTTTGAACAGCATCCCACCGCGAAACGCTACAAGGATTTTCGCGAGATGCTGGACAAGGAAGGCAAGAACATCGATGCCGTAACCGTCTCCACCGCCGACCATACCCACGCCGTTATTGCGATGGCGGCCATGCAGCGGGGCAAACACGTGTACGTGCAGAAACCCCTGACGCACAACATCTACGAAGCACGGATGCTGACCGAAGCCGCCCGCAAGTACAAAGTCGTGACGCAGATGGGTAATCAAGGCTCGTCTAACCCGCAGCAAAGCCAGATGGTGGAGTGGTTCGACAAAGGGCTGCTGGGCAAGGTGCATACTGTCAATCTCTGGACCAACCGCCCCGTCTGGCCGCAGGGCATTCCCGTACCGCAGCCTGCCGCCGAAGTCCCCGCCGACCTCGACTGGGATACCTGGCTCGGACCCGCGCAAAAGGTGGGCTACACGCCCGCGTATCACCCCTTTAAGTGGCGCGGCTGGTGGAATTTCGGGGCCGGTGCACTCGGCGACATTGGCTGTCACATCATGGACGTACCGTTCCGCGTACTTGGCTTAGGCTACCCCACCGAAGTGGAAACCAGCATTGGGTCGGTGTTTCTCAAAGACTGGACGCCCGAATACATCCCCGAAGGCTGCCCGCCCTCGTCCCGCGTAGAACTGAAGTTTCCGGCATCGTCCAGGAACAAGCAGGCCGTTACCATGGTCTGGTCCGACGGGGGCATTCGTCCCTCCCGCCCCGATTTCCTGCCGGACAACGAGCCGCTGCCCGAAAACGGCGAGAACGGGATGCTGATGATCGGCGACAAAGGACTGATGGTGTGCGGCCTGTACGGCAACGACCCGAAGCTATACACCAAAAGCGGCCAGAAACTGGAAGGTGCCCCCAAATCCGACGCGGTAAAACTGCTGCCGGAAAACGGCCATCAGATGCTTTGGACGGAAGCCTGCAAAGCCGGTTTCAACAGCAAAGAGCACAAAGGCCTGCACTCGTCCTTCGACTTTGCCGGGCCGCTTACCGAGTCGGTGCTGATGGGCAACGTAGCCATTCGGAGTTATACCTTCCGCACGGCCAGAGAAGACGGACGAAACTTTAACTACCCCGGCCGTAAAAAGCTGATGTGGGACGGCACGAACATGAAAATCACCAACTTCGACGAGGCTAATCAGTTCGTTTCCCGCCAATACCGCGAGGGATGGCAGTTGGTTTAATGGTTTCCATTGTCAACAACCCCGGTTTGTGCCCCTACGGGTTTCCAGACCGGGGTTGCTGGCGTATTTTTGGGTTGTATGAAGGGATTGAATTATGTATCCTTGCAACTCCATTGACCATCGCCTTCGATTGGGTAAACTTAATAGCAATACTAAACCATAAGGAGCTGAAAATCAATTACTTTTGGTTTAGTGAGTTTACGTACAATAACTTGTTGGGTGAACCGGTCCAAAATAAACGTGCGTTTGGTGGCTTCGGTCTACAGGACGTATTTGGTTGACAGGCATTTTTTCTTGTGCTAGTCGTCTTCCGGTTGACACAAGGTATTTGGGCGTTAAGCAAATTTAAAAAGGGTTAGGTTAACAGGTCGTATTTGGATGTTAGGGTAATTTGACTGCTTGGGAGGTAAGTCGCTGGACTTCGCGCTTGGTGGTAATTCATAGTGGCGTGGTTTAGATGAAAAATATACATGGATAGATTTGTTTAATTAGAAGAGTTTAACAGAAGAGTTGACTATCAAATTGAAAAGTTTGAAGAAGAAGATGATCAAAAAAAAGTCGCTTTTTGGAAGCACGTCAAAAAGACAGAAGTTTACTTTAGGGCTACTGCAATTTTTATATTTCTTATATTAATAATAACATCGTCGCTATCTTATTATGCTATAATTCACAGTTTAATAAATCAATTGGATGAAAATTCTAAAAGTAATTTTATAAGCCTATTGACACCTTTAATTTTATCTTTTTGGGCTAAAGTTTTATCTGCAATTATTGTTTTAGGCGTAGGATACATACTTTTCCTATTTAAGAAAAAACGGCAATTTTATTACGGATTAGTAGAGACATCATTTGCAATAACTAACTGTTTTTTAGTTGCAGGTAATTTTCAAACGGCTTTTGCACAACATAATAGTTTAATTTATATATTTATATCTGGTATGACAACAATTTATTTAACTGTTAGAGGACTTTCTAATGTTTCAGAAGGCTGGAATAAATCATTTTATTTAAAGAACTTGAAGACTAAAGATGGCTTTGCTGATTTTATTTTTAGTTTTGGAGCGAAGAGTGAATTTAAAAATGTATATAATAATAAACCGTAAAATCAATCATTACAAATTTCGTTTTAAAGTTTATTATTTGAATTTCCGTATAATACCTATTTTGCCTTAAAATGAGGTAATCGGCGCATTATCAATTACTTTAAAAATCAGTAGTAGAGTTGTTGCAAAGTTGATTATGAGTTAGTTAGTCAAATAGAAGTTCCATAAACCAGCACAAATACGGATGACTGACTCGTATAAAATTACCTTATGAGTCCGCAACCGATCACTCAAATAACGAAATCGTTTCATACCCCCGATGGCATGTTCGACGTAAATTCGCTCTGAAGATTTGACTCGATTCTGGGCCCGTTCAAAATCAGTTAATTCCCCACCTTTGGGTTTCTTGACAGGTATGTTAACTTGCTGACAGTCATAGTCTTTAATAATACCCAGATACCCTAAATCAACCCCCACTACCTGATCTTTAAACCAGCATTGATCGGCCGGAAATTCCGTCTTTAATTGCCTATAATCGTGCGATTTACCGACCCAAGACTTGCTCAAAAAATGAATATACCGATCCGTAGTGGCTAAAATCATTGCCTTGACTGTGTGGGCTTTTTTTTACCGCTATACATGTCTTTTTGGTAGTCAGAATCGCTTGGTCGCTGGGTACGCTGTTCGGTGGCATCAATCAGCACAGGTCCTTTATCTTTGAAGTAGGCTTTAAAACTCTCGACATTGTCAAAATGGGTCTTTGGTAGGTATCCCGCCTGACTCAGGGCTTGCTTAACCACGGCTATACCGATATCTTGATTACGCTTAGCGGTAGAACCATCTATACCCGTAGTTAAACCTATCAAATCGAAAGAAAGGCCTGACTTTAAGGAGAATAGGGTAAATAAGAGCAGGTCTTCATAGCTGCTCAGAGTTGGCTCGCCAGGACAATCTTTATGGCGTTGTTCCATGGATTGTCCATATAGTTGCTCATAAGCGGCAGGCAGTAAGCGGAGCAACTTTTGGAATAGTTTATGGTCAAGCCCGGTAGCTGAGCGCCAATGACGATCTGTTCGTAAGTTAGCCGTTGAGAAATTCATGTCGTAAAATTAATTCATTTGAACAGCTACAACAAACTGACTATCACCCCTGCAACAACTCTAATATTGCTTTGCTATTTTTCAGGCTTATTGATAGATTTCGTTTTCTTAATTTAAAAATATTAGAAACAGATTCAACATCTCTTTCAATTTGATTTATTTTATACCAAGGTATAATTTGTGTGGGTTTTTTTCTGTATAGTTCTTTTATTGATTCCGTTAAACTTTCTTCATTGATTTGGAATTTATATTCAGTCTCTAGAAGGGATGGTGAAGGTTTTTTGATGATTTCATCATTGCTTAATAAATCATCTAATTGATTAAGTTTTATTTGCAGTTGTTGCGAAGAAATGTTTTCTCTAATAGCTGTTTTTAAAACTCTTGAACTTTTTGTAATGTCAAAATCTTTTGTGTTAAGCCGTTTAACTGCATCTTGAATTGTATTAATTACTTCTCCATAATTTATGTCAAATATATTTAATTTCGCTCCATTTACTTTCAATGAAGCAATTAATTCCTGACTTAATTTAAGATTAGAATCTCCATTTAATCCAAGCAAGTTGAAAATTATTGGTGCATCAAAATAAATTTCAACTGCATTTAAATTCCCTGTATAATAATTTATGTCTTCGTATGTAATTAAAGATGCAATTGCATAACCCTTTGCTAATTTGAGAACCAATGAAAATTTAGATGTATCTTTTGATTGAAGATCAGTTATGTATTTAGCAATTATATATTTTGCTTTTTTACTTTCTTTTACTTTAGGTAGTACCGTTTGCTCATTATTGTTTGCAAATAATAAATCTAAATCGTTGTCTTTAAAAAAATTAATTAATCCTTCTTCTAATTCTATTACTGTTAATTCTACATTGTACGACTGGTGACTATATTTTTGTAAATCTAACACTAAATCACTGAATACGGCATTTAATTCTTGTGGATTTGTCTTTCTTGATATTTCTGATACTTTCTGAATGTCTACATAAAACTCTCCTTGATTTTTACTCAAAGCGTTATTTTTTGTCATTCTTTTCAATATATTTTCACAAGCACCTAATGAAATAGAAATTCCATATTCGGATAACAAATCCGCTTGAACAATATCTCTGGTTATGATTTTATGTCCTTTATTGTTTATATTATTACATATAAGTGGTATATAGCTATCAAATATATCTTTCTTACTTCTTTCCCAATTGTAAGTTAAAAGTGCAAGTCCAAATAAAGTTTTATTCATATTTTATTAGATAGTCTTTTTTATGTTGTTAAGATATTTATACATAACTGTAGCTGGCTCCCAAATGTGCGAAAAATTTGTATTTATTTGACCTATTTTCGTGAAGTGTTGCACGTTTAGGATATACAACTATGCTACTTCTAATTGAATGAAGTAATAATTTCTCTGAATCTACCTCATGTCCAGCCAGATTCCGAATCGAACCCTTGACCACACGTAACGAACGTTCAGGGGGCAATCCCATCGCCCTTTACAACAGAACTCCCGTCCACAATGCCGCTGGCGATCATAAACGAGAGTGCAATATAAGCCCGGCTCAACAACTTCGTATCGGTGCTGCCAGCGAATCCGGTTGTCTTCCAGCGGAACGGCGATGCCTTCGTAGCTGGGCACGATGCGGGCCATTAAAAAGAGACTATCTTACTCGGCCAGGATACTGTATAACTCCCGATTTAGGTAATAATGATTCCCCCCCACTACTGTTCGCTCCAGAATGCCCAACTCGACCAACCGGTTCAGGTAATCGCGGGCCGTATTCTCGGCGTAGGTGCGGTCTTCCGTCAGGTGGCGAACGCGGGTGATGGGTTGAAAGAAAATCTTCTGGGTTAGCTGGTCAGGCCGCCGGATGGTCGTTTGGGCTGCGATAACATCCAGAATGGCATCGCGGGCTTCCACAATTCGGTTGATCTTCTCGTACGTCAGTTGCGCGGTTTGGGTCACCGCACTCAGCATATAGGTTAGCCAGCCCGACCAGTCCCCCCGTTGTGATACGCCCGCCAACGCGCTATAGTAGGTCTCTTTGTGCTCGACAATGTAGCGGCTTAGGTACAGAATAGGATAATCCAGCAATCCTTTCTGGGTCAGCACATGGATGTTGGCTACCCGGCCCGTGCGCCCGTTCCCATCCCGGAAGGGGTGGATGGCTTCAAACTGGTAATGACCGATGGCCATCTTCAGGAGCGGATCAAGCGGATAAGCCCGGTCGTCATTGAGGAAATTGGCCAGATTACTCAGCTTGGCTTCCAGAATACCCTGGCCCCGGGGCGGGGTGTAAACGGGCTTACCCGCGTTGGGACCGCTACCGCCCTGCCGGATATAGACCGATGAAAAACTTGGTCGTACACCCTCCTGGGTCTGCTTGATTTCCTGGAATACCTGTACGAAATAAGCCAGACTAAAACCGGCCTGCTGCTGCAAATAGTGAAAGCCTTTCCACAAGGCTTCCCGATACCGAAGTACTTCTTTAGTCGGTTCGCTGGTGAGTTCGCCCGGTTGCTGGCTGAAAGCCCGGTATAGTTCGTCGTCGGTGGTGAAGATATTCTCAATGGCCGAGGATGCTTTAGCCTCCTGTAAACTGATGGAGTTGATCAGCAGGCCCTGGTTTGGAATTGCGATGCTACGGCCCTGTAACCGGCCTATTGCTTCTTTTGCCTGGGCCAATCGTTCGTAGATGTCTACGGTACGATATAGATCAGGATGGATGGGCAAGTCCGGCAGTTCGTTCCACGGTTTGTTTCGATCTGGATTGATCGAGTACAAGGGTATTTTAGGCATTAAAAGAAGCGTTATTTAAGGTTAGTCATCTCTTTTGACCTTTAACTGTAGGCTATTAAGACATGCTAACATTAAAACTACTTCTTTTTAATGTTAGGGTATGCAGGTGGCATCAGCGATGATGTTAATAAACTCCCGTGAGTTGAGCGACGCACCCCCAATCAGACCACCGTCCACATCGGGCTGGGCGAAGAGATCGGCGGCATTTTTTTCGTTGGCACTGCCCCCGTACAGAATCGAAATGTCCTGCGCCACGGCATCGCCATAAGTGTCGGCAATGTGTCGCCGAATCTCGACGTGCATCGCCTGCGCCTGCGCCGACGATGCCGTCAGGTCCGTGCCAATAGCCCAAAGGGGTTCGTAGGCAATGACAACGTTAGTAAATTCTTCGGCCGGGAGATGGAACAGACTATCGGTAAGCTGGCCGTTCACGAAGCCGACGTAATCACCATTTTTACGCAAATCAAGCGATTCGCCACCGCAGAAGATGGGTATCAGGCCGTTGGCCAGCACCCTGTTTACTTTCCCGGCCACCTGGGCGTTGGTTTCGCCGAAATAATGCCGCCGTTCGCTATGGCCCACAATGACGTAGGCAACACCCACCGATTTGAGCATGGCTGCCGACACTTCACCGGTATAAGCACCCTATTCTCTCTCGGAGCAGTTCTGCGCACCCAGTCTGATCGGGCCACCCGACGGAATGTACTGCCGCGCCGTGGTGAGGTAGATAGACGGCGGGCAGATCACTACCGTTACGTCTCCCCGGTTGGATGTCCCGGACACGTCGTCTTTACTCAGGTTGACCACCTCCGACAGCAACTCTTTAGCCTCGTCCAGAGTCTTGTTCATTTTCCAGTTACCGGCAACGATCTTTTTACGCATACCAGATTTATAATGGGGTTAGAAACGGCGGTGCCGCCACCAGGCCGGGATTATTATTGGTTTATCGTCAGCGGGATTAACTACAGCTACGCGTCAACGCTGCCAGCGAATCCGGTTGTCTTCCAGCGGAACGGCAATGCCTTCGTAAGCGGGTATAATGCGGGCGGTGAAATCGCTGGCCGGGCGGTGGGTCGTTACTACGGCGGTGTAGCTGTAGTGGCTTCCGGTGTTGTTGGCGGGGTCCGTTTCCATCGGGATGCATTCAGGGGTTTCGGCGTTACGCCCCGCAGCATACAGCTCAACCACCACCTGATCGGGCGTTAGAGTACCCAGCATGACGGGCACATGGAACAGGTATCCGTTGGCTATGACTTCCGTCGTCACGTCGCCGAACGTTAGGGTATCCCATTCATTGCCAATGGCTTGTCGCAGCTTTACGATACTAACACCAGCCGCGCCTTTATCGGCGGCCCGTTTCACGTAGCGGGTGGCCGCAGGCAGGTAATACGTTTCGGTATATTCCCGGACGGTCCGGTTGGCCGAAAATTGGGGCGTTAGCGTGGCCATACTTTTGCGCATCCGCTCGACCCAGCGAACGGGGATACCCCGCTGATCCCGGTTGTAAAATTCGGGGACGATCTGCTTTTCCAGCAGCTCATACAGCGCGTTGGCCTCGGCGGCATCCCAGGCAGGGTCGTTGCCGTGTTCCTGGATGTCGCCCAGTGCCCAGCCCACGTCGGGCGTGTAAGCTTCGGCCCACCAGCCATCCAGCTCCGATACATTGATGCCGCCATTCACCAGCACCTTCATGCCACTGGTGCCGCAGGCTTCCCAGGGACGGCGGGGCGTGTTGACCCACACGTCGGCTCCCTGCACGAGGTGTTCGGCCATGAGCATATCGTAATCGCTCAGAAAGACAACATGCTGATAGAGGCTATGTTGCTCAATAAACTGTACCCATTGCTGAATCAGCGCCTTGCCCGACTCATCGAACGGTGGGGCTTTACCGGCAATCACCAGTTGAACGGGCTGTTCGTGGTTGGTCAGGATGCGGATAAACCGTTCCGGGTCGTGAAGCAGCAGATTGGGTCGTTTGTATTCGACAAACCGGCGGGCAAATCCCAGCGTCAGCGTGTTGGGATCGAACACTTTCGTGGCAATATCGACCAGTCCGGGTGGGTGACCGGAAACCAGAAATTGCCGTGCCAGCCGCTTCCGGGTATAATCGACCAGATCGTGGCGACAACTGGTGCGAAGCTGCCACAGGGCTTCGTCCGACACCTTGCTGATGTTATCCCCCACGGCATCCAGCCCACCCCGCCACCGGTTTTTGCCGCAGGCTTCCGTCCAGATCCGGTCGGCAGCTTCGGCATCCCAACTCGGCATGTGAACGCCGTTGGTGACGTACCCAACCGGCACTTCGTCGGTTGGCCAGCGCGGGAACAGGTCGTTGAACAACTGCCGACTAACAACCCCGTGCAACCGACTGACGCCATTGACGGCCCCGCTGCCCCGAATAGCCAGATAGGCCATGTTGAAACTCTCCGACGTGTTGGACGGGCTTTGGCGACCCAGCGCCATCAGCGTTTCGAACTCAATGTTCAGTTCGTTGCGGGCATAATCGCCCAGAAACTGCTCCATCAGGGCCGTGCTGAAATGGTCGAAACCAGCGGCCACGGCGGTATGTGTCGTAAACAGGTTGCCGGTTCGGGTAACGGCCAGGGCCGCATCGAACGGAAGACCGCTTTCCCGCATCAGCGTACTGGCCCGCTCCAGCACCAGAAACGCGGCATGGCCTTCGTTCATGTGGCAGGCTTCCGGCTTGATGCCGAGGGCCATGAGCAGTTTCCAGCCGCCGATACTCAGAATGATTTCCTGCTGGATACGCAGCTCCGAGCCACCGCCGTAGAGTTCGGTCGTGATGCCGCGATGGGTGGGCAGATTGGCGGCATCGTTGCTGTCGAGCAGGTACAGTTTCACCCCGCCCACCTGCACCTGCCAGGTACGCAGCCAGACGGTAAAACCCGACAGGGTGATGGGCAAACGCAACCACTCGCCGTTGGGCAGGCGCAGGGGCGAGATGGGTAACTGACCCGGATCGTTGTAGGGAAAAAGGGCCTGCTGCACCCCCTGCCGGTCGATTTCCTGCCGAAAATAACCTTCCTGATACAGCAGCCCGACAGCCACAACGGGCACGCCCAGGTCACTCGCCGACTTTAGCTGGTCGCCCGCTACATTGCCCAGACCACCCACGTAGATCGGCAACGCTTCGCTGAGCATGTACTCCATGCTGAAATACGCCACGCAGGTCAGGGGCGAGTCGGGGTGGGTTTGCTGAAACCATTTCGTCTCCGTGGCCGCGTGTTGTTTGGACACCATCAACGCGTCCATTTTTCCGCGAAAGACCTTGTCCGTTAATTTCTGCTCCAGCACCTCCCGCGAAACGGTCTGCAAAATAATCCACGGGTTATGGGTCCGCTCCCATAGATCCGGGTCGAGTTGCTGCCACAAGTAATCGGCTGCGTGATTCCACGACCATTGTACATCGAGGGCCAGTTCGATCAGGATTTCGATACCGTCGGCATTGGTGGGTAACAGCCCGTATAGTTGATTGGGGATTGGTTTTGCGTTTTTCATGCGTCAGGATTTTGGGTTGAGTAGCGCGTTTGTTCCGGCAGGGGTCAGGTCATTTTGGCCAGTTGTCTGCGTAGTAATTCCGCATTCAGGGCCACAATCACCGTACTTCCGCTCATCAGGATGGCTCCCATGGCGGGACTAAGCACAAAATGCGGGTACAGCACACCAGCCGCCAGCGGAATGGCAACCACATTGTAGCCCGTTGCCCAAAACAGGTTCTGAATCATCTTGCGGTAGGTGGCTTTCCCGAATTCAATCAGGTTGGTAATGTCGGTCGGCTTGCTGTTGACCAGAATAATGTCGGCGGTTTCAGCGGCTACATCGGTGCCGGAGCCAATAGCGATACCCACATTTGCCTGAGCCAGCGCGGGCGCATCGTTCACCCCGTCGCCGGTCATGGCCACAAACTGACCGGCGGTCTGCAACTCCTTTACGATGGCTACTTTACGGTCGGGCAATACCCCGGCATACACGCCATCGAGTCCTAACTGACTGGCCACGGCGTCGGCTACCTGCTGATTGTCGCCAGTAGCCATGTAGACCTTGATGCCCGACTTTTGCAGGTGCTGGACGGCCTCTTTGGAATCGGAACGAATCTGATCGGCCAGGGCGATAAAGCCCATTAACTGCTCATCGACCAGGACAAACACCACCGTTTCAGCAGCCTGCCCGGCGGACTCTTTCGGAATAGGAATTTTCTTTTCGGTCAGATAACCGGGACTAACGACCATCGTCTTTTTCCCGTTGACGGTGGCTGAAACGCC
Organism: Cytophagales bacterium; assembly: GCA_038327655.1. GTDB lineage: Bacteria > Bacteroidota > Bacteroidia > Cytophagales > Spirosomataceae > JBBQLG01. Next base: position 14,134 of record JBBQLG010000101.1, read on the forward strand.
CTTTCCCGGAATGGACATGAAGTCGGTAATGGCGGGAAGTGTCAGGTTGCGTTTGTGGGCTTCCTCAACAATACCGGCGGCAATGGGGTGTTGAGACTGTTGCTCCAGTGCGGCTGCCGTGCCGAGCAGCGTTGCTTCGTCCAGGTTACCCGCCGATACGTTGATGCGGGTAACGCCGAACTTGCCTTCGGTGAGGGTACCGGTTTTATCGAACACCATCGCCGTGATCTTGCGGGAATTTTCAAAAGCCGTGCGGTTACGGATCAGCAAGCCACGCTGAGCCGCAATGCCCGTTGAAATAGCCACGACGAGCGGAATGGCAACTCCCAGCGCGTGCGGACAAACGGTGACCATCACGGTGACCATTCGTTCGATGGCAAAGGCCGCATCTTTACCCGCCCATAGCCAGACTACCAGAGTTATCGCGCCTACGGTCAGCGAGATAAGCGTCAGCCAGCCAGCCGCCCGATCAGCCAGGGTCTGCGTTTGCGACTTGGTCGCCTGGGCGTCACCCACCATCTTGACAACCTTGTTGAGGTAGCTGTCTTCGCCCTTGTGGGTCACCCGGATGTTGAGCGCGCCTTCGCCGTTGACAGCCCCGGCAATAACCGAATCATGCTCCGCTTTCTGCACCGGCACACTTTCGCCGGTCAGCATACTCTGGTTCACGGCACTTTCGCCACTCACGACGTCGCCATCGGTCGGGATTCGCTCGCCGGGCCTGACCAGCACCACATCGCCAATCGTCAGTGTATTTACGTTTACGTCACTAATGTTGTCTCCGTCTACTTTATGGGCGTCGGAAGGCAGCATCTGCACAATCAGTTCGAGCGAGCGGGAGGCACCGGCCACCGATTTCATCTCCAGATAATGCCCCAGCAGCATGATGTCGATCAGCGTAGCCAGTTCGTAGAAAAAATCGACTCCCCGTAACCACCCGACCGTTACCGCCAGACTGTATACGTAGGCGGTCGTGATGGCCACGGCTACCAGGGTCATCATGCCGAACTGACGACTGCGAAACTCGCTGATCAGGCCGGTGAAAAACGGCCAGCCACCATATACAAAAATCACGGACGCCAGCACGAGCACAATCGGACCGCGATACGGAAAGTCCAAGTGGTAACCGACCAGATTCTGAAACATCATCGACAACACGACGATGGGCACCGACAGCACCAGACACACCCAAAACCGGCGCATAAAATCGGCAATCATCGCGCCATGATCCATGCCCTTCATGCTCCGCATCGGCGGACCGCCATGATCCATGCTGTCATGATTCATGGGTTCAGCCGGTTTCCGGGGAGCCGTCTTTGCATCTGTTTTAGGTTGGTTATCTATTTTTTGATTCGTCATGTTTCCTATCGTTAGGTCTGGTACTAGAGCTTCCCCTGACGGGCGGCACGGCTACGGCTTGCCCCATAAAACAGAGCCTGTTGCGCGGCTTCTACGTTGGCGTCCTGCCCGTGCCAGAGATCAAGGGCGGGTTGCTGAATAGCGCGGGCGAACGAGAAAGTCAACGGCCAGGGTAGTTTGTTTGCGAATTTCCTGTGCATAGCATTCAGGTGACTGGTGGCCTGTTCGGGTGATTGCCCACCCGACAAAAAGGCGATGCCCGCCACCGCCGGGGGAACACTCCGCAGCAGACAGGTCACGGTGGCATCGGCTACCTGCTCGATTGTGTTTTGTTCGGGGCAGTCCTTACCCGCCAGCACCATATTCGGTTTCAGCAGTAAACCTTCCAGCCTGACCCGCTGGGTGTATAACTGGGTAAAGAGCAGAGTCAGCGCCCGCTGTGTCACGGCGAAACATCGGTCCAGCGTATGATCTCCATCCATCAGTACTTCCGGCTCCACGATGGGCACCAGACCAACCTCCTGACACAAAGCCGCGTAGCGGGCCAGTGCATGCATGTTGGCGTCGAGGTAACCGCCAGACGGTAATTGCTCCGGGCCAATGGCACCAATGGCAATGACGGCCCGCCACTTGGCAAACCGGGCACCCAACTGTTTGTACTCCGTCAGGCGATCGCGCAGGCCATCCAGCCCTTCGGTTATTTTTTCGCCCGGAAAACCAGCCAGAGGCCTGGCCCCCATGTCGACTTTTATGCCCGGAATAATACCGGCCTGCTTCAGTACGTCGACAAACGATACCCCGGCTTTGGTCTGCTGCCGAATGGTTTCGTCGTACAAAATGGCTCCGCTGATGGGCTCGCCCAGGCGGGGCGTTGTAATCAGTAATTCCCGGTACGCCCGCCGGGCTTCTACCGTTTGCGGAATACCGGCTGCGGCAAATCGCTTGTTGCAGGTGGGCGTACTTTCGTCCATCGCCAGCAGTCCCTTGTCATCGGCCATCAGGGCCTGAGCGGTTTCAATGAGTTCGTTCATGTCCATGAGCGTAGTTGTTAGCAATGATTCCTGCCATCGACGGCGAATCAGATGCGTTTAGGGCGTAACCGGTGATGGAACGCGTTGGGTTTTGCCCACCCTAGCGTTTTCCGGGGACGCTATCGGTAGTCCAACCCCGGCCAGTGCCGCACAGGTTGTTGAATAATCGACGTGACAAATTCCCTGAATCCCCAGCTCCGCGGCCACGCTGACAAACATCGGTTGATCGTCGATGTAGAGTACCTGCTGGGCGGGCACCTGCGCGATGTCGAGGGCCATCCGAAATATATCCGCGTCGGGTTTACGGAAGTGAACGAAGGACGACGAGATGAAAAAATCCACGAATTCATTGAGCCGAAACGTTTGAATCCGGTGGGCATTCAATTCGCGTCCTTCGTTACTGACAACGGCGATTTTCAACTGGTATCGCTCCTTCAACTGCCGAACCAGCCCAATCATATCGGGATATGGTTTCGACTGCGAGAACATAAACTCCCGAAAGGTTTCCAGCGTAAACGACCGGGGTTCGTAGAAGACGACCCGGTCGAGGTATTCCTTCATGGTGAGCTTGCCGACCTCATAGGTATCAAAGGTCAAATGATGCCGTTCTTCAAGTTCGGCCAGATTAAGTCCGAATGTATCTGCCGCCAGTTTACGCGATTCGTGTCCCCAGCCGTTGGTTAGCAGTACCCCGCCAATGTCCAGAAACAGGGTGGTGATGGGTAGCCGGGTGTTCAGTTGAGTTGGCATACTGGTCTTATGTCTTTTTTCATTTGCTCAAATTGCTCTTGGGTGATTTCTCCCAGGGCATATCGCTTCGTTGCCCAGTCAGTGGGCGTTTTATTATTCCGTACGTTGCAGACACTTACCCACTGCGTACTTTTTAAAAGCCTAAAGCTGTTGGCTTGACCATGGTCTTTCACAACGTTTGGCCGTCACAAGACCCGGCGAACCAGCCGCGCCAACCTGGTCGATATCCAGTACCATCACGTTGGCCCCGTACCGGCCGCAGGGCAACGGCCTTACCAATCCCAAAAGCGGTCCCGGTTACCAGGGCCGTTTTGCCTGGCCCGTCTTTTTCCATAAAAATCAATCGGTACGGCAGAAAATGACCGATACACTAACCGACCGGTTGATAACCGGAGTCAGTGTATCGGGTGATTCCGGCAGAAGCAGATAGTGTGCGGACCCAATCCATTACTGAGCATGGGCTGCGTTTGAGCGATCACCAACCCGTTGGGGTTGGTCGTCATGGTCGTCATCGTAGATTATCAACACGGGTACCGGTGGCGTGTAGGTAGGCGAATTCCAGGATAGTACGCTGGTATCGTCTTTTACGGCTGGAATCATCGCTAAAAGATTAACCTGACTCTTAGCCAGATACAAATCGATGCCTTCGCTGGCTGTCGTTGCCTTCAGGTGACTAACAATCGGTTCAACAGGAGCCAGAAATTCCCGGATGTGAAGTTCCTGCTCCGCCTGAATAGCATTCTTGTCGGGTACGTCGATGGTCAACAGCGTGAGATCAGCCCCTTTGAGCGTCACCACATCTTTCAGCGGCCCAAGTAATTTAGCGTTTTTCAGCCGGGCAAAGTCAGTAGCCAGTACCACCCGACGAACAGCACCCGCGAGGGCATCAACGGGTACTACGATCACATTGGCTTTCAGTTGGCGGGTCAGGGCGACGGCACTGTGGCCGAATAAGACACTGGTGCCATCTTTTTGAGAACCCATCACGACAAAATCATACGGTTCCAAAAGGAGTGACTGCTCGACTACATCGAGCCAGTTCCCCGGACAGGCCGACGAGCGATAGGTATGCCAGTCTGTTGTAGCCTCCTGCCGTAACTGGGTCAGGATATCGTTCAACTGATCGGTATAAGCCGTGCGGGACGCTTCGTGGCTGTGGATCGGACTGTAGGCAGCCGCGGACTCCGGGGGGTAGACACAGAGCAGGTGAAAATCGGCAACGGTATCGCTGAAGAACGAGCGGGCATAGTCGAGCGCATGACGGGAGGCCTCCGAAAAATCGGTCAGCAACAATAGTTTTTTCATGAAGTTAGGCTAATTGATAAGGTGTACCGAACGAATCAGACAGCATGGCAACTGGTGCTGTGATCGACTTGCGAATGGGATTACTTTCGGCCTGCCTGTTGTCAGGACCGGATACCCGTAAACGGAAGAAGGCCTTTATCCACAGAGGCCTTATTCCGTTTACGGGTATCCGGGTCATTTAAGCGGCCACGGCAAATTCACTCCGCTTTGTCGCACTACCCAGCGTTTCTCTGGCTTTACCGATCTCTTCGGCGGTTCCATGGACGATCAGTACAAATTTTCCCGCTTTTACCTCTGTTTCATACTGAATAACACTGTCTTTGGGAATACCCACGCTTACCAAAGCCGCTCCCAGTACGCTCAGGCCACCTACGGCCACGGCTCCTTCAAGACCGGCTACGAGCGACGCCACAAACGGGCCGGCAATGAGCAGCGGCCCCAGACCCGGGATGATGAAAAAAGCGGAGCCGAAAAGTAAACCCCACAGGCCACCCCAGAACGCGCCCTGCCCACCCCAGGACTTCATGCGGTCGCCGATGTTATAGTACCCGACGACGTTTTCGTCCGTGTGGTAGTCTTTACCAATAATAGACAGCTTTTTCATGTCGTAGCCTGCTTTCTGCAGCTTACCAATGGCTTCCTGGGCCAAATCGTGGCTATCGTACACAGCCACCGTTGCCTGTTGATCGTTCATAATTGTACTGGTTAGTTTGTAAATTGATTTGTTGTCTTGTCAACACATCTGACGGTTGCCCTTGAACCGGTTCAGCCCCTGATTGTCTCCTATGCGGGTTGCTGATGCGCGACACCCGACCAGCGAACCAACCCATTATCGCAGTCTGCCGTACCCGGCACAGGGGCATGGGATCGGTCGATGTAATAGCGGATAAGCGGTACTAACCGGGCCTGCGTCAGTTTACCGTGCAGGCGCCGAATACCCAGAAAAAGCGTGGGAGTAGCCACGACTCCCTCCCGACGACCCTGCACTACATCGGCCCGAATCCGTTGTTTCAGCGTTACATCCTGCATGTCGTTCTGGAACGCGGTCAGATCCAGACCTAACGCGGATGCCAGTGCCGATAATGAATGGACAGAAACCGGCGCCAGGGCCGTATCCGCAAACAAGGCCCGATGCATGGCCTGGTACTGATCCTGTCGGCGGGCAGCCTCGGCCGCCAGCGCCATTAGCATCGCCGATGGATTTCCCGGAAAATGCCGGAAAACGTGGCAAATAGAGTCCCCGAATTGGGGCAGCGTAGTCGTTAGCATTTGCTGAAGGTCCCGGCAGCCGGAGCAACTGAAGTCGCCATACTCGATTAAGTGGAGCGGGTAGGACGGGCGATTTATGGGGATGATCGTTCTCATGGGCTTTTGCGTTGGAGGAGTCTGCTGCTGGTTTAAAAAGGATCGGCGAGTTCACTGACGCGGATGAGTTTCTTATTGACAAACTCACTGATACCCAGCTCGGAAAGCTCCCGCCCATAGCCCGACCGTTTGACTCCGCCAAACGGCAGGTCGGCCTGCGTCCAGGTGGGGTGGTTGATGAAAACCATGCCGGTGTCGATCTGATCGGCCACCCGCTTACCCCGTTCGATGTCCTGCGTGAAGACCGACCCACCCAGGCCAAAGGGTGAATCGTTGGCTAAATCAATGGCCGCCTGCTCATCGGCCACCCGGTAAAAGGAAGCGACCGGACCAAACAACTCTTCGTAATAAGCCGGAATACCCGGTGCAAGACCGGTCAGAATGGTTGGCTCCATAAACGCCCCCGGCCGGTTGACCCGCTTGCCACCCAGCACCAGGATGGCCCCGGCATCGACGGAGCGGCTGACCTGATCGGCCAACTCCATGGCGGCTGCTTCGCTGCTCATCGGCCCCAGTTCGGTGGCCGGGTCCATCGGATCGCCCACGGTGATTGTGGCCAGTTTATCCTTGAATTTCTGCAGGAACTCATCGGCAACCGACTCCACGGCAATGAACCGTTTGGCGGCTACACAACACTCCCCATTGTTGTTGATCCGGCCGACAACCGCCCAGTCGACCGCCTTGTCAATGTCGGCATCGTCGAGGATGATAAAGGCATCGCTACCGCCCAGTTCCAGTACTGATTTCTTGACGTATTTTCCCGCTTCGGCGGCAATGCTGGCCCCCGCGCCCTCACTGCCCGTGAGTGAAACGCCTTTGATCCGTTCGTCGGACACCAGGGCGGAGGCCCGCTTCCCGGAGATGAGCAGGTTCGTGTAAACCCCGGCTGGCGCACCCGCCTGAATGAATAAATTTTCGAGGGCGATAGCGCATTGCGGTACACTCGATGCGTGTTTAACCAGCACCGTATTCCCAATCATCAGGTTGGGAGCCGCAAAACGGGCCACCTGATAAAACGGAAAATTCCAGGGTTCGACCCCCAGCAGTACACCGATGGGGCTATGGCGCAAAAAGGCGGATCCGAATTCCGGTTCCAGGGGTTTATCCGCCAGAAATTCGGCCCCGTTCGTGGCGTAGTAATCGAAGATATCCGCGCTGAGGGTAATCTCCCCTTCGGCCTGGGCAATCAGTTTCCCCATTTCCAGGGTAATGATTTGGGCCAGTGCTGCTTGCTGCGCCCGCAGTAAAGCGGCTACTTTGTACAATAGGTCGGCCCGCTTTTCGTAGGTAGTTTTCTTCCACTTATCGAAGGCACGGGTAGCCTGGGCTACGGCTGAATCCACCGCCTTCTCCGTCATTTCGTCGAACGATTTGACGAGCTGGTTGGTGGTAGGGTTAATGGTTTGAATGGACATAATGACTGTTTTCAGTTAACGTGAGCAGGAAATTATACGGGCTACAGTTATATAGAGTGCCGCGAAGCGCGGGTTGAAAAACAGCGTGGTCAGGTCGTTTGTATTTATACAAAAGCGGGAGAATTTTTCTCCCGCTTTTCGATACTCCACTTCATGACACTAAACCAGATCGTAGTCGATAACCAGTTCATTATCGACCGACCACACCCCCGGTGCATTCCAGGCGATTCGGCCCGCTTCATCCTTCTGATAAACCGAATCCACGGTCCCATTCAGGGTAACCCGATTTCCCACCACACCAACCTGAATGTCTTCATCATCAATCGACCAGTTGCGGGCCAGCGCGTGTTCGATATCTAGCTTTTCAATCGTATCATGGCCATCCGGGGCCACGCTGATGTTGTTGGTCTCGCCCTTTACGCCCGCTAAATAGCGCACGGCTTTTTTGGCCGCTTCTTTCTGGTAGTTCCACTGCACTACGCCGTCCAGAGTAAGCCAGCCCTGTTCAACTTTTACCTTTACTTTCTCGTCGGGGATTTCCCAATTGTGTTTGAAAGCCGTTACGACTTCACCAGCCACCTCATTGTCATTTTTAACCCCCATGTGGCCGAAGGCAACCACAATTTTTTCGACGACCGCTTTTACGCCGGCTACATTTTTGGCGGCATCCTCGGCTTCTATTTTCTTGGCATAGCTATCCACAACGCCGGTCAGGGTTATTACACCATCTTTGGCCGTTACGCCAATTTCGGCTGCGTTCAATAAAGGCTCCCATTTGATGGCATCCTGAACGTCTTTCTGAAGAGTTTCATTCGTTTTCATAACTCGTTTTGGGTTTTGGTTAAGACCGTAACAAAGCTACTTGTGGCCTGTCGCCACCCCTATGATTTCGCTCATACCGGGGTATGATTTGCGTCAGTCGACAACCTAATGAATGCGATGTTATTGATCGTAAGATCAGCTAAACGGGTGGGTTTGCTGTACGTCCGCTGGCAGGAGAGGTGCGTCTTCCGGTCCAGGGCCATCAGCGGGGCCACGGCGTGTTCGTTCACTGTATAGGGCGAATAACTCGACACCCGTAGAATACGAATACCAAACTCGGTAGCCGTTGTCACATCCATCTGATTGATATCTGTACAGGGCAGCGCCACTAATTGGATCCCCTGCCCGGTCAGCACCTGTAGTGTGCGTGGGTCGGGTAAGCTGGTCGTTTACAAAGACGCGCACCGCTTGGTGACCTACCGCCAGATGCGCCGTTTCGGGCGTGAGCCTGTCGGGTAAAAGCGTCAACTCGTGCCGGTGATTGGTATTGGCAGCTTCCAGAAAGGGCTGTTCGTAGGCGTGACAGCTAAAAAGAGCGATGTTTATGATGAGATCGACCGGGGTTGGTAAACTCAAAGGTGGTATACCCATTAGGTTAGCCTAAGTACATTCAAAAAAGACTTGTCGGGTCGCTCCAATAATTGACAGCACTTTTTCGGGCATTCGGTTATAGCGGGTGAAGAAGTTGTTGGTTGCTTCTAATAGGTTTTTGATGGATTCGAACAGTTCACAATGTGTCACTTCTCGTCGCCAGTGGCGCCACAACATTTCGATCGGATTGAGCCAGGGACTGTAAGTCGGAAGATATAGTAAGACCAACCGGCCAGCAGCTCCTCGTACCACAATGTCTATTTCTCCGCCACTATGAGTGTCGGCATTGTCCCAAGCCACATAAACCGTCTGAGTCGGATGGGCCACCAGCAGTTGAGTGAGTAGCTCCGCGATTTGCTCGCGTCGCTTCCGTTTGCGAAGGATCACCACCGTTTCCCCCGTATGGTAATTGACCGCCCCGATACCAAAGCGTTTATTGGTTTGTCCCGGTGTAGGAATCATTACTTGCTGACCCACAGGGCTCCACATGGCCTTCAGGGTAGGTTGCCAACTTACATTAAACTCATCGGCGTAGTAAAAGGCCGCATCGGCCTCTAACTGGTCTCTTTTATTTTCAACCTCCTTTTTTTTACTAAGTAGTCTGGATCCGGACTACTGATCTTGTGTTGGGGCCGAGACAGGACAATATCCATTGCTTTGAGTTGAAGACGAATACCCTCCTGGGATAGGCGTACACCCATTTGCTCGGCTAAGTAATCAGCCAGGCGAGCCAGGGTCCAGAGCGAAAATTCCAGCCCTAAACTACGAGGTCGCTGGCGTACACTACTGAGCAGTCGTTGGCGATAAGCCTGACTGACTTTGGACGGCTTGCCCGATTTGGGCGCATCCTGAAGGCCATTGATCCCTTCAGCTTGATAGCGTTTGAGCCAGCGTTGGATAGTGCGTTCACTTTCGCGAACAATCAGGGCGATCTGCGGGGCTTTTAAAGCCTGTTCTGCTGAAAGCAAAATCATTTGGGCTCGCGTACGGATACGTGGGAGCTTAGTGGCTTGATACAACTCCACTAACTCCTGGTGAGCCGACGGGGGTAGATTGTCTATTTGGAGTGCTCGCATACTCAAAGATAAGTCAATCAGCTATCCGACAAGTCTTTTTTGAATGTACTTAG
>JBBQLG010000102.1:0-23892 GCA_038327655.1 Cytophagales bacterium
AAGCTAAGGCGTTCTGCCATAGCTGGTACTGCTGTTGGCTCATTTTTACGTGTACCACGTCCGAACCTAATGTCTGAAAATTCATTTCCCGCCACAAATACCGACGAACCCCGGCCAAGGCATCGCTGAACGTCAACTGCGGCTTGACATACCAACTACTCTGCTGAGACGATAATAAGCCTTGCCCTTGAAGCGAGTTGGCTAATAGTGTCACCAATGAAAACAGACCCATTAACACCGGCGTAGTACGCGCAACCGCCTGATCACTCCATTGACGCTGTGTTTCTACACCCAAGTGCGCCCGGACTAAAGCAAAACTGGTTTCAATAGACCAACGACGCACAAAATAAGGTATCATCTGCTCGGCATTCAACCCGGCATCATTACTGACCAGGCCCGTCACCTTCCCGTCAACCCGGACAAGTACCCAGCGAATAGATACCGGCTGCTTGCCGGTGTGGTACGGCACGGGCCGCCCCGCATATGGCAGTGTCGCTACAATACTCGACTGCCCGTGATGCGCCCCCGTACCAATCGGCGAGGACTAGGCTCTGCCAAACTGTAGTCGGTTTCTGAGCGACCCGGAGCAAGGTGGGAAGTCGCTCACCTTTGAGTCTACTTCGGCCACGCTGCCCCACCGGACGGGAGGTAACCGGCTCATAAAGAGCAGCGTCCAGCCGAAGACGACTAATCAAACTGACTCGCCCCTGCAAGGCTTTCAATAAGTCAATCACTGCGTAACTGCTATCACCAACCGCGATTACGGCCCGATCACCCGCCCACCGCTTGACCTGTAAGAGTAACTGCCTGGCCCAGCGAGTGAGGTTTTTATGAGGTTGGTGCCGGTCGGTATAATACCGCTCGGAAGGAGCCAGGGCGGTCAGAAAGGGCAAGGCCCAAACCCGGTTGGCCCAACTTACCTTACTCAACACCATGACACTTACCCACCTCAAGCCACTACACTTGACAAAGTGGCTGTCGCTACTGCGTACGGCGTCCCGCCGGGTGGCCGGTGCCATAAATGCCCCGTGCGCTGATTTTCTTGCCCCAGCGTCGTTCGAGGGTCTCGTCAATGCCGATGACTAAGGGGCCATCTTTGACAAATGCCTTTATTAACTGACTCATTAACAGTCGACTGGCTTTCAGCCTTGACCAACGGGCGTGACTCAGCACACGGTGGTATTTGTGAAATGCCTTTTCCTGACTCAATCCTACAATCCGTAATAGGGCGGAGACCGTTCGTTTTCCAGGGGCGAGTATAGCCCCGGCGATCATGATCTGGACGTGGCCAAATACTCGTTTGCAAAACAGACCTGCATAAGCGGGGCGGCCCGTGCCGTAGTGTTACGGATAGAAACTCGTCGGGAAGCGTAGGCATATAGGTGTAAGTTTGGCGACCTAAATCTACATACCAAGGCCCCGACGGGCTTCTACTCAATGGCTAAAGTCAAGATAAGAAGCAATTTAAATTTTTTGGTGATTTTGTTCTTGTGGCATTATACTCCATTTCTGTGTATATTTTCATAACATAAGTGTATATATACAACAAGTCTGGAAAATGTGCAAACTGAAAATGGTCAGTGCAACGCTTTGTTAGTTGACCCAAAATATTCTTGAAGCACTTTCTCCATCACGATGAACGAGAGCGGCTGTTTCTGGATGCCGAAGCGCGGATCGTCGGGGAAGGGTTCGGTTTCGCCGGTGGCCCGGTAGCCGCGCCGTTCGTAAAAAGCTACCAGTTCGTGCCGCTGGGGAATAACGGTCATGGTGATGACGTGGCATTGCCGGTCACGGGCGATGGTCTCGGCGGCTGCCAGCAATTGTTTGCCGATGCCGTTGGCCTGCGCATCGGGCGAGACGGTCAACATGCCTAAGTACAGTTCGTCGCCCTGCTTGTCGAGGTAGACGCAACCTACTAATACTTCATTTTCTTTGTAGGTCAGGATGGTAGCCCGTGGGTTGTCCAGCATGGCCCGGATACCGGCTTCGTCCGTGCGAATGCCGTCGAGCAAATCCGCTTCGGTAGTCCAGCCGCGCCGGGAGGTGTCGCCCCGGTAGGCACTATTTACTAACTCGTTCAGGGCCGGAATGTCCGCTTCGGTGGCGGTGGCAATGGTCGCTTGGTTCATAGGCCGCAAAGATATTGGATTTGCTCCTTCTTTAGACCCGAACGAACATCTGTCGGCAGGGAGCCGTTTGTAGCATATGGCTTCTTCCAAAACAGCACTCTACACCGCCTTAGCCGCCAACCTCGGCATTGCCGCCACTAAATTCGTGGCCGCCGGCATCACGGGGAGTTCGGCCATGATTTCCGAAGGCATTCACTCCTTAGTCGATACCCTGAACGAACTGCTGCTGCTGCTGGGTTTGAGCCGCAGCCAGCGGCCACCCGACGAAAAACGACCGTTCGGTTACGGCCGCGAACAGTATTTCTGGTCGTACGTGGTGGCCCTGCTTATTTTCGCCGTGGGTGGCGGGGTCTCGTTTTACGAAGGTGTGACGCACATCCAGCACCCCGAACCGATTAAAGACCCATTCTGGAATTATATCGTGCTGGGTATCGCTTTTGTGCTCGACGGGTATTCGCTCATCACGGCCTGGCGGGCATTCGATGCGCAGCGCGGGGGGCTGTCGCTCTGGGCGTCCATCAAAGACAGCAAGGATTCGGCGACGTTCACGGTGCTGTTCGAGGATGCGTCCGATGTGCTGGGCCTGATTATCGCGTTTCTGGGCGTGTTTCTGGGCCACGAGTTAAACAACCCCTATTTCGACGGGGGGGCGTCGATCCTCATCGGTTTATTGCTGGTTGGCGTAGCGGTGGTGCTGGCTAAAGAAAGCAAAAGCCTGCTGATGGGTGAGGGCGTCGATTCGGATACCAACCGCCAACTCATCCACCTGACCGAAACCGATTCGACGGTGCTGAAAACGATGCGGATTGCTACCATTTACCTGGGACCGGAAGAAATTACGCTCGTGCAGGAAGTAGCCTTTCAGCCCGACCTGAACACCAGCACCATCAATCAGGCCATCGTGCGGATTCACGCCTTGATTCAGCAGGAATTTCCGTCCATTAAACGTGCGTACATTCAGCCGGTCGCCCTGACCGAAGCCGATTCGGTACCCGTCCTTGATAAACCTGTACAAACCAATACCCTATGAACTGTTTACCGAATTACACCGTACCGACTGCGCTTATTATGGCTGCCTTAGTGAGTGGCTGCGGCCTGGCGGGTCAGTCGCGGAGGGCCGACGAGGCCGCCATCGCCCGGCGCGATTCCATTGCCAATGCCGTTGGTACCGACGCGGATACGATTTGTTATCGGCAGGTAACCGGGCGGGATACCGTGACGCTGCGCCTGGCCATGGCAGGGCAGGCCGTAGCGGGTTCGCTGACAGTGCGGCCCTACGAAAAAGACCGGGCCACGGGTCAGCTTACCGGCATCCGGACGGGTAACCGGATTGTGGCCGAGTGGCAGCGGCAGGGCGAAGGGGATAGCCAACGGTATGCACTGACGTTTGTACTGGCGAATGATACGGTGCGCTGGCGCGAAGGCGAACGAATCGAACAGGCCGGAAAATGGGTGCTGAAGACGCCAAACGCGGGTTTCGAGTACGTCGTAACGAAAATCGCCTGTCCATAACTGTACCGCTGGCCGGGAAAAAATCAGACGTTTGTTTGGCAGAGCGGTCTTTTGGGGAGAGAAAATGACTTATTTTGGCGTAGTAGCTGTATTCACTGCTGCTAAACAGAACTCCCTCCCGAAGCACCATGATCAAACATCTTTCAACCTGCCTGCTGTTCGCTGCCTTCCTCTGCCGCATCCATTCAGCAACGGCGCAATCGTTTTCGTTTGAGTCGGTAAAAAGCTATCCTTTCCCCACTGATCTGACTGGCGCGGCACAGGGATCACACATCGCCTGGGTAGTCAACGAGCAGGGTAGACGCAATGTCTACGTAGCCGAAGGGCCGGATTTTACGCCCCGAAAACTCACGAACTACACTGAAGACGACGGGCAGGAACTGAGCAGCCTGTCGCTCTCCGCCGATGGCAAATGGGTTATTTATGTGCGGGGTGGCGAACACGGCTCCAACTGGGACAGCGAACTGCCGGTCAACGCATTATCGTCGTCCGTTTCGCCCAAAGTGCAGGTCTGGAGTATGCCCTTTGCCGGTGGTGAACCCAAAGCCCTGGCCGAAGGGGATGAACCGGTTATGTCGCCCGATAACAAACGGGTTGCGTTCATCAAAGCCGGTCAGGTGTGGGTGGCCCCGGTCGATGGGTCGGTCGCGGCTAAAGCCATGTTTACGGCGCGGGGCACGAACGGGTCGCTCGACTGGTCGCCGGACGGGTCTAAACTGGCCTTTGTCTGCAACCGGACCGATCACTCTTTCGTCGGTGTTTTCACGGCAGAAAATGCCCCCATCAATTGGATTGCCCCTTCGTTTGCGCACGACCAATCGCCCCGCTGGTCGCCGGATGGCAGTAAACTCGTCTTTGTCCGCACAGCCGGTTCCGGCGGGGCACCCGATTCCATCCTGACCCGCAAACACCAGCCCTGGGCCATCTGGACGGCCGATGTAGCATCGGGAACGGCATCGCCCCTGTGGACGGCACCGAAAACGCTGGCGGGTTCTATACCAACGACGCACGGCGGGTTTAACCTGCACTGGGCCGCCAATGACCGGATTGTTTTTCTGTCGTACCAGGATAAATGGCCGCACCTCTACTCCGTGCCCGCCACCGGTGGAACGCCGTTGTTGCTGACGCCCGGCGCGTTCATGGCCGAACACATTTCGCTTAGTCCCGACAAAAAATGGCTGGTTTGCAGTGGCAACACCGGACCCGATAAATTAGATATTGACCGTCGGCACGTGGTGCGGGTACCCGTCGACAAGGCTGCAATGGAGGTGCTGACGCCGGGAGCGGGTCTTGAATGGATGCCAGTCGTCACGGGCGACGGAGCCACGGTAGCCATGATTAGCGCAACGGCACAACGGCCTCCGCTACCCACGGTGATGGCGTTTACTAATGGTACCCCCACCGTATTGGCGCAGAACCTGATACCGACTCAGTTTCCGCAAAATCAGTTGGTAACCCCGAAGCAGGTCATGTTTAAAGCACCGGACGGAATGATGGTACACGGGCAATTATTTGAACCGGCGGGCGGAACGTCTAAAAAACCGACTGAACGCAGCCCGGCAATCATCTACGTGCATGGCGGACCGCCCCGGCAGATGCTGCTGGGCTGGAACTACTCCGATTATTACGCCAATTCCTACGCCCTGAACCAGTATTTAGCCAATCTGGGGTTTGTGGTCCTATCTGTGAACTATCGGCTGGGCATCGGCTACGGCTACGATTTTCACCAGCCGGTTGCCGGGGGAGCCAATGGCGCATCTGAATACCAGGACGTGCGGGCGGCAGCCGTGTGGTTAGCCCAACAGCCACAGGTGCAGGCGGACAACATCGGTATTTACGGCGGCTCCTACGGCGGCTACCTGACCGCCCTGGCCCTGGCACGGGACTCGAAGCTGTTTGCCGCCGGGGTCGATATTCACGGCGTACACGACTGGAGCACCCAGGCCCGAACGGCCGCCGTGGCGGGCCGCTTTGAGAAAGTGCCCGACGCCGAACTGGCGGCAAAAGTGGTGTACGAATCGTCGCCCATCTCATCGGTGAAAAACTGGACCTCCCCCGTGCTGATTATCCACGGCGACGACGATCGGAATGTTCGGTTCAGCCAGAGCACGGACCTGGTTCGGCGGCTCGATGCGCAGGGCGTTCCGATGGAAACGCTCGTGATCGTAGACGATACGCACCACTGGCTAAAGCACACCAACGCCCTGAAAATGGGGAATGCGACGGGTGCGTATTTCAAACGAAAACTGATGAAACCGCGTCAATAGCCGTGATCGGATTAGCCGCACCCGTTCAGGGGAAATCCCAACCCGGCCAGCTACTTCAACCGGACAAAAAATAAATTCAGATTCTGCACAAAATGCGGGGTCAGCACCATCGAATCGCCCTGGATGCGCAGCCCCTGCGCTTCGCCGGGAACTTCTTTTAAGCTCGCAATCAGTCTGACTTCCAGTCCGTTGCTGATCGAGTCGACCCGATAGTACTTTACGCTGCGGTAGTAGCTGGTGGCGGCACCGGCTGATGTTACCCCGCCATCCTGCGTAAAGGTAAGCGTCTGGAGGGGAGCGGCCGGCAGGGGCGTAACGACCAGTGTGCTGTCCTTGCCCGATGACCGCTGGTAAAGCCGCCAGGTACCCGTTACCCGCGCATCGCCGATGCCCAGCGCCACCTCTTTTTCCGTGCAGGCGGAATTGATGAGGAGCAGGAGGGCGCACAGACTACCGCAACGAAGTGTGTCAATCAATGTCATATCAGGCCGTTTTTGCGTTCGTTCGGGTGCTGGTTGCCAACGCCGGGTCGCTTTCTTTTATCAACGTTTGCCGAAGAAATGTCGTATGGGTTAAACACACGTCCTGCCACACAGTTTTTAGGGAGAGCCTTTTTTACCCGTGTTTACCGAAGCAAAGCGGGAGGGCCTGGCCAACGTATTACCCCCGACAACGATGTTAGAACTGACGACCCTGACGGTCTTTATTGGGTACCTGGTTTACCTGCGTTACTACGCCGATCAGCGCACGAAGGCCGAGAAAGAAGCCGACGACATGCGGGAAGGCATCGACCTCTACGAGTCGCGCCGGTATGTGGAGAGCCTTACGTATTTCAACCGGCTGATTGAGGCACGGTCGCAGTCGGGGGTGGCGTTTCTGTACCGCGCCCGCTGCTACCGGGCATTGGGCGATCCCGAAGCCGCCCTCGCCGACCTGGAGCGGGGTAAAAGCTACGACGATACCGTGGCCGATCTGCACCTCGAAACCGGACAGATTCGCACCGAACAGCACAACTATCCGGCTGCGTTTCTGGACTTCGACAAGGCTATTTTTTACTCGCACGGCGCGGCCGCCGAACCCTACCGGTGGCGGGGACTGGCCCGGCAGCAACTACAACAAACCGCCGAAGCCAAACAGGATCTCGCCAGGGCGGAAGCCATCGACCAAACGCCCAAGCCGGTAAAAACAGATGGCCAGCCGGGTAAAAAAATGTTTGTGGACCGGCTGTTGGTCCGCAACGCCCTGCTGACGGTACTGGTGAGTTTGCTGTTGCTGTTCGTCATTAAACACAGTCCGGTCATTCACTGGCCCTATTTAGTGGCGGCAGCATCGGCGGCTGGCATTGGCTTTCTGGAACCCCGCCGGGGGTGGTCACTGGCTATTGTGCAGGTGATAACGCTTTGGGGTGGTTATCAGTTGTTGGTCACCACCGAATCGAGCACGCAGCGGGAAGTAGAAGCCTTTAGCCTTTACGGGTCGATGGGGTTGACCTTTATCGGGAGTTTTGTGGGGAGTATTTTGCAGCGGGCGATGGCCTGAGCAGGAGATCGACTATTTTTGACCCGACCAACTCACGCTGCGGGAATGCCGTACGCCAACTCACCGGCCCATGTCGACGCTGTACCAACGGGTAGTAGAAAAAGGAATTACCGTTTCGCACGTTTGCGAAGTAGGGGTGTTCGAGCCGGAAACCTCCAATGTACTTGGCTTCATCAATCACGATATCCGGGCTACGCTGGTCGAGGCTGATCCGGATATTGCCCGGCGCGTGGAGCAGTATTTCAGCGGTCACCCGATCACGGTTCATGCGGTAGCCATCTGGGATTACAGCGGTCGGCAGAAACTCGCCCGTGCCAGTGCCTCCTCGTTTATTGTCGATGTGAAGTCAAGCCCAACGCTGGCCAATGACAATTACCGGATCGACGAGGCCAATACGTTTGACGTCGACTGCCTCGTATTTTCGGCCATCGATGACGGCACCATCGACTTAATCAGCATCGACATCGAAGGGGGGGAGTGGTACGTGCTGAAATACATGGTGAGCCGCCCCCATGTCATCTCCATTGAAACCCACGGCAAGAATTACGTGAATCCGTTCATGGCCGAAATTGCGGACTGGATGCAGCAAAACGGCTATCAGATCTGGTATAAAGACCACACCGACAGCGTATACAGCCGACAGGGCGTGACCACGCCAACGCTGATGGAAAGGACGGCTTTGCTTTTCAACGAGTTCAACATCGTATTCCGTCGCCGGAAAGGTCGGGTATTGAAGTCGCTGGGCGTTCGGTAACGGCTGAAAGGTAGCGTTACAAGCCGTCGAGGGCGGTCAAACTGACGCCATCGACGTAGGGCAACAGCCGGTCTACACAACGGCTCCCGTTACGGAACGAGATTACTAAATAGGGCGTCCAGGCCCCCGGAACGCCATAGAAGGCGTGCAGCCGGTAATGAATCTCCAGAAAATAATGCCCCCACTGATACAGAACCATTTGCCGGTCCTGGCTTTGTCGGCGGGCCATAAATCGTCCTTCCTGCTGAATAATCGTCACCCGTTCATCAAGGGTGGCCGCATTGAGTTCATGCAACTTCATAGTGCTTACAGATCAACGGTGTTGTTACGGCAGGTCATTAGTAACAGAAACAGAATTACTTTAACCTTTGATACTGTAAATGTATATAAATGGCACAAATAATAAATTAAGTATTAAACTAAAATTAGAAAATCTTTACGAAAAGCTAAAAAATTAGATTTTATTCCGATACTATCAATTAATAAGTTGGTAAATTGTCTTAGCGGTGACCATTCTTATCTTGCTTCTGTACCCGGTCAACGCAACTGGTTAGCGCCCGGTAGGTGTGGTAAGCCGCTTTCCAGATGTGTCCTTTCTGCGCGGTCCTTCGCTGGGGTTCCTTGTCCAAACCTCCCTCATACCAGTCGCCGTATTGATGGTCGATGAGGTAGGTCTGGCAGTACTGCCAGAGTTTTTCGTAGTGCTGTTCGTAATGCATCGGATCGTTGGGATACCGGATGGCCATCAGCAGCAGCGTGTTCAGCCCTTCGGCCTGCGCCCACCAGTTTTTGGTGTCCCTGATGATGGTGATGCCGGTCGTATCGGGGAAATAATACCCTTCATCGTAAAAGCCGCCGACGGTGTTGTCCCAACCGTTGCGCAGCGCATGATCGACCATCCGTTTTGCCACCGTTGCGGTTTTATCGTCGTTTTTCAGACCGAGCGCGTGCGACGCTTCCAGCATTAGATAAGCCGTTTCGACATCGTGACCGAACGAAACGTGATCGAGCGACCGGTGGCTCAACACCACCGTCCGCGACGAATCACGAAAGGTAACGGGCGTCCAGTCGGGTTGAAAAAACAGAACCAGATTCCCCTTTGGCGTCGTGATCGTATCGCGAACGAGCCGAAGCATTTCGGTCAGCCGGGTACGCAGCAGCGGGTCGGGCCAAACGGCGTAGAGGTCGGTAAGGGCTTCGAGCAGGTGGATGGAACTGTTCTGGTCTTTATAGCCGAGGTCGGAACGGGAGGGTACGCTGCTGTCCCGCCGGATGGGTGTTCCGTTGCGGTGAAGGTGCTGGAAATAACCCTTGTCAACCGGATCATGGCTGTTTTTTTCGAGCCAGGCGAACGCCCGCTTCGCCAGGTTCAGGGCGGCCGTATCGCCCGATGCCCGGTAATAAGCGGTTAGGCCGTAGAGGGCAAAGGCATTGCCATACGCGGTTTTGTCGTCCGTTCCCTTAACCATCCCCTGCCGGTCGACGAGGGTATAAAAGCCGCCGTAGGTTTTGTCCCACATCACGTTGCGCAGGAATTGGAAACCATGCCGGGCACTGCTGCGGTAATGGGCCACTTTGGGGTACCGTTCGCTCGCCCGCGCATTGGTCCAGGTATGCCGGGCCTGCGTAACGATCATTTTGTCCTGTGACCCGGTCGGTTTGAAATCGTAGGTAAACGTGCTCAGAAATCCACCATACAGCGTGTCTACTGCCTGGGGATACCAGTGGTTGAGCATCTCCGTTCGGACCGATTTCTCCATCTGCGCGGCAATCGAAGCGCGTTCGTTACCAAGTTTTGGTAGTGCCTGTGCCCGTGAAGTACTCACCGGCACAATCAGAAAACCAATGATTACTATTCCTTTCAGATACCATGACGGCCCGGAAAACGGCCTTACCTGTTGATGGATGCCACGCATAGCGGAGTGGCAGCGGGGTAGAGCATCTGCCGGGTAGAGAAGGAGGGCAGCGGGCTGGCCTACTGTTTTGGCGCGCTCAGATCCGTTCAATATGACCCCGACCTTCGATTAATCGCAACACCTGGGTTACACAGCGCGGTATCTCTTCGGCGTAGTGCGTCACGTACAGCAGCGTTCGGTCGGGGGCCTGACAGAGGGCGTCGACCAGGTCGCGGAACCGGGCGGTGTGCGCCGGGTCGAGGTTCTGACAGGGTTCATCCAGCACCAGCAGGGGCGGATTTTTGACCAAAGCGCGGCCCAGCAAGGCCCAGCGTTGCGCACCGGCCGAGAGTTGATACAGCCGTTTCGTGCGCAGGGGCGTAATGCCGAGCAGTTCCAGCATCCATTCGGTTTGGGCGGTTTGTTCCGGCGTCAGTTTGCGAAACAGCCCCGCCGTATCGAACAGGCCCGATGCGACTACATTCCAGACGGACTGATCGCGGGCAAAGTAGAGGTGCAGTTCCGGCGAGACAAAGCCAATGTTGCGTTTGATGTCCCAGATGCTTTCGCCCGTGCCGCGTTTCCGGTCGAAGAGTTCGTAGTGGTTGCGGTAACTCTGGGGATGGTCGCCCGTAATAAGGCTCAGCAAGGTCGATTTACCCGAACCGTTCGGACCCAGTACCGCCCATTTCTCGCCCCGGCGTACAGTCCAGTCGATGTTGTCCAGCACCCGTTTGTCGCCGTATTCCACCGTTACATTTTTCATGTGTACGGCCCGCTCGAAAAACGGGGGCGAAATTGCCTGCCAGTGTGTAAGCAACACCGGGTTTGTAAGGGAATCCGGCGGGGCATCCGATGGGTTGAGCCAGTCGGTTTTGCGGCCCTGCCAGTTGATTCGGCCTTCATTTAGGTGCAGTACATGGGTAATGCCATTGGGTATTTCGCGTAGGGTCGTTACTAAAATCAGTGTGGTACCCTGCGCGGCAATGGCGTTCAGAATACGGTGCAACCGGCTCCGGCTGTCGGAGTCCAGGCCCCCAAATGGATTATCGAGCAACAGTACGCGGGGTCGGCGGAGCAGCGAACGGGCCAGTAGGGCGCGCCGGGTTTCGCCGTTGGAAAGGGACGTCAGCGGGCGGTGCAGCAGTGGCTCGATCTGCGTCTGCCCGGCTACTTCGGCCAGCCAATCGGTAGTGTAGGGGAGTGGGGGGAGGGGTACGGAGTTTCGATCGACGGTGCCGGGCGGAGTTACCTGCTGTTGCAGCACCTCCCAAACCATGGGTGCTACCTGGGCGGCATCGGCATTAAACCGTTGATGGTAAAACTGAGCCGCCAGGGCTACATTCCGGTCGAAGCGGTAGTCGTTGGCCACGCGTTCCAGCCCGTCGCGCACAGTACCGGAATAGGTCAGTTGTCCGTGCCAAACCGGCAACTGACCCGTCAACGCATCCAGCAGCGACGTTTTTCCCGAACCGGTCGCGCCCAGAATGGCCCATTGTTCACCGGCGTGGATGGTCCAGTCGATGTCTTGCAGCACGATGGCATCGGGTCGGCGGATGGTAACGTTATTCAGGCGTAAGAGCACGTTGACGGGCATGGGAACGGATTGGATTTGCGGGAAAGACGCGGCTAAAATGAAGAATTTTCCGGATTCAGGGGTACACGAACCAGGCATTTTTGGCCTGCACGACGTACTTAGGGTAAACCCTACATTTTTGGCTGATTGGGTTTTCACTATTCCACGGATGGTCCACTAAATCCTATTTTTGCTAAATAAAAGTCTATTTATGGGCGGAACGGAAAGATAAATTAAGCATTTGGCTCATCCGAACAGTTTACCGCTGAGGGAGATGGGTCTCTCCACTGCCCCTACGAAACGACAGGCTTGAATGATACGCGTACTGATTGCTGATGACCATAATGTATTTGTTGAAGGCATCGACTCCCTGATTTCGGGGTCGCCGGAGATCGAGGTGACCCGGCGTTGCTATACTGCGCAGTCGGTAACCGACCAGCTCCTGCAAACGCCGATTGATGTAGTGTTGCTGGATATTTCGTTTCCGCAAATCGAGGACGGGCTTACCCTGTGCGAATACATTACCCGTGCTTACCCGGCGGTTAAGGTGGTGGCACTGACAATGCACGACGACGCGAGTCTGATTAAACGGGTGGTTAAAAAGGGAGCAAAGGGGTATCTGCTGAAAAATACGACCAAAACGGAGTTGTTACAGGCCATTGAGACCGTGCATCACGGGCGGCAGTATTTCAACGAGGCCATTACAAACATTCTGCTGCGTGATGGCCCGAAGGTACGGAAAGCGGCTGCGGGCGCGGGGCTGAAACCCAACCTGACGCCCCGCGAGTCGGAAGTGTTGACCCGAATTGCGCAGGGAATGACCACGCAGCAGATGGCGACGCAGCTATTTGTGAGTGCCAAAGCCATTGAGTTTCACCGGAGCAGCCTGCTCATGAAATTCGGCGTGCCGAACACGGCGTTGCTCATAAAAACAGCGATGGAAATGCAATTGATTGACTAAGCTATTTACAGAATAACGGTTCACTATTTTTCAATGCTTACACCAAAACAGGTTGTCTTCCGGTTGCTCCGAAACGGATGCATCGGGATCGCCATGTTTATTGGACTAAATAGTTCTTGTCAACAAGCATGGGCAATAGGCGAAACGTCGTCTATTGATAGCCTGAAAAAACAAATACCTCAATTAATTTCAGTTAAAAAGTTCAAAGCCGTTGCTGAATCGTACGAAGCATTAGGCTGGCTTTATCAACAGCAATACGGTTATAATAAATACACCATTGACGCTTATTTTAACGGATTGGCGTATTACAGCAGAGTGGGTGATTCGCTTAGTTACTACAACCTGCACATTCGGATTGGGGACTATTACACGCAGGATTATTTAATGCAGGCTTACGCTGATCAATACCTGAAGCGGGCACTGCGTTATTTTGAACGAACAAATAACATCCCTAAAATAATCGAGTGCCGGTTAGCCTTTGCGAATAATAGTATAAAAAAAGAACCCGTTCCTGAACGACTGTTTACTGAATTACGGAACATTGAGCAATTGAGTAGTAAATCGGGTGAACGTTTTTCTCAGGCCTATGCCATGAACCTATTGGCTAATAGTTACTCATTAGCAAAACACCCCGATTCGGCGCAGTATTTTGCGAATAAAAGTTTAGTGCTGGCCCGTCAGTTGAAAGTGAACTGGTTAATTGGCCTGAATTATTTTTACATAGGACTTGTCGAGCAGTTTAAGAATCACCCAAAAGCAGCCATTGCCGAATACCAGAAAAGCTACCGGATTGCGACCCTCGAAAAAAATATTTCCATGTTGCGCGAATTGTCCCGTCATTCGGCCGACAGTTATTCGCGGATGGGTGATTTCGAGCAGGCATATACTGCTTCGTTAAGGACCATCGACTTTACCAATCAGTTTTATTATTCTGAACAGACAAAAAGTATTCGATTGCAGGAATTAAATAGTCAGATCAAAACGCTGGCGGTCGAAAAAAAACTGGCGGAGGAGCAGAGCCGACATCAGTATGCGATCAATCTAACGTTGATTTCCTTTCTGATTATCAGTGTTTTAGGGGTTGTAGCATTGGTGTTTTTGCGCAGGCAGCAAAACTTAATCACGCATCAGCAGACCGTTATTGCCCGGCAGCAGATCCGTGATCTTGAGCTTAAATCGTTGCGCGCCATGATTGAGGGGCAGGAGGGTGAACGCAGCCGTATTGCCCGCGAATTACACGATGGACTGGGGATTCAATTATCCCGCATAAAATTATTTGTGGAAGCGCATCAGGAATTATTACCCGCTTCGGTGAAAGAGCCACTGAATCAATTTTTAGACGAGGCTTGTACAGAGACCCGTCTAATTTCAAATGATTTACGGCCGTATACTTTATCTACGTTCGGTCTGATTCCCGCGTTGGATGATCTGGTACAGAAATTAAATTTGGTGAATCAGACCACTTTAATACTGGAACATTACGGACCCGTGCCTGTTTTGGGCGATGAGGCATCGGTCATGATTTACCGGGTTGTGCAGGAATTGCTAAATAACGCCCTGAAACATGCTCAGGCACAAAAAATTACGGTACAGTTAATGACTAATATCGAAACAATACTTATTAGCGTAGATGACGACGGAAGGGGTAATAATTTCGACACCTTGCCTGTTAAAGGAAATGGTATTGCTAACATCCATTCACGAATCTCGTATTTGGGCGGGCAAGTAATCTGGCAGAGTAAACCAGGAAAAGGAACGTCCGTGATGATATCGCTGCCTATGCAAAAGGTAAGTAATCCGGGTGCGGCTGTGGGGTAGGTGATGCTTCGGCTTCTTTGTGCGAAAAGGAAGTAGTTTCCTCTGTAATATGTATTGATTTACCACGTTTGCCAATTTCCGATTATTGGCTACCGGGATAGTTATGTCCAAAATTTGACCGACAACCAGCCTAATTATGAGTATTTCAAGATTAATGACAGTTGAATAGCGCTACCAAAAAGCGTCAGTGATTCCTGTTTTTATCCGGTAAATAGGTATTTTTTTATCATTTATTGATTTGAATTTATCATCCTGATTTTAACCGTTTTTGATTGATTACTATTACACAATTAAACTTTTTCCCTGTTTTATATGATTAAACATTTGCTTTCGGGATTCTTCGTCTTGGGTAGCTGTGTCGGCGGCTATGCCCAGGATCGAACCGTTGCCAGCGTTGTCAGGAAAGACCACGCACTGGCGACGCTCAGCGTGAAAACAGCCGATGCCCTTGCCCTGACCCCTTCTGATACAAAAGCGCTCATCAAAGGCGTCGTTTACGACGATAAGGGCACGGCACTTCCCGGCGCATCGGTATCCGTGAAGGGTACGCAGTCGGGAACGACAACCGACGCCAATGGCCGGTTCTCCCTCAATGTACCGGATGGCGCGAAGGTGCTGATGGTATCATTTATCGGGATGATTACGCAGGAAGTGACCATCGGTACCCGGCAAACCATCGACGTGCGGTTGAAATACGCCGAGAATATCCTGAACGACGTCGTGGTGATTGGCTATGGAACACAGCGTCGGCAGGACGTAAACGGAGCCGTTTCGAGCGTGAAGGCGGAAGACATCGCCAACATTCCCCAAACGAGCGTCGATCAGTTGTTGCAGGGCCGGGCCGCCGGTCTGACCGTTACCAATAATTCCGGGCAGCCGGGTAGCTCTACGTCCGTTCGGATTCGGGGCATTACGTCGCTGACGGGCAGCAGCGAGCCGTTGTACGTGATTGATGGGGTGCCCATTTCGGGTGATGCCAACAACCAGAGTACGAGCGGTCAGTCGCCGTTGCAGAATTTCAACGGCAGCGGACAAAGTTCGGTGAGTCCGCTGTCGGCGATTAACCCCAACGACATCGCCAGCATCGACGTGCTGAAAGATGCGTCGGCCACGGCGATCTATGGCAACCGGGCCGCCAACGGGGTGATCATCATCACGACCAAACGGGGCAAAAACGGCGCGGCTAAAATCGGCTACGACGGCTACGTGGCGGTGCAAACCCCATCGAAGTACCTGAAACTAATGGACCTGAAGCAGTACGCTACGCTGCAAAACACGCTGGCCGATGCCTACGGGGTGCAGCGCCGGGCCGAGTTTGCCGACCTCAGTCTGTTGGGGAAAGGGACCGACTGGCAGCGCGAAGTATTTGGCTCCGCCCTGATGCAGAACCACCAGTTGTCGATTTCCGGCGGCAAAGACGGCGTGAACTACTACGTGTCGGGTGGCTACCTGAACCAGAACGGAACGGTAATTGGCTCTGGATTTCAGCGGTTTACGTTTCGCAGTAACATCGACGCGCAGGTGAAGGACTGGTTTAAGGTGGGCCTGACCCTGACGGGCAGTAATACCACTGATAAAGTGACACTGAACGACAACGTGGGTGGCATTGTGTATTTGTCGCTGTTGCAGTCGCCGGAGGTGGTCGTACGGAATGCGGACGGTTCGTTTGCCGGGCCACCCAACGACCCAACGGCGGTGTCGAGCGTGATTAACCCGGTAGCGCAGGCGCTCAACATCACGAACCGCCTGAACCGCAACAACCTGAATGCGAACATTTACAACGAGATCAAATTCACCAAAGACCTCACGCTGCGGTCGGAACTGGGGGGCGATTTCAACTACTCGGACAACATTTATTTTACGCCGACCTATTCGTGGGGCCGGTTTGTGAATCCGACGGCCTCGTTGAACCAGCGCTGGCAGAAAGGGTCGTTCTACATCGTCAAAAACTACCTGACCTATACCCATACGTTCCTGGAAAAACACAGCATCACGGCACTGGTGGGGCACGAAGTGCAAGGCTCCAGTTGGAACGGCATTGGCGCGGCCCGGTCGGGTTTCTACAGCAATGACATCAAAACGCTAAACCTCGGCGAAGCCGCTACGGCCACCAACACCGAATTTAAGGGTAGTCAGTCGCTGGAATCGGCCTACGCACGGGCCATTTACTCCTACAAAGACCGCTACAGCCTGACCACGACCATCCGGGCCGACCGGTCGTCGAAATTCGCGCAGGGGCAGCAGGTGGGCTATTTCCCTTCGTTTGCCGCGTCGTGGCGCCTGACGGAAGAGCCGTTTATGGCGGGTATTAAAAAAGCCGTCGAAGACATCAAGATCCGGGTGGGCTACGGCGCCGTGGGCAACCAGCAGATTTCCAACTACCTCTATGGCTCGTCGCTGTCGGCCTCGCCAACGGGCCTGGGCACCGGCTTTTTGATCGACCGGATTGCGAATCCGAACCTGAAGTGGGAGAGCAATACGCAGTTCAACGCCGGGATAGACGTGAGTTTGCTGAACAACCGCGTCAATGCCACGGTGGATGTGTATAACAAACTGTCCAAAAACTTCCTGTATCAGTTGCCGCTGCCCGCCTACTTAGTCGGGGATGCCAACTACCTCGGGGGTATTTCGTCGCCCTATGTCAACCTGGGGCAGATGCAGAACAAGGGTATCGACATCACGGTGACGTCGCGGAACGTAGTGCGGCCGGATTTCAAGTGGAACACGACGTTTATTTTTTCGCAGTACCGCAACTCGGTTAAAGAATTGTCGGAAAATTTCACCGAGATCATCAACAACGTGTACACCGGCTTCCTGAACGTTCCCGTGACGAGGACGGTAGTGGGGCAACCCATCGGGCAGTTTTACGGCTACAAAGTGAAGGGCCTGTTCCAGACGGCTGAGCAATTAGGCGCGGCACCGATTCAGTTTGGCCGCCCGGTTACCAATTCGGGGACGGGTACCTGGCTGGGCGATGTGCAGTACGTGGACGTGAACGGCGACGGAGTAATCAACGAGAAAGACCGGACCATCATCGGCAACCCGAACCCCAAGTTTACGTTCGGCTTCACCAACACGTTTACCTACAAGGCGTTCGATGTCAGCATCTTTTTGCAGGGATCGTACGGGTCCAAAATCCTGAACCTGACCAAGCGGACGGTGGGTGGTTTGTCGAGTCTGTACAGCAATCAGTTTGCCTCCGCAGCGAATTACTGGACGCCGACCAACACCAATACGGACATTCCGGCACCCCGCAGCGGCATCGACAACCCGAACCTGTTCATCTCGGATCGGTTCGTCGAGGACGGCTCGTACGCCCGGATTCAGAACGTGAATGTGAGCTATAACCTGCCCGTTTCGCTGATTAAACGCGCCAAACTGAACCGCCTGAAGGTGTACGGCAGCGTCCAGAATCTGTACACGTTCACGAAGTACTCCGGCTACGACCCCGAAGTAGGTGCGTTTAACCAGAACTCGCTGCAAATGAACGTCGAAAATGGCCGTTACCCCATTCCCCGCACGGTTACGGTGGGCGTAAATGCTGAATTTTAATCTGTCACAGCTACCATGAAAAAGACAACCAATACCTATCTGCTTATCCTGATGACCGCCGTTGGCGTGGTGGTTTCGGGCTGTAAGGATAAATTTTTCGACCACGCGCCGGAAGATGCCCTCACCTTAGACAGCTATTATCAGACCGCCGACCAGGTTAATGCCAGTACCAACGCGCTGTACAATTCGCCCTGGTTTAACTTTAACAACAAGGCGTTCTGGGCCATCACCGAACTGTCGGGTGGCAACGCCCGGACGTATTCGGGCGACGTGGTGAACTTCGCCAACTTCTCGGTGACGGCTGATAACAACGAGCTGAACAATGCCTGGCGGTCGCTGTTTTCGGTGGTCGCACAGGCCGACGCGATTATTAATAACCTACCCGCTAAAGTGCCGTCGTCGGTGGACCCGGTGGTGGTAAACAACGCGCTGGGTGAAGCGCACTTCATGCGGGCGATGGCTTATTTCTACGTAGTCCGGCTGTTTGGCAACGTGCCCATCATCGAAAATACGCTCGATTTTGTGTACGCGCCGAAGATTAATACCAATCCCGTTGCGGATGTCTACACCTTCATCATCAACGACCTGAAGTTTGCCGAAGCGAACTGCCTGAAAAAGATCCGGGCGGGTAGTTCCATTAGCAATGGTCACGTGTCGAGCGGGTCGGCGTCGGCGATGCTGGCAAAGGTGTATCTCTACAAGCAGGATTATCCGAATGCCCGTTTGGCCGCCGAAAAAGTCATTAACAGTGGTGAGTTTAAACTCTATGGCACACAGGTAGCCGGTAAGACGTACACCGATCTTTTCCGAACGGCCAACAACAACAACGAAGAGTCTATCGCGGCCCTGCAATGGGTGGGCGGTGGTGCCTACGGACACGGTAATTCGTTGCAGGCATCGTTTGCCATCAGTTCGCAGATTACCGGCACGGGCGACGGATACAGCGTAATCGGGCCAACGCTCGATTTGCAGAATGAGTACGCCAAAGAACCCGGCGACGTGCGCCGGAAAGCGACCATTATGCTGGCGGGCGATGTTTATCCCGAACTCAACGCGGCTGCGGGGGGCTACACCGTACCGACCGATGTAAACGCGCAGAACACCCGTGCGGGTATCAAAAAATACGTGGTGGGTACCCGTGCGGATAATGGCGGGCTGGGTGCCGCTCAGTCGGCGGGGAACAATACCTACCTGATGCGCTACGCTGAGGTACTGCTGATCGAAGCCGAAGCCGTTTTGGCCGGGGCAGCCAGTACCAACAGTACAGCCGCGCTGACGCCCTTTAATATGGTTCGGACCCGCGCCGGGCTGGTGCCTAAAACAGTAATTACGCAGGCCGATATTCTGCGCGAGCGTCGGCTGGAGCTGGCCATTGAGGGCAACTACTGGTTCGATCTGGGTCGGCTCGACGGGTTCAATGCCACGGCGCACCCCAAAGCCATCGCCATTATCAGCCAGCAGGAGCGGGGCACGTACGGGGCCGACAAAAGCATCATCTACTCCGAAAACTTCACGCCCGGCAACGATAAATTCCTGTTTCCGTACCCATCTACCGAAACGGCCATCAATCCCCTGCTGACCCAGCCCCCCGTTGCCTACAAATTCAAGTAATCGAGCGCACAACCATGAAAACCATACGAAATACCATCCTGGCCATTGGGTGGATAATTGCCTTAGTGGGTGGCTTTGCCGCCTGCCAGCAGAACAACGATGTGACGCCCGCACCGGTCATCACCCGTGTCCGCACGGTGAGTAAAGACTCGATGTACACTTACACGGTCCAGTCCAGCCTGACTACGAGTTATACCGCCGTACGGACCATACCGGTGGCTTTCGATTCGACGACTACGCTGGGGCAACCCGGCAAACTGTACGCGATCCTCGGCCAGAACCTACAGACGACTACTGCTGTCTACTTCAATGACTACAATGTGTATATCAACCCGGCTTACCTGACCAGTACGTCCATCTTAGTGACTATTCCGACGACTACGCCGTTCAGCGGAAACAATAAGATAAAGGTCGTGACCACGGGCGGCACCGTAGAGTATACGTTCTCGATTAAACAGCCTTTCCCGGTCATCACCGATGTGGATCAACTGGCGGGTAACCCCGGTGATATCATTACCATTACCGGCACCACGTTCGATAACGTATCGGCGGTAACATTCGGGACGGCGAACGCCGAAATCACGGCGAAATCGCCTACGCAACTCAAGGTGAAAGTACCCGCCGGGGTCACGTCTACCACGCTGGCTGTAACGACGCCGGGTGGGAAAACTGGGTATGGCATTCCGTTCGGGTTTAAGTATGTAGTGTTCGACGATGCCTTCGCCAGCGGGTGGAGCACGGGTGGCTACAACGGTAAAGGCACCGTTCCCTCGACAGGGGTGGTCAAACGCGGCAAGGCCTCGATGCAGTACGATTACACGGGCGGCTTTGGCGGTTTCCAGAATTACGCCGACGGCAGCGTGGACCTGACGAATTACACGGGCATGAAGCTGGCTCTCTACGGGGGCAGTGGTACCGATGGGAAAATCATCAAGTTAGTCGTCAACGGAAACTACGACAAGGGGCTGCAGTTAGTGCTGAAATCGGGTGTTTGGACGAGTTTCGCGATTCCGTTAAGTACCCTCGGTGCGACGGGAAAATTAACCGAGATTACTTTTCAGGAATTCAGCGGCAACGTTCCCGAGACGATCTACGTAGACGATATCGGATTGTATTAATCACTCCTGACCCTCAATAATTTAAATGTCCTCCCGATAAAAGTTGGGAGGACGTTTTTATGTTTAATTTAATACCATGAAAAACTACCTGATTCTCATTGTGGTCCTGCTGGTTTCCGGTACCGTATTTAGCCAGGGCAACAACTACAAACAGAACTACACCAAGTTCGACAACCTCGCCATGACGCCCCCGATGGGCTGGAATAGCTGGAATAAATTCGCCTGCAACGTCGATGAGAAACTGATTCGGGAGGTGGCCGACGCCCTGGTCTCGACCGGGATGAAAGACGCGGGGTACACCTACATCAACATCGACGATTGCTGGCACGGCGACCGCGACAGTCTGGGCTTTATTCACCCCGACCCCAAACGCTTTCCGACGGGTATGAAAGCGTTAGCCGATTACATTCACTCGAAAGGGCTGAAACTGGGCATTTATTCGGATGCCGGTTCGCAAACCTGTGGCGGCAGGCCCGGCAGTCGGGGCTACGAATTTCAGGATGCGCAGATGTACGCCAACTGGGGCGTCGATTACCTCAAATACGACTGGTGCAACACCGAAGGACTGAAGGCCGAAGGCGCGTACAAAACCATTACCGCAGCCCTGCGCAAGGCCGGACGCCCGATTGTGCTCAGCATTTGTGAGTGGGGCAACGATAAACCCTGGGCGTGGGGACCAGCCGTTGGCCACCTCTGGCGCACCACCGGCGACATTTACAACTGTTTCGACTGCATCAACGACCACGGCTCCTGGAAATCGTGGGGGGTGATGCAGATTCTGGACAAGCAGGACGGGTTACGGCAGTACGCGGGGCCGGGCCACTGGAACGACCCCGATATGCTGGAAGTGGGCAACGGCATGAAGGCTAACGAAGACCGGGCGCATTTTTCGATGTGGGCCATGATTGCCGCTCCGCTTATTGCCGGGAATGACCTGCGCAAAATGTCCGCCGAAACAAAGGCCATTTTGATGGATAAAGAAGTAATTGCCGTTAATCAGGATACCGACGGCGTTCAGGGTTTCCGGTATGCCATTAAAGACAGCGTTGAAACGTGGGTGAAACCCCTGAAAGGTGGCGACTGGGCGGTGTGTTTCCTGAACCGCAGCAAAACGCCCAAATCAGTCGAAATGAACTGGACGGCAGTGGCCATCGCCGACCCGGTAGCCAAACGTACGCTCGACGCAAACGCTACTCCTTACACCGTTCGGGATGTGTGGATGAAGAAGGAGATGGGTAAAACCAGCCAGCCCCTGCGTGCCACCATTCCCGCCCACGATGTGCTGATGGTGAGCCTGAAACGCAGTTAAACCGGTTGCTCATTCCATTACCGTTGCCTCAGTAATGTAGCGGCTACAACTGAAGATGCTGCAACTTCGGAAAGTTATTTGCCGCTTCCAAACAACACTTTTCACATGAAAAATCAACATACATCCCGTCTCTCAACCTGGGTACTGGTTGTTGCAATGTCTCTTTGGTGTGGTAGTTGCAGCAAAAAAAGTGATAGCGTGACGCCTTCGACATCGTCTGTCGAAGGAACCTGGCAAATTTCAGGCTACAAAGTTGATCCCGCCTACTTCGTCCTTAAAAATGGTCAGAAGACCAATGACCAGTTGGCTTACATTACCGACCTGCTGGGTCCTGCCGGTGCTGATATTATTACCTGCCTGACAACGACAAAGATTACGTTCGTGGCGGGCGGAAAAGTAACCGGATCGCCTGGTTCAACGTGTACAGCCTCCTCTACCGATCTTGTACCAACAACCAACGCTACCTGGAAATTAGACGGTTCTAAACTAACGCTGACGGATAGCAGCGGGCCGGAGGTGTATGATGTCGTGGTGGGTGGCACGACGCTGAAACTGTCGCAGCCCGATTCCAGTACAGATTACGATGGCGATGGCAAAAAAGATACCGTTACCAATACACTGGAATTGAAAAAAGTCTGACCTCAGTGAGCTCCACCTCGCGAACCGGCTTTATGATAAGGCCGGTTTTTTCGTGCCTTACTATGCGGGTAGCTTCGGGTTAAGTAAAGGGCCGAATGCAGGGAGTTAAAAAGACAAAACCCGTCAGAAGAACCGGCGGGTCTGTACAAGTAAACGTTGTTTTTTCAGCCGCTAAAGTACTACAAAATCAATTACTTATGATAAAAACGATGCTGTTGCTTTTAAGCGGTCAGTAGACAGATGATTTAACGAACTGGCATGGAATTTGTGAATCCGATTAGTGTTCTTGCGATCAATGATAGTAACTACGAAGAGTAGTATCGTTCAATTGATAACGCATTTGTAATAACAAGCTTTCTGGGTTAAAAATTATAATTTTTTATAGATTTACTTATTGCTTACTATTGTGAACCGTAAACTTGTGATCGTTCATTATGCATAACTTCATTGCTGTCCACCATGGCAAGCACTCGACCAACTTTACCTATGCCGAGTCAATCGAAGAAGCTCGCGCGTACCTGATTAGTTTAGTTACCACGCAGTTCAGCCGACCTGGTGATACGATGGCCATTGTCAATGTTCACGACAGTTCGCCGATTTACTACCGAATTGGCCAAAATACAGTTGCCAGCCTGACCGTCGACCCCACGCTGCGTCGTAGCGGTACCATCTGGAAAAGCATACAGATGGTAGCCGCCACGGTTCGGAAAGGACTTTGGTTTGGCAAAGTGGCTGGTTTAAAACCGCTTTAATCGCCCCGATTACCCCGATTACCACCGCAGACTTTTATGCGCCGGTATGCATAATCCAATCAGGGGAGTTCTACTGCTGGCAAAACTCCCCTGATTTGGTTTGCGCAAGTACGCTTGGTCTGCCGCGTTCAACTCCACGTCCGGTCCCACGACTCCACTTTATTCCAGTCGTCGCTGGGCGCAAAATACAGTTCACCTTTCAGCATGTGCTGTTTACAAACCGCTTCATTCAGTTCTACGCCCAGACCCGGCTTATCCGGTACACGCACAAAGCCCTGATTCACAATCGGCTTTTCGATGCCCGTTACCAAATCTTCCCAGAACGGTACGTCGATGCCGTGGTGTTCGAGGGCCACAAAATTCTGGGTCGCAGCCGCGCAGTGGACGTTAGCCATCATCGAAATGGGCGACCCGGCAAAGTGCATGGCCATCGGACTGCCCCGTTCTTCGGCGTAGTCCC
>JBBQLG010000103.1:0-23374 GCA_038327655.1 Cytophagales bacterium
AAAAAAAAAATTATAATTCACCAACAAACCCCCTAACATTTGTTTGTTTTGTCCTTCTCTCCTTCTTAATATAGTGAGTTTTTCTCCATCATCCTTTTTCACTCCTACCCATCAAAAACCCCACCGCCGTTCGGAGAATAGGCCGAGGTACAATCAACTTAACCAATCACTCAATTTATGGATACGATCAGCATTCAATAACCAGAAACGGAGCCTCAAACCGGTACGCCGTTATCACCGACCGACTACCAGCTCATCAACGCCTACTGGCGGGCGGCCAACTATTTATCGGTCGGCCAGATCTACCTGCACGACAATCCATTGCTGCGGGAACCCCTGCTGTTGACGCACATCAAGAAAATGCTGCTCGGGCACTGGGGTACTACGCCGGGTCAGAACTTCATTTATGCCCACCTGAATCGGGTGATCAAAACCTATGACCTCGACATGCTTTACATCTCCGGCCCCGGCCACGGTGGTCCGGCAGTGGTAGCCAATACGTATCTCGAAGGCACGTATAGCGAGGTCTATCCCCACATCAGTTCTGACGAAGCCGGCTTAAAAAAGCTGTTTACGCAGTTCTCGTTTCCCGGTGGCATTTCGAGTCACGCGTCGCCCCAAACCCCCGGTTCGATGCACGAGGGGGGCGAGTTGGGCTATTCGCTCAGTCACGCGTTTGGGGCGGTGTTCGACAACCCCGACCTGATCGTGGCCTGCGTTGTCGGCGATGGGGAAGCAGAAACGGGGCCGCTGGCGACCGCCTGGCATTCCAACAAGTTTCTCAACCCTATCACCGACGGGGTCGTTCTGCCCATTCTGCACCTGAACGGCTACAAGATTTCTAACCCCACGGTGCTGGCCCGGATCACCCACGAGGAGCTGGATCAGTTGCTGCGGGGCTACGGCTGGACACCGTACTACGTGGAAGGCGACGAACCCGAACCGATGCACCAGGCAATGGCCTCTGTGATGGACACGGTCATCACGGCCATCAGGCAGATTAAGCAAAATGCCCACGGCGAAAGCCACCTTTCCCGCCCGCGCTGGCCGATGATCGTGCTGAAATCGCCCAAGGGCTGGACGGGGCCGAAGGTAATCGACGGGTTGCCCAATGAGGGTACATTTCGGGCGCACCAGGTGCCGCTGTCGGTATCGGCGACTACGCCCCCGGCCCATCTGACCCAACTGGAAGCCTGGCTCCGAAGCTACAAACCCGATGAACTTTTCGATGAACAGGGGCGGCTGATGCCCGAACTGGCTGCACTGGCTCCCGTCGGTAACCGGCGGATGGGTGCCAATCTTCACACTAACGGCGGGCAATTACTCCAGGACCTGAACCTGCCGGATTTCTGCGATTACGCCGTTGCCGTACCGTCGCCGGGAGCCACATTGGCCAGCGATACGCACGTCGTCGGCACGTTTCTGCGGGATATCATCAAGCTGAATCAGGCCCCGCGTAATTTCCGGGTATTTGGTCCGGACGAGACGCTATCCAACCGGCTCGAAGCCGTTTTTGAAGCCACCGACCGGCAGTGGGATGCGCAGACCGCCGTGAACGACGAGTTTCTGGCTCCGTCGGGCAGCGTGATGGAAATGCTCAGCGAACACCAGTGCGAAGGCTGGCTGGAAGGCTATCTGCTCACCGGTCGGCACGGCCTGTTCAATAGCTACGAAGCCTTCGTGCATATCGTCGATTCGATGGTGAACCAGCACGCCAAGTGGCTGAAGATGACCGCCGAGATACCCTGGCGGAGAAAAATCGCGTCGCTGAATTACCTGCTAACCTCCACCGTCTGGCGGCAGGACCATAACGGGTTCACCCACCAGGATCCCGGCTTCATGGATCATGTCATCAACAAAAAAGCGGGTGTCGTGCGCGTCTATTTGCCGCCCGACGCCAACTGCCTGCTGTCGGTGATGGACCACTGTTTGCGGAGTCGGCATTACGTCAATGTGATTGTGGCGGGCAAGCACCCGGCCCCGCAGTGGCTGACGATGGATGCGGCTCAGAAACACTGTACGGAGGGAATCGGCATCTGGCCGTGGGCGAGTAACGATGCGGGCGCAGAGCCGGACGCGGTGATGGCCTGCTGTGGCGACGTACCGACGCTCGAAACCCTGGCCGCCGTGCAACTCCTGCGCGAACACCTGCCCGACCTTAAAATCCGGGTCGTCAACGTTGTCGATCTGCTGAAATTAGAACACCATACCGAACATCCGCACGGGCTGAGCGACGCGGATTACGATGCGCTGTTCACGAAAGACAAGCCGGTTATTTTTGCCTTTCACGGTTACCCCTGGTTGGTCCACCGGCTGACTTACAACCGGACAAACAACGTCAACATTCACGTGCGGGGCTACAAGGAAGAAGGCACCATTACGACGGCCTTCGACATGACCGTCCTGAACGAGCTGGACCGCTTCCACTTAGTGATGGACGTGATTGACCGACTGCCCCAACTGGGTAATAGAGGAGCCTACCTGAAGCAATTACTACACGATAAACTCGTCGCACACAAGCTCTATATCACCCATAACGGCGAGGATATGCCCGAAATCCGTAACTGGACCTGGATGACTCAACCACTTGATTATGAAACACCAACACGAAGCTAACCCGCCCAAAACCGTTCCCGGTCCGGATCATACCGCCATGAACCATGCCGGGATGGATCACGGCAAAATGAACCATGATCCCGCTAATTCGGACAAACAATCCGGACATGGAGCAATGGCTATGCCAGCCGGTCACGATCACGGCGCGATGATCGCCGATTTTCTGCGCCGGTTCTGGGTGTGTCTCGCCCTGTCGGTGCCGGTCATTTTACTGTCGATGATGTTTCGAAATCTGACGGGATACCAGCTCGATTTTCCCTACCGAAAACGGGGTCGTGCTGGTACTGGCCACGGTCATTTACGGCTATGGCGGCTATGGCGGCTGGCCTTTTCTGACCGGTATGGTTGGCGAACTGCGTTCCCGTAAATTGGGCATGATGACCCTCGTGGCGATTGCCGTTACCACGGCCTATGTCTACAGCGTGGTTGTGTCGGTGGGTTGGCTGCGGGGTGAAGACTTCTTTTTTGAACTGGCTACGCTGATCGACATTATGTTGCTGGGGCATTATTTCGAGATGAAATCGGTAGCCGGGGCGTCGCACTCGCTGGAACTGATTGTGAAGATGTTGCCGTCCGATGCCCATAAAGTCGATGTACGACCATCAGCGACGTAAAAGTCGATGTCCTGGCCATCGGCGACATCGTGCTGGTCCGGCCCGGTGAGCGCGTTCCCACCGACGGTGAGGTCGTAGAAGGCAGTAGTGCGGTCAATGAAAGTATGCTGACGGGGGAGAGTGTACCGGCGCAGAAAACTAAAAACGACACGGTCATTGCCGGGGCCGTCAATGGCGAAGGCTCGCTGACGATCAAGGTCACCCATAAAGGGGAAGACAGCTACCTCAATAAAGTGGTTAAGATGGTGCAGGAAGCGCAGGATGCCAAATCACAAACCCAGACGCTGGCCGATCGGGCAGCGGGCTGGCTAACGATCCTGTCGCTGGCGACGGGGCTGATCACGCTCGTCACCTGGCTTTGGGCCGGTAAAGATGTAGCCTTTGCCATTGAGCGGATGGTGACGGTGATGGTCACGGCCTGCCCGCACGCGCTGGGAGTAGCCATTCCGCTCGTGGTCGCCATTTCAACCGGCATTTCGGCCCAAAAAGGGTTGCTGATTCGTAACCGTACCGCCTTTGAAGAATCCCGCAAGATCACGGCGATGGTCTTCGACAAAACCGGCACCCTTACCGAAGGCGCGTTCGGCGTCACCCGCATCGGTGTCACCCGGCACGGACGAAGCAACGCTGCTGGGCCTGACCGCAGCCCTTGAACAGCAATCCCAACACCCGATTGCGCAGGGGATCGTCCGGGAAGCGAAGAAGCGAAACCTGACCTTGCCTGCCATTCAGGATTTTCAATCCATAACGGGCAAGGGCGTATCGGCCACCGTGAATGGAAAACAGGTAGTGGTGGTCAGTCCCGGTTACCTGAAAGAGAAAAACATAGCCCCGCCAGCCGATGCAATTGGCGGAGTCGAAACGGTCGTCTTCGTACTGACAGACGGCAAGCTAACGGGCTACGTGGCGTTGGCCGACACCATCCGGGGCGACTCCAGAGAGGCCGTGCAGCGGCTGCAACAGTCCGGCATCAAGGTGTATATGGCCACCGGCGATAACCAGAAAGTAGCCGATGCCGTGGCGAAGGAACTCGGCCTCGACGGGGTTTATGCCGGAGTGCTGCCCGACCAGAAAGTGCAGATTGTGAAGGATTTACAGGCGAAGGGCGGTCCGACGGGTCGGCAGTTTGTGGCCATGACCGGCGATGGCGTGAATGATGCCCCGGCGCTGGCGCAGGCCAACGTGGGCATCGCCGTTGGGTCCGGCACCGATGTAGCCGCCGAAACCGCCGATATCATCCTGGTCAATAGCAAACCCACCGACATTACCAATCTGGTTGATTTTGGGAAGGCCACGTACAACAAGATGATCCAGAATCTGTTCTGGGCCGTGGGCTACAACGTCATTGCCATTCCGCTGGCGGCCGGGGTTTTGTACCCCCACTTTGTGCTCAGCCCGGCAATGGGTGCGGTGCTGATGAGCGTCAGCACGGTCATCGTTGCCCTGAACGCGCAGTTGTTGCGAAAATCATTGACGTAACACAACCATGGGTTCCACCGTAGAGACTCCCGACGTACAGCGCCCCCCTCGCGCCAAGACCCCGGCCCAAAAACCGGGTCCGGTAGACAATGGCCTGACGACGTTCTGGGCCTTACCGACTACCGACATACTGACCCGGCTTAACACCCACGAAACGGGATTGAGCGAGGACGAGGCCCAAAAAATCCGGCGGACAGCCGGGCCGAATCGGATTAAGCCGAAAGACACATCCTCGACGCTGGGTCTGTTCGTCAGCCAGTTTAAAAGCCCCATTTCACTGCTGCTGATCGGGGCGGCCGTGCTATCGTTCTTTTTGAGCGACGTTACCGATGGCGTTATTATCCTGATTATCATCCTTATCAGTGGGGTACTCAGTTTCTGGCAGGAACGCAGCGCGTCGAAAGCCATGCAGCAGCTACAGGGTATTGTAGTCGCTAAAACAACCGTCCGGCGGGATGGCAACGACCAGGAACTACCCGACGAACAACTGGTGCCGGGCGACCTGCTCACGCTGCGTTCGGGCGATCTGGTACCCGCCGATTGCTACCTGTTAACGGCCAACGAGTTATTCGTCAACGAGTCCACACTGACCGGCGAGACCTTTCCCGTCGATAAACAGCCCGGTCTTCTGGACGCAGCTACGCCGATAGCGAAACGCCGGAACGCGCTGTTTATGGGGTCGAGTGTGGTCAGCGGCAGTGGTACGGCGGTGATTGTGTTCACCGGGTTGAACACGGAACTGGGCCACATTGCCGAGCGGATTAACCAGGCCCCGCCGGAAACCAATTTCGAGCGGGGCATCCGGCGGTTTGGCTACCTGCTCATGCAGATAACCCTGGTGCTGGTGCTGGTGATTTTTGCCATCAACGTCTTTCTGCACAAGCCCGTGCTGGATGCGTTCCTGTTCTCGCTGGCCATCGCCGTGGGCCTGACCCCCCAGTTGCTGCCCGCTATCATCAGCATCAATCTGGCTAAAGGTGCCGCCCGAATGGCCACCCAACAGGTGATCGTCAAGCGGTTATCGGCGATTGAAAATCTGGGCAGCATGAATGTGCTGTGTTCCGACAAAACCGGTACCCTCACCGAGGGAGCCGTCACCGTGAACCGGATCATCGACGTCAACGGCCAGGTATCGCCCCGACTCGGACGGCTGGCCAAGATCAACGCCCAGTTGCAGCAGGGCTTTCATAACCCCATCGACGTGGCTATTATCGCGGCTGTGCCCGACGACGTTTCGGCTTATCCGCGGGTCGATGAAACGCCGTATGACTTTATCCGCAAACGGCTGACGATCCTGACCGAGATCGACGGACAACCGATTATGGTGGCGAAGGGTGCCCTGCAGAATATCCTCGATGTCTGCTCCTTTGTGGACACCGGCGGGGCCGCTCCTGAAGCCATTGCCGGGCATTTGGCGGCTATTCAGCAAGCGTTTAAGGACCTGAGCACGCAGGGATTCCGAACGCTGGGACTGGCCACCAAAAACACCAACGGCAAGCGGATCATCGACAAAACGGACGAGGCCGGGATGACCTTTTTGGGCTTTATCAGCCTCTTCGATTCGCCCAAAGAAGGTATTCACGACACGCTGGCCACGCTCCGAAAACTCGGTATCCAGATCAAGATGATTACCGGCGATAATGTATTAGTGGCAACGGCGGTCGCGCGTGCTATCGGGATCGACACGCCGGAAGTCCTGACCGGCACCCACCTGCGCCAACTGAACGTGGAGGCCCTGCGTCACAAAGTATCGACCGCCCACGTTTTTGCCGAAATCGAACCAATCCAGAAGGAACTCATTATTCTGGCCCTGAAAAAAGCCGGTTACGTGGTCGGCTACATGGGCGATGGTATCAACGATGCCAGTGCGCTGCACGCGGCCGATGTGGGCATATCCGTCGATTCGGCCGTGAACGTGGCGAAGGAATCCGCGGATATCGTGCTGCTGAAACAGGATTTGAACGTGCTCATCGACGGCGTGCGGGAGGGCCGACGGACCTTCGCCAATACGATGAAATACATCTTCATGGCCACCAGTGCCAACTTCGGCAATATGTTCAGCATGGCCGGGGCCTCGTTGTTTCTGCCCTTCCTGCCGCTGCTGCCCGCGCAGATTCTGCTGACTAATCTGCTCACCGACCTGCCCGCCATGACGATCTCCTCGGACAACGTAGACCCGGCCGCCATCGAAAAACCCGCCAACTGGGATCTGACCTTCATCCGGCGGTTCATGCTCACGTTCGGGCTGCTGAGTTCCGTCTTCGACTACCTGAGTTTCGGTGTGTTGCTGTGGGTATTCAAGGCCAACGAACCTCTGTTTCAGACGGGCTGGTTTGTCGAATCGGTGCTGTCGGCGTCGATCATCGTGCTGGTGGTTCGCACCCGGCAGGTCGCTTACAAAAGCCGGCCCAGTACCTGGCTGATGGGGGCTACCGCCCTGATCGCTGCGGTAGTACTGTTGCTACCCATCAGTCCACTGGCGCGGGTATTTGGCTTTACTACCATACCCCTGTCGCTGTACGGAGCGATCATTGGCATTGTTACGGTCTATGTGCTGTCGGCCGAAGCGCTGAAACACTGGTTTTATCGGAGGTACAGGAAGTAGGCGATTCAGCTAATGAACCCTGCCCAATCGGGTTGATCAGGTTTGCTCATCGTCGGCTATGATTAATATCTGCTCCCGAACTGATCGTCGTCATACCGGCTGGCCGGGCAAACCACTACGTTTACGGAATCATTTTTAGCCATGTACCGCTATGATTCCCTCAACCATGAAAGCCGCCGTGCTGCACGGCTACGGCCAGCCCCTACAGATCGAGCAGGTTCCGGTGCCAACCGTAGGCCC
The DNA here is from genome assembly GCA_038327655.1 of Cytophagales bacterium. Lineage (GTDB taxonomy): Bacteria > Bacteroidota > Bacteroidia > Cytophagales > Spirosomataceae > JBBQLG01. The sequence goes on from JBBQLG010000103.1 coordinate 7,555, forward strand.
CGGCCAGATTTTGGTACGGGTAGCGGCCTGCGGGGTTTGCCATACCGATCTGCACGCCATTGACGGTGACTGGCCGGTGAAAGCTGTGCTGCCGCTTATTCCCGGTCACGAGGGCGTGGGTACGGTTGTGGTGGTGGGAGCGGGCGTGACAAACGTGCACGAAGGCGACCGCGTTGGGATACCCTGGCTGTATTCGGCCTGCGGGCACTGCGAATACTGCTATACGGGCTGGGAAACGCTGTGCCACAACCAGCAAAACACCGGTTATTCGGTGCAGGGTAGTTTCGCCGAGTACGTGCTGGCCGACCCCAATTACGTAGGCCATATCCCCGATACACTATCATTTGCCGATGCGGCACCGATTCTGTGCGCTGGTGTTACGGTTTATAAAGGGCTGAAAGAAACCGAGACCAAACCCGGCGAATGGGTCGTTGTCTCGGGCATTGGTGGGCTGGGGCATTTAGCCGTTCAGTACGCCAAAGCGATGGGTATGCACGTAATCGCCGTCGACATCAGTCCCGATAAACTCGATCTGGCCCGTGCGGTAGGAGCCGACCTGGTCATTGATGCCACGAAGGAAGATCCGGCCACTGTGGTTCAGGCCAACATTGGCGGGGCGCGGGGCGTACTGGTGACGGCGGTTTCGCAAACGGCGTTTGCCCAGGGCGTTGGTATGCTGCGCCGGGGGGGTACACTGGCCGTTGTTGGTTTGCCACCCGGTGAGTTTCCCGTCAGCATTTTCGACGTAGCCCTGAACCGCAAAACCATTCGCGGCTCCATCGTTGGCACACGCCAGGATTTGGCGGAAAGTTTGGCGTTTGCCGCGGCCGGTACCGTTCGGGTCCATTACCAGACCGACCGGCTCGAAAACATCAACCAGATTTTTACCGATCTGAAAGCGGGCCGGATTACCGGACGCGTCGTGCTCGACTTTGATACGGCGAAGCAACAGGTTCCGCAAACGCGTCTATTCAAACAGAAGCAGCGGCACCCGCTTACCGCCGATGGGTTTGATGTGGCTTACCAGGCTACACAGGATACGGAGTGGCTGGCAGATCCGGCCAATCCGGATAATCACCACAAAGGTCTGATTCACGAGGGCGAAACCATCTGGTTCCATCCCAGGCATTTTGGCAGTGGTCCAGCCTGGCAACAGGCCCGCCTGACAGACCGAACAGTGCGCTACGTTCACCTGCATGATTTCAGGGAGATAACTGTCGCGTGACAGGAACGTACCCAACCAGTAGAATAGCCTGTGGTTACTGGTAGCCAGCCGAATTTAGATTCCAGTACGTAGCCACACCCATTTAACCATTCGTATACTCATTAACAGTACCCCGATGAAAGCCAGAGAAAAAGTAATGATTACCACGATTACCCGTGCCATAGAGTTAAGCCTCAGCCCTGCCACTGAACAACCGAAAAATAGTATAAAAGCGGTTGAAAAATCCGCCCGAAAACTGGCGCACAAGCTAATCAGAATCCAGAAACGGGAGCAAAAACTGGCGAATAAGCTCCTCGAAAAGAAGAAACTCCACGCAAAAGGGTAGTTGCTGGGGTAAGTCGTTCCGAACCCTTATTAACCGCTGTTATGACCAGGAAACCCACGCTGGACTATTCCACTATCGTTTCCGCGTTTGATGATGCCCACCAGGCACTACGGGAAACCGAATGGGTTACCAACCCGGCCGACCCAACCAGTCGGGATAGAGGACTTGTTCGACGGGGAGACGTCATTTGGTTTAACCGGAATCACCTGGACTATGGCTCAGTCTGGCAGCAGGCTCTTTTGGGCGACAAAACACTGCGGTACGTGCATCATCACGATTTTGAACCGGTAGCAGCCGACTGACAGCGAGGGCTGCCCCCTCTTTTCGGCAGGTAAGCAGACGGTTTCAATGCCAGTCCGGGAAGAACGGCCATGGCTACCACAGGTTGCTTTTAACGCCCGGCCACTTTACCTGTGCGTACCGGCCCGAAAGCCCAGTCCACCGGAATAGGTTTTAATTGCCCGAACGAACGCAAATTCCATTTAGAAATAGATAATCCTGCATTTGCTCACGGATGAGTAAAATCTAAACCGTTTTCGATCTTGTCTTTTATCTGTTTATCCTAACCGCACGACCGCGAATGGCAGCGACCGGACATCGCAAACCACAGCTACTTTACCTTTAACAGCAGCATGGTTCGGTTGTAGGCGGCAAAACAGCCCAGACCGCCCTGAATGTTGGTGGGCACCAGCACCGGCTCGGCAAACGGGTTGCCATTGGCGTCGCGAAACTGCTCGATGCTGCGGTGATAGTGATAATACTGAGCGTCCGTATTCAGCAGGATGGCTTGTAGGGTAATGGTTTTAAACATCGACTCCAGCCGGAAGGCATTGAGTTTATCGGTAGCACGAGGGTCCGTGTTGCTGACGGTGACGGATTGGCCGATGCTGCCGTTCGGCGTAGTAAACACGTTACCATCGCTGCCCTCGTCGCTGAAGAGACTGCGTCGGTTCTGATTGGTACGGAAATTAATCGCATCCGTGATGGTTGAATCCGGTTTTTTGGTGCTGCTGTTCGCCGTGTGCGCAAACGTGCCCGCGATCCGGTAATAGTTGGCCATGCCCGGCGTATCCTGCCACTGGAAAACCATGTAAAACGTTTTGGTCCGTTCGGGCGGGCGTCTGGAAGCCCCGTACCCGGCCCGGCAGTTTTGAAGGCATGGGCGAAGCAGCTCTCCCCTGGATTCAACGCGCCAAAGCCGAAACCGGCCTTCCCTTTGCCGTAGAAGTCGCCACACCGGAGCATATTGAACTGGCCCTGAAATATGGTGTCGACATTTTATGGATTGGTGCCCGCACGACGGTCAACCCGTTTAACGTGCAGGAAATCGCCGATGCCCTGCGCGGTGTGGACGTGCCGGTACTGATTAAAAACCCCGTAAACCCCGATTTAGCCCTCTGGATTGGAGCCTTCGAGCGGATTGCCGGGGCGGGTATCACCAAATTAGGGGCTATTCACCGTGGTTTTTCCACGGGCGAAGCCAGCAAATACCGCAACATTCCGATGTGGCAGATTGCCATTGAGTTGAAGTCGATGTTTCCGCAGTTGCCCATGATTGGTGACCCAAGCCACATGGCCGGTAAGCGGGCCTACCTTTACGAACTGGCCCAGACCGCGCTGGATTTGAACTACGATGGACTGATTGTTGAATCGCACATTGACCCCGATAAAGCCTGGAGCGATGCAGCTCAGCAACTGACGCCCACGGCCTTCGGCGAGATGCTGGAGCACCTGCACATCCGCCAGGTGCAGTCGGAGAACGTAGAGTTTCAGGGCATGGTTGAGCAACTTCGGACGAAGATCGACAGCGTCGACCGGCAGTTGGTCGAGATGCTGGCCGCCCGGATGGCCTTGGTTGAAAAATTAGCGGAATATAAACGCGACAACAACGTAACCCTGTTCCAGCCCGACCGCTGGAAGGAGATTCTGACCTCACGCACGGAACTGGCCCGCAAGCTGAACCTGTACCCCGAACTGGTGGAAGAAATCTACAAAATCATCCACATGGAGTCGATTCGGAAGCAGACCGAAGTGATGAACAACGTGCCAACGGCCTGAGGTAGGCAACTATTATTTAATAAATTGGTGTGAGATTAGGGGTATTAAAATGAGTGAGTTCCAACTTGCATTAACAGCACCGTAAAGGAGACGCATTACAAGGCCTGTTACACAATGAGGCTCGTAACGCGTCTCCTTTATAATTAATGGCCTCAACTACGGTAAAAATACACTATTCCAAAAAAGGTCAAGCCGATTATCACCGTTATGAATACCCCTAACAATGCTTTGGGCGCGTTTCTGAAGGAGATATAGGAGGATATAAACACCGCAGTCAAGTTTACAATGATTATTGGAAGATACCACTCTCCAATAACTTTACTTTTCAAAAGCACTAAAGCAAAGGGAGTAATAATAAGAAGACCGGAAAGTAAATTTTTCAATAACTTGGTTCCCATGGTCATAGCGTAGTTGAATTTGGTAATGATGTTAGCATCCGTTGCTAATTAAATCAAGTTGATAATCACTTTGCGCACCTATTATAAGAGAATCTACTCGGCTGGTGGCCAGCCACATACAGCTTGCTCCAACGCCCACCGCACCCAATGCTGATATAACGAAGGGAGCTTCCGGTCCTAAAGCATTCAAGTACCAAGTTGCACCGTACAAGCTGACCGCTGTTCGATAAGCTGCACCCGCACAGGCAATAGATTCTGCCGCAAATTCTCTCCACGCATTATCGATGACAGCGTCTCGTTTTTTGGCAGCAAGTCTACGTACCTGAGCGCAGTCGGTGCCACCACCGCTACCACTATCACCGCCACCGGTACCACCCCAGCCACCGCCATCATCTGGATTTTGTCCAGGTCCGCAACTTTCGCAATTAGCACCAGGACATTGGACGCAATAAAAACCACCGTTGGTGCCTACCTGACTAGATTCTTGTGATATAGCTAAGTCGTAAGCTTGATTAAACTCTTCAGATGTAAGCTTCTCAAGTACTGGTTTGTCGCCATATTTATGATTTAGCAGAAGGATGTGTAGTGACATACGCCCCACAAGTGTAGTAATATCTTCTTTAGAACTGCCATACTCTTTAAAAAGTAGGGGGAGTTCTTGCTTTGTCAGTCCGTCTCTCAGGTAGTTGCCTATTCTATCTTGGCTTTCCTTTATTTTCCCATAAGGTCTTTTTGAGTTTTTTTCAAGATAACGTTTGCTCCGATTGAAGTGAAGAAGCAGAGCTAACTGTTTGGCTGTAGTTACGTATTGAATAAAATCATTATCCATTCCGATAGCCTTCACCTGAACTGTGGGTTCTGGCTTCACGCCTTCCAAGCTAGCATCGCTGGAAGAGTCACACTGTAAAAAAAAGATAGACAGTAGAAACCAAAATAGAATGTAATACTTTCTCATGAGAGAATTTATTTAGAAGGTGACGTTTTAGTGTTAAACGCTGAAGTATAGACAACCAGCAGCATACTTAGAATCACTAGACAGGAATAAGTTGACTAATAATGATGCTTATTTATTAAAAGGTAGCAAGTTAATTTAACATGTCAGTTTGTCAGCGTACTTGATGCTCTATTTGTTAGCAGACGTTGACGTTGTGGTACCAGCCAATCTAAATTTCCTCTTAAAACGGCTTCTGGTTCAGTAACTCCACTTTTAGGTGGTTATATAGTATATAAACTATTGTCACCCCTTCAACAGAAGCGGGGTTTGGTTATGGGCGGCAAAGCAGCCCAAGCCGCCCTGAATGTTGGTCGGTACTGGTACCGACCTGGCAAGTGAAGTACCGTCAGCGTCACGACCACTTCCGACAACGCCCGGCCCGGTACCAGATCAATCGTAAGCGTCTGACTGTTGCGCAGCGAAACTGTGCGCCCGGTAGTGGTGTAACCCATAAACGAAAACGTCAGCGCAACCGAATCGGCGGTTGGCAGGGTGAGCGAATAAAAGCCGTAGGTATTGGATGTGCTCCCGATGGGTCGGGCACCCGGCCCATCGGCTGCGAGGTAAGCGTTTACGCCGACGAGTGCTTCCTGACTACCGGCTTCCCGAATGTAACCGCTGACGGTAACGGTGGAACGTTTGGGCAGTGCAGTGGCGGGGCGTGATTGCGCAAAACCGCCTGATTTCCAAAGCCGTAACCCTGAAATGAGAAGTAAAGGGTATTTCATAGGAATCAGGGAAGAGATCAGGCCCGGATGCGACGATTTGGCTCGTTTTCCCAAACAAATTTGTTTTTAGCGTGTACCTACAGAGAGTACATATCTACAACGCTCAACGGTTAACAGACTATGCTTCACTTCGATAAATTATCGCTCAATATACCCGATACCACCAAACCCCGCGTCATCATCATCGGCGGTGGATTTGGCGGCATGAACTTAGCCAAAAGCCTGCGCAATGCCGACGTGCAGGTGGTGCTGTTCGACAAGCAGAACTACAACGGATTCTGGCCGCTGCTGTATCAGGTCGCCACGGCGGGGCTGGAGCCGGACGCCATTGCCGAGCCGTTCCGCAAGATGTTCGACGGGCAGGACGACTTCCATTTCCGACTCGTGCGGGTGACTAAAATCGACCCGGTGGCCAAAACCGTCTCGACGCTCATCGGCGATATCAAGTACGATTATCTGGTGATTGCCAGCGGCTCGAAATCCAATTTCTTCGGCAACGAGCAGATTCAGAAATATTCGTTTCCGCTCAAAACCGTACCCGAAGCCCTGAACATCCGCAGTCAGTTTTTGCAGTGTTTCGAGCAGGCGAGCATTACAACGGACCCGGCCGAACGGCAGAGTTTGCTGAATTTCGTGATTGCCGGAGCTGGTCCAACGGGCGTCGAAATGGCGGGTTCGCTGGCCGAGATGCGTAAGCACGTGCTGCCCGCCGACTATCCGGGCATGGATTTCAGCACAATGAATATCTACGTAGTCGAAGGCATAGATCGCGTGTTGCCGCCAATGTCGCCCGAAGCGGGTCAGAAAGCGCAGAAATACCTCGAAGAGTTGGGCGTCATCATCAAACTGAAAACGTTCGTCGAGAACTACGACGGCGAAACGGTGACGTTCAAGGGCGGTGAGCAGATCAAAACACAGACCTTAGTTTGGGGGGCGGGCGTAACCGGAGCGATGATTGAGGGTGTACCGGCCGAAGCGACTGAAAAAGGCCGGATTTTAGTTGATGAATTCAACCGGGTGCAGGGCTTTACCGACCTGTTTGCCATCGGTGATATTGCGTTCATGAAGTCGGAAAAGTGGCCGAAGGGACATCCCGGTGTGGCGCAGCCGGCCATTCAGCAGGGTGATCATTTGGCCAAAAACATCCGCAAGTGGCTGAAAAAAGAAGAGCCAACCCCGTTCAGCTATTTCGATAAAGGATCGCTGGCCATTGTGGGCCGCAACAAGGCCGTGGCCGATTTACCGGGCAACATCCACCTCGGCGGCTTTCTGGCCTGGATGACGTGGCTGTTCGTTCATATTTTTTACCTCGTTGGCTTCCGCAGCAAACTCATTGTGTTCAGCAACTGGATGTACCGGCTGTTTACCTATCAGCGCGGCACCCGCCTGATTATCCGGCCGTTCATCCGCCGGGAGAACCCCGAACAGCAGGAATTTGTGATGAAAAACGAAGAAGCTGTTTCGTAGTCTGTAGGGATGCAATGCATGGCCGTTTCTATCAGCTTGTGACTTAACTCATGGGCTGATAGAAACGGCTCAATTCTGCCTAAATTTGCCTTTCAAAATCTGGCACTTCCCTTTACCTACATGACTAAAAGCCCTCTTTTACAGGCACTGACCGCTGCGCTGCTCATGGCCGGAGCGCATTCTCCCGCACGGGCGCAGGAGGCCAAACCCGATACGGATGATCCGGCGTACCGAATCACCCGCGAAACGGCCCCTAAAATCAATGATCTGGTTCATACCAAATTAGACGTTCGCTTCGATTACAAAAAGCGGTTCATGTACGGCAAGGAATGGGTCACGCTGAAGCCACACCTGTACCCGACCGATTCGCTGCGGTTGGATGCCAAAGGCATGGATATCAAAAGCGTAGCCGTCATGAAGGGCAATTCGACGGTACCCCTCAAATTCACCTACGACAGCTTGAGTCTGGCCATTCGTCTGGACAAAAGTTATCGAAGCAGCGAATCCTACACGATTTACATCGACTATACGGCCAAACCGAATCAGTTGAAAGTAAAGGGCAGCGCGGCCATCAACGACGCCAAAGGCCTGTACTTCATCAACCCCGACAGCAGCGAAGCTGGTAAACCCGTGCAAATCTGGACGCAGGGCGAGACCGAAAGCTCGTCGGCGTGGTTCCCTACCATCGACAAGCCCAACCAGAAAACGACCGACGAAATCACCATGACCGTACCGGCGAAGTACGTCACGCTGTCGAACGGTAAACTGACCACGCAGAAGAATAACGGCGACGGCACCCGGACCGATACCTGGAAAATGGACCTGCCCCACGCGCCGTACCTGTTCATGATGGCCGTGGGTAATTTCAAAATTTACCGCGACAAATGGCGCGACAGAGAAGTAAGCTATTACCTCGAACCCGCCTACGCGCCCTACGCCAAGGATATCTTTGGGTTCACACCGGAACTGATCGAGTTTTATTCGCAGAAACTGGGTATCGACTATCCGTGGAATAAATACGCGCAGATTGTCGTCCGCGATTACGTGAGCGGGGCGATGGAGAACACTTCGGCCACGCTCCACGGTGAATACGTACAGGGAACGCCCCGCGATTTGCTGGACCGGTATTACGATGCCGGGCGCAGTACGATTGCCCACGAACTGTTTCACCAGTGGTTTGGCGACTACGTAACGGCCGAAAGCTGGAGCAACCTGACCGTCAACGAATCATTTGCCGACTTCAGTGAAACCCTGTGGGCGGAGCATAAGTACGGTAAAGACGCCGGTGATGCCCACAATCAGGATGCCCTGCAAAATTACCTGAACACACCCGATGCAGCCGCCAAGAACCTGGTCCGGTTTCATTACCACGATAAAGAGGATGTGTTCGACGTGGTGAGTTACCAAAAAGGCGGGCGCATCCTGAACATGCTGCGGAATTATTTGGGCGAAGATGCTTTCTTTAAAGGCCTTAATACCTACCTGAAATCCAATGCGTTTAAAACCGGCGAAGCGCAGCAACTGCGCCTGGCGTTTGAAGAAGCCAGCGGCCGGGACCTGAACTGGTTTTTCAATCAGTGGTATTACGGCGCGGGCCACCCGGTGCTGACGATTGATTACCAGTGGGATGAGGGGACCAAGACGCAGACGGTTTACCTGAAACAGACGCAGGAAGGCAACGCCTTTACCCTGCCAATGGCCATCGACATCTACGCCGGGGGTAAAAAAACACGGCAGCAGGTCTGGATGCGCGATAAAGCCGATACGCTGACGTTTAAGGTAGCCCAAAAGCCCACGCTGGTGAATGTGGATGCCGATAAGGTGTTGCTGGCGCAGAAGACGGATAACAAGACGATTGAGGAATACGCGCTTCAGTACGCCAATGCGCCGTTGTACCTCGACCGGCTCGAAGCCCTGACGGCCGCTACAAAACAGCAAACCGAAAAAGCCGGCCAAACGATTTTGCTGGCGGCCCTGAAAGACAAGTATTATGGGTTGCAGATCAACGCGATTAAAGTCCTCAATCTTAAGGACGAAGCCATGCTGGCGGCTGCTCAACCGATATTGATGTCGCTGGCCCAAACCGATCCCAATACCCTGGTTCGGGCGGCTGCGCTGAATGCGCTGGCCAAGCTGAAGGTACCGGGTAACCTGACATTGTTTAAACAGGCGCTTACCAATCAGTCGTACGCCATCGAAGGAGCCGCCCTGAACGGCATCGCCCTGCTCGATCCGGCGGAAGGGGTGAAAAGCGCGAAGGCTTTGGAGAAAGACAGCAAAGGCGCGTTAACGGCGGGTATCATTGGCCTGTACGCCGAACAGGGTGGTACCGACCAATGGAACTACGTGTACACGAACTACAAAGCACTTGGACCACAATCGAAGTTTGATCTGTTGCCAAAATTCAGCGCAATGGTCAGTCGTTTGGATAAATCGGCAGATGCATTGCAGGGTATCGACGAAATAAAGGCCCTTGGGATACGCTATAAGTCGTACGGGGTTGGTCCGTTTGTCAGCACGATGCTTACCAACATCAAAGAGAAACGCGCCACACTAAACGATCAGGCATCCGTGAAAGCCGTCGATCAGGCCGTTGCCGAGATTGACGCCAAGTAACACAAGCCCATACATGCACAAAGCCTACCTGATGAGGGTAGGCTTTGTGCATGTATGGGCTTGATGGGTGCAGGTCCATAAAGTGCTTGCAGGGCAGCGTTCCGGCGACAGGTTGCACGTCTCAAGAGGGCAGGTTTTAGTTTCCATTTCGGGCTTTCGGCTGACACGAGAAACGCCCCGGTTGGGCAGGTTTAGGATTGATAGGTTGCGCTACGGCGACCGCCCGACCGCCCCGATAGTCTATGTTTGACAACGCTTAGTTCAATGCGTTTTAAGCCATTCCATCCAGTCTTTTGCAACAGCGTCACCGTTATAAACCTTCTGAACTACTTTACCTGCATCATCTCGCTTAATCTGAAAAAACATATGGTCGTGTTCATAATAGGGTTTTAGTGTCAGATTTTTCTTGCCTAAAGCAATAAATTCTAATGGGAGGTTATCTAAGTAAGGAGCCATTTCCTTGTCTGCTGTCCCATAAGCAATGTACAACGGAGTATTAATTTTGAGCAGATTAGGAAGAGTTGGTTGGGGAAAAGAGTACCAAGCGCGGTAAGTATCACCAAAAGATTTATCGGTGGCGTATGGGTGTTTACAAATGTCTTTCCATACTCTGTACATCATTTCAATCTGAGGCTGACCAATTTCAAATGTTTTTTCACCTGCATCAATCTGATCTCTGATCTGTTGAATCATTACTTCAAACCTACGACCTGGTTTACCAGAAAATAAAATGGTGTGAGTTACGAATGAGTTATGATTGGCAACTAAGTCAGCTCCGACTGTGAACCCCTCAGAGCCACCACAGTACACCACTTTTTTCTTGTCAATCCAAGACTGTTTGATAAGGTAATTAATTACTTTATCGCACTGGTCTACATAGCGTTCACGGTAATTATTTGCTAAATATTTTTTACTGACAAATTTTTCCGGTGGGTCAGGCTTGCTAATAGCCTTTTCATATTCACTGTAATATGTTGTGTCAACTACCAACCGAACCCCGGGCTTTTGAACTACTACAAAATGGTAGTCATTTTTATAATCACGAAAGTGGAAGGGAGCGGAAACGTAATATTTATCGCCCACTAATTGTATGAATGGAGCAGGCTGAGAGCCTTGACGAAACAAAAAAAGTGGCTTTTTTACTTTCAAGTCTGCCTTGCTACCAAAAATAATAAATGTGGTGGTGTCTTTTCCATCTGGCAAATGAAAAATTTGGCAAAGGTCTTCAATCTTTGTTGTTTGGGCAAAAGATTGAAAATAAGCGCAGAAGAACACGAGTAATAGTGATTGTCTCATTTTTACTTCATTTTGCGTTAAGCGGCAAATCAGGTCTTTTTTTGAACAATCAGAAAGAATTTTAACATTTGTTGAGAATATTTAACATTTGTGTCGAGTTTCGCTCCACGTGGGCAGCTTGCCGGGCCACAGGCAGCAGGACGCGAGGTCAACACAGACAGCCCAACCGGCCATGTTTGTAAATGTCTCCCTACGGTCGTCATCAGCACATGGGCTTGATGTGTTCCATTTTTAATTTTTGACCTGTACCGGCAGGTCCTCCAATTGGGCGTAGCTGAGTTTCCAGGTCATATCCGCTCCTTTTTTCCACAGCAGGATAAAGTTGCCTTCGCCGAAGCCACGCGGTTCATTGGCGGCAGCGGGTGCAACATCCACCGAAAACGTACCGGCTTCGTAGGCTGTCTGCGAATCTGCCGCCGAGCTAACCACATTCGTTTTTAGATCGCTCAGGCTGGACAGGGTGCTTTTAACCCATTTATCAGCCACCTCCGATTTGCCCTTATAATGCGCGTTGCCCTGTAAAAAATGGACATCGTCGGCCAGCAGCGCGTTTATTTTGTCGGCGTCCTTATTGTTCCAGGCACCGATGAATTGCTGATTCAGCTCCTGAACGTTGACGGCTTCACTGGGTTTTGAACAGGCCGACGCCATCCCAATTACTAAGAGCGCACTGATTACTGATTTCATAATGGTCATTATTTATGTGAATGGTGAAGAAAACTACCAGCTTTTCCGGCGGTACGGCGACATTCCGTACGGGGCCGTTTGGTCGCCGTAGGTATCGTTGGGCAGGTAGCCTGATTTGAGTACCGTTGGTGCCGGACCTGCCGGGGCGGTATAAGCCGTGGCCGTGGCAGCAGGCGCGGTTGCCATGACGGCAACAGGACCGCTGGCCCGAACGGCTTTATTGACGCCTTCTGTTGCTTTAGCGGGTGCGCGTTCGGCATTGGCTCTGGCAACGGCCGACTGTTCGGCGGCCCGGTTGGCTTCACGCTCGGCCGCCACCCGATTGGCTTCGGCTACGCGGTTAGCTTCGCGTTCGGCCGCCACCCGGTTCGCTTCGGCTACCCGGGCGGCTTCTTTACGCTTGTTATCCGTGTGTTTGCCAATGGCATAGCCGGTTGCTCCGCCAATGACGCCCCCAATGACGCCCCCCACTACACGGTTGCGTTTGTTGATGATGGCCCCGGCGGCTCCGCCAATGCCCGCCCCGATGGTTGCATCTTTAGCCTGTGGACTCCAGCGCCGTCCAATCTGTGCCTGGGCCGATTGATCGACGAGCAGGGTTAAGACGGTAATCAGACTGAGGAAAATTTGTATCTTCTTCATAACGATGGTGTTTAATGAATGGATCGCACCGAACAGGGTGCACTGTAACAAACTGCATCACCCGCTTCTTGTTCAGACAATCGGCAGACGACCTGTCCAACCGGGGTGTGTTGTGTTCAATACCTACGACGAATAAAGTAGGCCGGATTCGTGCGGATGAGTGCCGGTATTGAAGCGAAAAAGACCCGTGCTGCGCACGGGCCTTCACGAGCAAGTTACGGAATCGGGTGTATCTGTGAACGGCGTATCTTACCCGCGTCGGCCGTAATAACCGCCCCGACCGGGCCGACGGTTTTGCTGAAACGCGTACAGACGGTCCCGTTGAATGGGGTTTAGCACGGACATAATATCCTGCTGCTTCTGGAATTGAAGCCGTTGCGCTTCCTGCGGGTAGAGCCGCCCACCAGGCGTTAAACCAAGCCGGTCGTACCGGTCTTCGATGCGTTTGAGGTCACGCTTCTGACCACGCGACAGATTAACGATCTCGTCTAACCGTTCGATGCGGTACCAGTCCTGCGAATCGTCGAAATGCGGATTGGCCTGGTTTGGATATTGATTGTAACCACCCTGATTGTAGCCTGAATTAGGAGCCGGGTATTGATTGTTGGGGTATGTGGGAGCCGGTGCCGGATACTGGTTATAGCCGCCGTTGTAGCCGCGCTGAGCCATTACACTGCCAGTCGTGAGTAAGGCCAGGGCCGCGATGGTTAAGATGGTCTTTTTCATGGTTCAAAGGTGTTTATGTTGTTGTATGATTCTTAGAAGTGAATCAGCCAGCAAGGTTTAACACCCCGTCAGAAAAGGTTTTAAACACGGAGGAAATGGAGGGAAGAGAGAACACCGATATTTCTCTCTGTGCCTCCCTCTGTTCTCTCTGTGTTTAACCCCTATATCTACAGATTTTTTTCGATGAAATTGGTCATCATCTGGTACAGGTGCAGCCGGGTGTTGCCGCCGTAAATGCCGTGGTTCCGGTTGGGGTAATAAAACGACTGGAACTGCTTACCCGCCTTAATCAGCGCGTCCTCGAACGCGATGGAGTTCTGAAAATGAACGTTGTCGTCTCCCGTGCCGTGAATGAGCAGGAAGTTGCCTTTCAGTTTGGCCGCGTGGGTCAGGGGAGAGTTGTCGTCGTAGCCGCTGGCATTTTCCTGCGGGCGTTTCAGGTAGCGTTCGGTGTAAATAGTATCGTAAAAACGCCAGGTTGTGACGGGCGCCACCGCGATGCCGGTTTTGAAATAATCCGCCCCGACGGTCATGCACAGCGACGACATATAGCCGCCGTAACTCCAGCCCCAGATGCCGATTCGGCTCTTATCGACGTAGGGTAAACCGCCCAGATACTTCGCGCCTTCGATCTGGTCCTGCGTTTCGTACTTGCCGAGTTGGGCGTAGGTAACGGTACGGAAGGCATCCCCCCGCGACCCCGTCCCCCGGTTGTCGATGCAGACGATGATGTAGCCTTTTTGCACGAGCGTCTGGTACCAGAAAAAGTCGCGGCTTTCCCAACTGTTCACTACCTGCTGCGACCCCGGCCCGCCGTACACAAACATCAGTACCGGGTGCTTTTTGGTGCTGTCGAAGTCGATGGGCCGGATCATGTAGCCGTTTAGCGAAGTGCCTTCCGTGGTAGTGAAGTGGAAAAATCGTTTCGGCGCGATGGCGTAGTCCTTCAGCCGGGCTTTCAGGGCGTCGTTGCTTTCGATGACCCGCAGCGATTTCGAGGATTTATTGGCCACCGTTTGCAGTACGCTCACCGTTTGGGGGGCAGCCGCCGAACCGTAGTATTGCAGGTAATACGCAAAGTCGGGGCTGAAGTTGATTGCGAACGTGCCCGATGCATCGGTCAGGCGGGTCTTGTTTTTACCATCTAAACCCACCCGGTACAGATGACGCTCCAGGGGTGACACCTCCGCCGAGGTGAAATACATCACATTCGTTTTGGCATCGACGCCCAGCACGTCTTTCACCTCGAAATCACCCGACGTTACCGCACCGAGCAGTTTCCCGCTCAGGTCGTACCGGTAGATGTGTTTGTAGCCGCTGCGCTCGCTCGTCCACAGAAACGATTTATTATCAGCTAAATACGCCAGATCGTCAGTCAGGTCGAGGTCGATGTACGTTGGACTGGTTTCGGATAAAACAGTTGTCGTTTTGCCGGTAGCCGCATCGGCGTGAAGCAGGTCAATTTTGTTTTGTAGCCGGTTTAACCGCCGGATCGAGAGCAGACTGGCATTGTTAGTCCACTGAATGCGGGGCAGGTAAATGTCTGTTTCTGCCCCGGTATCGACCGTTACTTTCCGTACTACCCCGTCCGGCGCACCGGTGGCATCGGCAATCAGTACCGTAACCAACGAATTGGCTTCGCCCGCTTTAGGGTATTTAAAGCGGTATTCGGTGGGGTAGAGTTTGCCCCAAAGCTGCATGCCGTATTCGGGGACGCGGCTTTCATCGAACCGAATCCAGGCCAGCCGCTTGCTGTCGGGCGACCACTCGAACGCCCGCGCCATGCTGAACTCTTCTTCGTAGACCCAGTCGGCCGCGCCGTTGATGATTTCGTTGCGCTTGCCGTCGGTAGTCAGTTGGGTTTCTTTACCCATGCGGCCCGACGTTTCGGTCAAATCGACTACAAACAGGTTGTTGTCCCGCACAAAGGCAACGCGCTGACCGTCGGGCGAGAACGTGGCGAACTGCTGTTTACCGTTTTTGCTGAGCGGGATCAGCTTATTGGTTTTCAGGTCGTACACGTAAAAATCGGCCCGGCTCGACCGGCGATAGATTGGTTCTTCCTGCGTGGTGATCAGCAGTTTCTGCTCATCGGCACTAAGTTGGTAAGCATCCATCGAAATGGGTTGGCCAGCGGTTTTCTCGTCGAACAGCGTATCGACCGGCTGCCCCGTAACGATGTTGTATTTTACTACTTTACCGGGTTCCTGCGCGGTGTAGAACCCGCCGGTTTTCATCCAGTTAACGCCCTGCACCGTTTTTTGGGCGAAGGTACCCGCGTTGCGGCCCCAGACATCATCCAGTGTAATTGGTTTGAGGGTTTGAGCCAGTACAGCCGCGAGGGGAAACAGGGTAATCACAAGTAATAAGCAAAGCAGGCGGCCGTGGCGCATAAAAAATAGTCGGATGAATGAAACAGTAGCTTAAAAACGAGAATCCAACCCCAAAACGTGAGGTTGGATTCTCAAAAATACGGAATTAGGAGAAATCGCTGACGCTTGTGGCTGCGTCGAATGCAACTAATACTAAATTAAACTGGTGATGACGTATCGACAATGTAAGGATAAGCAGCTAACTGACACACTTTTTGCGGCTGTTCAAAGTACGTCTCCAGCACCGCTTCCACACAATCCTGAGCCGCTTCTAACGTCTCAAACA
>JBBQLG010000104.1:0-23247 GCA_038327655.1 Cytophagales bacterium
AGCGATGCTATTACAATCGGCAGGGCCGCCTGTGCGGTTCGAAAACACTCGTCGCTGGGCTACAAAAGCCCTGAACAGATTGAGAATGAGTATCACACAAAACTTGCAAGTTGAGTGTGCCGCTAAACCGGACCACCCCACCCGGTGCTGTTCAAAAAGAGATAGTTGGGTATATGCTTCAATGTGACTCGCCGATAGCGGAAGCCAGATAAAGCCTGAACGAAGTGCAATTGCAATTATGTCTGCTACAGAACTACTCACGCCGGGGTCTTTGCCTATTGCCAATTTAATCGCTATTTCGTAAAAGTTAACGGGCGTAACATATACTTCATTAGCCGTTCTAATGGCTTCACGAGCATTCTGCGTCAACAGCGATTCATCTTCTATATGTCTGACAACGACTTGGGTATCGAGTAGAAGCCGCATCACATGTAATCTTTAAGATCGTCCAAAGGCTCATTGAATTCATCGGAGAACCAGTAGTCACTTTTAAATGTGCCTTTCATTAAGCCAGGCGTCCGTTTCGGCTTCTCCTCGCTGATTTCCTCTACGAGTGTAACGAATACCTTCGCTTTTTTGCCTTTTTCGAGCAGTTGTTCTTCCAGATGAAGCTGCCCCTCTTCGTCGATAATGCCGGATACGGTTAGCATGGTTGTAAAATTTTCTCTAAAAATAACCAATTACAAACAATCCACATCGGCCACCACCGATACGGCCCGTAAGCCCTTGTCAGTCAAGATGTCGGTGATCTTTTCCTGAATGAACGCCTTTACCGCTTTGGTGTTGATCTTGTCCCGCTCCAGTTTGATTAATATGCTGTACAGAAACTGGTTGCGGATGCGCTCGACCAACGGCGGCTCCGGTCCCAGCACCCGGTATTCGCCCAGGGCCGCCGACAGCACAGCCGCCAGTTGCTGAGCCGCTTTCTGACTCACGGCCTGATCGACGTGTTTCACCGTCAGCTTGATGAGCCGTGAAAAAGGTGGGTAATTAAAGGCTTCGCGCTCGACTAATTCCTCCTCGTACAAACCCTTGTAATCGTTGTCGATGATGCGCTGCAAAATCGGCTGCGTCGGGTTGCTGGTCTGAATCAGCACCCGACCGATGTGTCCCGCCCGTCGACCAGCCCGCCCGCTCACCTGCGTAATCATCTGAAACGACCGCTCCGTGGCCCGGAAATCGGGGAAGTGAATCAGCCGGTCCGCGTCGAAAATACCGACCATGCTGACATTATCGAAGTCCAGTCCTTTCGAGATCATCTGCGTCCCAACCAGGATATCGACCTGCCCTTTCTCGAACTCCTGAATAATCTGTTGATAAGCGTTTTTGGCCCGCGTCGTGTCTAAATCCATGCGCAGGATGCGGGCAGCGGGAAAGAAAATCTGCAACTGATCTTCCAGTTTTTCGGTGCCGAAGCCAATCGTACGGACTTTGGCAGAGCCGCAGGCGGGGCAGATTTTGGGAACGTCTTCCTTGTGGCCGCAGTAGTGGCAGCGCAGTTCGGCGGCCCGCATGTGGTAGGTCAGGCTCACGGCGCAGTTGGGGCATTCGCTCGTCCAGTCACAGTCTTCGCATTGCAGGTAGGGCGAGTAGCCGCGCCGGTTCTGGAAAAGGATGCTTTGTTCTTTCCGCTCCATGTTCTGCTCCAGCCCGTCCAGCAACGCCGACGAAAATTCCTGCTTCATGGTCTTCTGCCGTTTTTCCTTTTTGGTGTCGATCAGCACAATCTCGGGCAATTGGGCATCGCCGTACCGCTGAAACAACTCAACCAACCCGTACCGGCCCTGTCTGGCCTGAAAATAGGTTTCGATGGCGGGCGTGGCCGAGCCAAGCAGCACCTTCGCTTTTTGCCACGTCGCCAGCATGATCGCCACATCGCGGGCGTGGTAGCGCGGGGCGGGGTCGTGCTGCTTGTAGGACGTTTCGTGCTCTTCGTCCACGATAATCAGGCCGAGGTTATCGAAGGGAAGAAACACCGCCGACCGCACGCCAATCACGAACTGATACTGTCCGGATACGATGCCTTTCCAGACTTCGACGCGTTCGTTGTCAGAGAATTTGGAGTGGTAAATCCCCATTTTATCGCCGAACACCTTTTGCAGCCGCACCACAATCTGCGTCGTCAGGGCGATTTCGGGCAGCAGGTACAGTACCTGCGATCCACTCTCCAACGCCTGCTGAATG
This sequence comes from Cytophagales bacterium, assembly GCA_038327655.1. GTDB lineage: Bacteria > Bacteroidota > Bacteroidia > Cytophagales > Spirosomataceae > JBBQLG01. The sequence continues at coordinate 2,185 of JBBQLG010000104.1, forward strand.
ATGTTGATGTATACCTCGGTTTTGCCGCTGCCCGTGATGCCGTGGAGCAGCACAATATCGCGCTCACCGAACTGCGTCATGATCTCGTTGGCGGCCCGTTGCTGGTGTTCGGTCAGGTTGATGACGGCCGGATCAGTCGGGTCGTTGTCGGTGAAACGGGGTTCGATAATCTCGAAGGTCTCGAACACGCCGTTTTTGATGAGCGTCGTCAGCGACGATTGGGAGAGGTCATCATCCTGGCTCAGAATGCTCTTGTCTAAGCCCTTTCGGTTGAGGTCCGGGTTTTGATGCAGCGGTACGTGGCGGAGGTAGCGCATGACAACCTCCTGCTGTTTGGGCGATTTATCGAGGTGTTTAATCAGGTCTAAAACCTGTTCGCGGACTTCGTAATCGGTGTGCAGCCGGACTTTACGAATCATCTTCGGTACGTACTTTTCACGCACCTCCTCGAACACAATTACCGCCCGTTTACTCACCAATGATTTAATCAGGGCGGGAACGGCCACTTCACCGACGATCCGCCCCAACTCTTCGTACGACAACGCCGACTGCTTTTTCAGTTCGTCCAGTAACTTCGCTTCGGCCTCAGTAAGCAGTTCGGGGTAGTCAAAATCGGGGTTGTACTGTACCTTCGACTGGCTCGTGATCTTCAGACCCGACGGCAGGGCCACGTTCATCACCTCACCAATGCAGCACATGTAATAGTCGGCCATCCAGCGGAAAAGTTCTAACTGGTAAGCCGTTACGAGCGGGTATTCGTCTAAGAGTTCCAGTACGTAGCGGGCCTGGTATTTGGTCGGGGGCTGGTTGTGGAGTTTCGCAATCACCGCCGTCACGACCCGACTCTTGCCGAAAGGCACGATCACCCGCGCCCCGATTTTGACCAGACCGACCATGTCCCGCGGCACCCGGTAGGTGAACAGGTTGGGTACGGGAATGGGTAAAATCAGGTCAACGAAGAAGGTGACTTCCTCAACGACGGTTTGGGCAAACAGCGGTGCGATCAACGATTTCGGTAATTAGGTGGTTATGGCGGAGATTTCGTCATGCTGAGGGACGAAGCATCTTGGCGATTTGGTAGCTGAGCTGCTTCGTTCCTCAGTATGACGAAATCCCCGCCATTCATTGGTAGTGACGTAACACAAATTTACCCGATTCCGGCAAACCTTTCGGGCTTTCCTTCGTGTTTGATGGGTATGGCATTATCCAACGAACAAGCAGTGTACGATGTTATTATTGTCGGTGGCGGGCCGTGCGGGCTGGCGGCCGGCATTGAAGCAACCCGCGCCGGACTCACGCACCTGATTCTCGAAAAAGGCAGTATTACCGAGTCCATCCGGCAGTATCCCAAGCTGATGCGGTTCTTCTCGACGGCCGAAAATATTGAAATTGGCGGTATTCCGTTTCCGGTATCGAGCGTGAAAGCGAACCGGAACGAAGCCCTCCAGTACTACCGGAAAGTGGCCGCTTATTACAAACTGAACACGAAAGTTTTTCAGGAGGTGGAGCGCGTACAGAAATTCGGCGATACGTTTACCGTCGTGACCAAAGCGGGCGACGAATACCAGGCGCGTAAGGTGATTATGGCGACCGGCTACTTCACCCAACCCCGCGAACTGGGCATCCCCGGTGAAAACGGAGCAAACGTGTCGCACTATTACGACGAACCGTTCAAATACTCATTTACCAAAGTTGTCATCATCGGTGCGTCAAACTCGGCGGTCGAAGCGGCTCTGGAACTCTACCGGCATGATGTCGACGTAACGGTTGTGCACCGGGGCGACGATTTCCGGGGGACGGTGAAATACTGGCTCATCCCCGACGTGAAGAACCGGGTGAAAGAAGGCAAGATCAAAACGCAGTTCAACAGCCGGGTGCTCGAAATCGGAACAGACTTCGTTCGTACCCAACATACGGAGACCGGTATCGAGACCATCCTGCCCGCCGATTTTGTGCTCATCCTGACCGGCTACATTCCCGATGCCAGTCTGCTCCGGCGGTGCGGCATCGAGCTGAATCCCGAAACACAGGTGCCGGTCTATGACAAAACGACCTTTGAAACCAACGTACCGGGGCTGTACGTCTGCGGTACGGTACTGGCCGGGATTTATACCGAAAAAGTCTTCATCGAAAACGGCCGTGAACATGCGCAGGCAATCATTGACCACATGATGGGCCGCGAAATCCACAAGGTGAACGAGTTGATTCAGCGGATCTGATCGTAGCCATTATCCCACAAAAAAGCAGTGCTCACCTAAGTGAGCACTGCTTTTTTGTGGGATAATGGCAAATTACATTTTCGAGGGCATCAGCACCGTGTCGATGGAATGTACCACGCCGTTGGTCGCCTTGATGTCCGGCGTCGTTACCATTGCCGAACCGCCTTTGCCGTCCATAATCATCACCATGCCATCCTTCTTGCTAACCGTGAGGGTTTCACCGTTAACCGTTTTGATTTTTTGACCATCCGTCAGGTCGGCGGCCATGACGCTACCCGACACCACGTGCGTGGCTATAATGTTGGTCAGTTGCTTCTTCATCGACGGCTTCATCAGCTCGGCGAGGGTAGCAGGAGGCAGTTTGCTGAACGCACTGTTGGTCGGCGCGAAAACTGTGAATGGACCGGCTCCCTTCGCCTGATCGGCCAAACCCGTTGCCTGGAGGGCTTTGAGCAGCGTAGTGTGCTCCGGCGATAATCCTGCGCTGGCCGCTAAATCTTTACCGGTCGACGTACCCATCGAACTCATCGACGAACCGCTGCTCTGCATGGGCATCGTATTGGTCGTTTGGCCGTTGGCCGTAAACGCGGCACCCGTTAACAGGGTACAGGCGAGGGCAAGGCTGAAGATTGATTGCTTAATCATAATGAAGATAAATTAGTGACGAACAATGGATTAGGGTATGTGCAAGCCAGTTGCTTTAACGACTTCACCCCATGCCAACAGACTGATTAGGAGCAATGTTTAATATCTACTAATTAAGTAGGAATAATTAGCAATTACTTAACACACCCCAACTGGACTTACCGGCAGTCAGTTTGTTGTGGAACTGATTATTTGGGTGCTGATGAGTTTTTACGGCCAAACAGGCCGTTAGTTTTTCCCACCTACCCGGGCGAAGATCGTAAACGAAATCGCTACAATCAGCCAGGTTCGGACGAATCGCTGTCCCTCGGCCCGTCGCTCCTCACGGGTCATGTTGCGGTCGTCCACTCTACAGTTTGGTGTACCGCAGGTTTAGGATTATCGTTACTTTGTGGCATCCTAAGCCCCCTCTATCATGAAGATTCTTTTTACCCTGCTGTTGCTCGTTTCCGTTACCACCTTTGCCCAGATACCTGTACCCACTCCGCCCGTCAGTAAATGGACAACCAATTACTGGGAAGCCAAATGGATTGTTCACCCAACGGCTCCGGCGAAGCAGTACGGCGTGTATCACTTCCGCAAAACCATCAGCCTGCCACAGAAACCAGCGCGGTTCGTCGTACATGTTTCCGGCGATAACCGATACCGGTTTTTCGTGAATGGTACATCCGTTGCCACCGGCCCGGCGCGGAGCGATACCCAGAACTGGAACTACGAAACCCTCGACCTCGCGCCCTTTTTGCAGGCGGGCAGCAACACCTTGGCCGCAGTAGTATGGAACATGGGGGCCGGTATGCCCTACGCTCAGATGAGCCATCAGACGGGATTTATCGTGCAGGGACATGCCGAAACCGAGAAAATAGCCAATACCGATAAAAGCTGGAAGGTGCTGGCCGACTCGGCATACAGTCCCGTCAAAAACGACATTCCCAAACTCCGCACCTACATCGTGGTGGGCGAGGGCGATCGGGTCGAGGCTGCGCGGTATCCGTGGGGGTGGGAGCAGGCTGGTTTCGACGATGCCAGGTGGTCCGATGCCCGTCAGGTTGGCGTTGCGGCAAAACCGCGTGGTTTGGGTACGGATGGCAACTGGAACTTAGTGCCGCGCCAGATTCCGATGATGGAAGAAGTTGCCCAGCGGTTAAAGGCAGTTCGGCGGACCGATTCACTAAAAATAGACGATGGTTTTCTGCGCGGAACGGCCCCGGTAACCATCCCGGCTAATCGCAAAGTCGTCCTGCTGTTCGATCAGGGGGTTGAAACCAACGCCTACCCCGAACTGACCGTGAGTGGCGGTAAAGGTGCCACGGTAACGCTTGCCTACGCCGAAGCCTTAGTAGATGATAAGTCGCAGAAGAGCAACCGGGATGCCATCGACGGGCGGCACATGCTGGGGTTCGAGGACCAGTTTCTGCCCGATGGCAGTGCCAGCCGCACCTTCCGGCCGCTCTGGTTTCGTACGTTCCGGTACCTGCAACTGACCATCGACACCAAAAATGATCCGCTGATTCTGAACGACCTAACCGGTAAGTTTACCGGCTATCCGTTTGAGCAGCGGGCCAGGTTCAGCAGCCCGGACAGCAGCCTGAGCCAGATATGGACCGTTGGCTGGCGAACGGCGCGACTCTGCGCGGGGGAAACCTACTTTGATTGTCCGTACTATGAGCAGTTACAATACACCGGCGACACCCGGATTCAGGCGCTGATTTCGCTGTACGTATCGGGTGATGACCGGCTCATGCGCAAGGCCATCACCGATTACGACCACAGCCGTTTCAACGACGGGCTGACCCAAAGCCGCTACCCCAGTTCCGATTTTCAGGTAATACCGACGTTTTCGCTGTACTGGGTCTGCATGATCCACGATTACTGGATGCACCGGCCCGACGACGCCTTTATCAAACCCCTGCTGCGGGGTATGGACGATGTACTGGCCTGGCACGAAGCACGGTTAGACAAGACGATGCTAAATGGACCGCTGCCGTGGTGGAATTTTGTGGACTGGGCCGACTGGAAAACCAAAGACGAGATTGCCGGTGGCGTACCCGTCGGTGCCCGTACCGGCGGGTCGGCCATTCTGACGCTGCAACAGGCCTACACCCTGCAACGGGCCTCGGAAGTGTTTGCCTATTTCGGGAAGAACGAACGCGCCGAACATTACCGCCAACTGGCCCTGCGCATCACCAAAGCGGTGTACGAACGATGCTGGGATGCGAACCGGAGCTTGATAGCCGATACGCCGGATAAGAATAGATTCAGCCAGCACGCTAACATCTGGGCTGTCCTGACCGATGCCGTACCGCCGGCGCAGCAACAGGCACTGCTGCAAAAAGTGTTGACAGACAGCAGCTTAACGCAGGCGACGTTTTACTTTAAGTTCTACCTGTTTCAGGCACTGAAGAAAACCGGAATGGGCGATCAGTTTGGGCCGCAGCTTAAACCCTGGCGCGATATGCTGGCCCTCGGCCTGACCACATTCGCCGAGCAGCCCGAACCGACAAGGTCTGATTGCCACGCCTGGAGTGCCTCACCGGTGTATGAGATGCTGGCGACCATTTGCGGCATCAGCCCCGCCGAACCGGGGTTTCGCTCGGTGCGACTGTTGCCGTATTTAGGGAATTTACCGTCGGTCGAAGGGAAAATGCCGCACCCGGCGGGCGACATCGCCGTGAAGTTCTCGAAAACACCCACCGGTGGCCTGACCGGTTCGGTGACGTTACCGCCTAACCTCACCGGTACCCTCCGCTGGCAGGGCAAAACGCAGGTGCTGAAAAGTGGTACGCAGGCGGTGAATTTGTAGCGAAGCGGGAAAAACGGTTCGTCAGATGATTTCAGTCAATCGTAGTTCAAAATCGGGTAGCACGTCTTCACCACTGAGCGGCTCGGCGAATGGCTGAGTTGCCGGTTCGCGGTCGGGCCGATAAATGGTGGTTTGCTGGCTAAACGGATCTACCATCCAGGCCAGCCGAACGCCGTTGCGAAGGTACTTTTCCATTTTGGCGGGCAGGGTGTACTTCTCGTCCCGGTCGCTCATTAGTTCAATAACAAAGTCCGGGCAGATACGAGCGAACTTATCCTGATCCATGTCCGACAGCGCATCCCAGCGTTCCCGGCTGATCCAGGACACATCCGGCGCACGAACTGACGTGTCGGGCAGGGTAAACCCCGCGCTCGAATCGGCTACTAACCCTAACTTAGTTTTACGGTTCCACAAAACTACTTCGGTAATTAAGTCGGCATTACGCAGACCCGTTTTTGTGTTGGTGGGCATCTGAAAAATGATTTGGCCCGTCTCATCGCGCTCGATGCGCAAATGACGGTTTGCCTGGCAGAACGCGTAGAATTCGTCGTCGGTCAGACGGTCACTGCCGTGAGCTATGGGGTTGAGCGGAAAAACCATAGGCGTATCATGAATAGAGTCAGTATAGACAAATATAACAAAAAAGCGCGGCCCCGTTTCCGAAGCCGCGCTGCCAATCACGTATCACTAACGGCTGATCGACTGACTAATACCGGTACATCTCCGATTTGAACGGACCTTCCATTTTCACGCCGATGTAATCCGCCTGCTCCTGCTCCAGTGGCTCCAGTCTGGCACCCACGTGGGCCAGGTGCATGGCAGCCACTTTCTCGTCCAACTGCTTTGGCAGTACGTATACTTTGTTTTCGTACTTGTCTGAGTTGGCCCACAGTTCGAGCTGCGCCAGCGTCTGATTGGCAAACGAACACGACATCACGAACGATGGGTGACCCATGGCGCAGCCCAGATTCACCAAACGGCCTTCGGCCAGTACGATGATTTCCTTGCCGTCGATCTCGTACATGTCCACCTGCGGTTTGATCTGACTCTTGGTGTTGCCGTACGTTTTGTTCAGCCACGCCATGTCGATCTCGTTGTCGAAGTGGCCGATGTTACACACCACGGCCTTGTCTTTCATCAGGCGGAAGTGACGCTCTTTGATGATGTTGACGTTACCGGTTGCCGTTACGAAAATGTTAGCACGGGTAGCGGCTTCATTCATCGGCACCACTTCGTAGCCGTCCATAGCAGCTTGCAGGGCACAAATCGGGTCGATTTCGGTGACCAACACGCGGCAACCAACGCCCCGCAGCGATTCGGCTGAGCCTTTGCCCACATCGCCATAACCCGCTACTACGGCTACTTTACCGGCCATCATCAGGTCGGTGGCCCGGCGGATGGCGTCTACCAGCGACTCGCGGCAACCGTATTTATTGTCGAATTTCGACTTCGTTACCGAGTCATTTACGTTGATGGCGGGCAGGTGCAGGGTGCCGTTTTTCATCCGCTCGTACAAACGGTGAACCCCCGTTGTGGTTTCTTCCGACAGACCTTTGATGCCCGCGATTAGTTCGGGATACACGTCGAACACCATGTTGGTCAAATCACCACCATCGTCTAAGATCATGTTCAGGGGCTGGCGGTCTTCGCCGAAAAACAGCGTTTGCTCGATGCACCAGTTGAATTCCTCTTCGGTCATACCTTTCCAGGCGTAGACCGGAATCCCGGCAGCGGCAATGGCAGCGGCAGCGTGGTCCTGCGTCGAGAAAATGTTACACGACGACCAGGTAACATCGGCACCCAGTTCAACCAGCGTTTCGATCAGCACGGCGGTTTGAATCGTCATGTGCAGACAACCGGCTACGCGGGCACCCGCCAGCGGCTTCGAGGGGCCGAATTCGGCGCGCAGGGCCATCAGACCTGGCATTTCGGCTTCGGCAAGCCGGATTTCTTTGCGGCCCCAATCGGCCATCGCCATGTCCTTTACTTTGTAGGGAACGTAGGCAGACGTTTGTGCTTCCATGTTGGTTGATTTGTTAGCGGATGCTACTGGATTGTATTTCTTAGGAAAGTACAAAAATAGACAACGTTTGGCAGACTGCCTACATCTGAAGCTGCATCTCGAGAAACGCGCCTGACTTTTTGGAATACCGCAATTTATTACCGTTTTCTTGGTCGTTAATCTAACATTCGTTAACTATGTATCCACTAACGTAAGCACTTACTTATATGGACTTCATGGCCGAAATGGGTGCCTTAGCCATTGCCAGCCGACTCCGGCGGCTCAGCGACCTGTACTGGCAGAGCGTAACGGCTATTTATCGGGAGTCGGGTATCGACTTCGAGGTGAAATGGGCAACGGTATTTCTGCTGATTGCGCGGCAGGGGCCAATTCCGATCATGGAAATAGCCGACCGGCTGGGCATAACGCATCCGGCTGTTATCCAGATTGTGAATGAGTTAGTGAAAAAAGGCCTGATTCAATCCGAAAAATCAGAGCAGGATAGCCGCAAACGACTGCTGACGCTTAGTCCGGCGGGCGAAGCCATAATTCCCCAAATGCAGCCTCTTTGGGACGCGGTGCAGATCGTCAGTCAGGACCTGATTGACGGGCAGCCGCATAATCTGTTGCTGGCCCTTCGGGAGATGGAAGATCAGTTGACCGCCCAATCCTTTGCCAGTCGCATTCGCACCTACATCAACCAAATCCCCGCTCCGTCCGGTTCATCGGCGGAAAACCGCCATGACTGACCTCACGATCATCCCGTACGCCCCCGAATACCAGCCCGATTTCAAACGCCTGAATATCGCCTGGATCAGTCAGTATTTTACCGTAGAACCGCACGACGAAGAGCAGCTTGACCACCCCGAAGAACACGTGTTGCCTAATGACGGGCAAATCTTCTTCGCGAAAACTGGTGATCAGATCGTTGGTTGCACGGCGATGGTCAACATGGGTTCGTCGGGATTTGAACTGGCCAAGATGGCTGTTTCGCCGACCATGCAGGGGCGGGGCATTGGTAAATTACTGGCGTTAGTGGCCATCGACTATGCCCGTCAATTAGGCGTTAAAACGGTCTGGCTGGAATCGAACCGCATCCTGACGCCCGCCCTGACGATGTACGAACGGGTTGGCTTTCGGGAGGTACCGCGTGTACCCACGCCCTACGCCCGCGCCGATATCCGTATGGAGTTGTACTTGTGAGCGGAGTAACTGGAGCCAGGGATAAGTGGTTAGTGCCCTGTTCCGGTTCACTAACCACTTATCCCTGACCACTACCTTAATGCCCCTCCACTAATTTGGCAATACCGAAAGCAGCCGCAGCGGCCAAGGCGCCAATAAACATCACCTGAAAGGCGCCTTTGATGGGAGGTTGCCCCGTGACCCGGCTCTTAAAATAGCCAAACACGAATAGGCAGATCAACGTCAGGATGGCCGAATAAAACAGACCATCGGCCGGGTGCGCGGTAAAAAAGTAAGGACTGAGTGGAATAATACCCCCGGCAATGTAGGATAACCCAATCGTCAGGGCACTGTAGGTGGCGCGTTTGGGGTCCGGTTCTTCGAGGTTGAGTTCATTCTTCATCATGAAATCGACCCACTTTTCCTTGTCCTTCGACAGTTCTTCAACGGCTTCTACCTGCAACCGTTCGCTGAATCCGAAACCGGCAAATATCTCCTTAATCTCGGCCCGTTCCCGATCCGGATACCGCTCTACCTCGTCGTATTCGCGCTGGAGTTCGGATTTGTAATGATCTACTTCGGTTTGGCCCGACAGAAAACCGCCAAGGCCCATTGCGATGGACCCGGCTACGATTTCGGCGATACCCGCCGTAACGACCACATCGTTCGTGGTGACGGCACCGCTCAGCCCGGCTGCCAGCGCAAAAGGAACGGTCAGACCATCGGACAGGCCAATAACCATGTCGGCGATGAAGGCCGAACTGGTTTGGTGGTGTTCGTGGTGGTGGGTGTGCGTTTTGGGCTTCTGAGCGGTTTCCATACCGGCAATAACCGAAAAAAGCACGATAGAGTTGTGCAGGGTTATTTATCTCACAAAAAAGGCACAACCGTTTCAAGCTTCATGCCGCGCGAGCCTTTTACCAGAATGTACGTATCGGTTTGGGGATGGTCCATGAGCCAGTTGTGGAGCGAAAATTTGTCGGGGAAATAATAGGCGTTCGGCAGCGCACCCAACGCCCACTTCATGTCCTGACCGGCCAGCAGCACGACATCGAACCGGGCGTCGGCGACTAATTTACCGAGGGCCGCGTGTTCCGGTTCGCTTTCGGAGCCGAGTTCGTACATGTCGCCCAGGATCACCATTTTTCGTTGGGCAGGTTGCCGGGCGAACTGCTGAACGGCGGCTGCCATCGAGCTGGGATTGGCGTTATAGGCATCCAGCAAAATCGTATTCGAGCCGCTCGTGACCATTTGTGAGCGGTTATTGGTCGGGTTATAATCGGCGATGGCGTGGTTGGCTTCGGCGTCCGAAACACCAAAATACGCCCCGATGGCCAGCGCGGCCAGCATGTTCTCGAAGTTATACCGGCCAGGCAGGTGCGTGGTGATGGTTTGCCCGGTGGTTGATGTATACGTGACCACCGGTGATTCCGCTATCAGTTCAACGGTTTCTCCCGGATAAAAGATAGCTTCAGCGAAGCCATTCGTGGCCCGGCCGTTCGTGGCCCGGCCGTTCGCGGCTGAGGGGGCTTCGGATGGCCCGTTTTTCAGGCGTTCGCGGTACATGGCCGTCAGCGTCTGGTCGCGGCTGTTGATAAAGACAGTTCCCGTGGTTTGCAGCAGGTAATCATACAGTTCGCCCTTGCCTTTGCGCACCCCGGCGATGCCGCCAAACCCTTCGAGATGCGCTTTGCCGACATTGGTAATCAGGCCGTGGGTGGGGCGGGCGATGGAACAAAGCAACGCGATTTCCCCCTGGTGATTGGCCCCCATCTCGACTACGGCCATTTCGTGGGTTTCGTTCAGCGCGAGTAGCGTGAGCGGTACGCCGATGTGGTTGTTGAGGTTACCCCGCGTGGCATAGGTGTTGTATTTAACGGACAGTACGTTGGCAATCAGCTCTTTCGTTGTTGTTTTGCCGTTTGATCCCGTTAAGCCAATCACCGGGATGGTCAGCGTTTGGCGGTGGTGCCGGGCGAGGTCCTGTAAGGCCGTTAAGCCATCCGACACGAGCAGACAGTTCGTGTGTTGAGCCGCTACGGTGGCATCGTCCACCACGGCGTATCGGGCACCGCTGGCTACGGCCTGAACCGCAAACTGGTTGCCATCGAACGTGTCTCCTTTGAGGGCGACAAACAGGCAACCGGGCGTTATTCGGCGCGTATCGGTGGAAACGCCCGTGCACTGGAGAAATTTATTATATAAATCGGCGGTCGATGTCATGTTGGGTCCGGTTGTTCGTTTTAGGAGTAAACCTCACCCCCCGGCTCCCTCTCCTTCACAAGGAGAGGGGGAGCAGGCTCGGTATATTTTTTCGCGTTGTAAAAAGTATCTAAGTTGCCCCCACCCTCTTCTTCGAAAGGAGAAGGGGGCCGGGGGTGAGGTGTTCACCGCTCAAAAGTAGATGAAAAAGCTCTTCCTGCTTGGCTTACTGATAATCCCTTTCGCCGGTCGGTCGCAGTCGGGTGGGGGTACCTTCGCGTTTCGGTACGACCAAACCCCGGCCGTGACGGTCAACAACCAGTTGCTGCCCAACGCCTGGGCCGGGGGGCTGAATGCGAGTCAGTTTCAGACCATGCGCCTGAACGACGATGCGGTCGATGATCTGGTGGTTTTCGACCGGACCAGCAATAAAGTCAACACGTTTGTCCGGCAGAACGGGGCCTGGCTGTACGCGCCCGAATACGAACTCCGGTTTCCGGCCATACAAAACTGGATGGTGCTGGCCGATTATGATGGCGACGGGCGCAAAGACCTTTTTGTGCATGGCGTAAAGGTGTACCGCAACACGCTGGCCAATGGGCAGTGGTCGTGGCAGAAAGTGGCCGACCCGCTATTGCATCAAGGGTTCAGCAGTATTCAGCCGCTGTACGTAACGCCCTCCGATATACCGGCCATTGTGGACTACGACGGTGATGGCGATCTGGATATTCTGGCGTTTGAGATTACGGGCAACAACGTCGTTTACCACCAGAACCTGAGCCGCGAAAAAGGTAACCCGGCCGGGTTGGATTATAAGCGCATCGGACAATGCTGGGGCCATTTTCGGAAAGAACTCTGTAATGATTTTCAGTTCGGTATCACCTGCGACGATGCCGGTGGACGTATAGCCAGTCCGAACGCCCGCGTGGAACACAACGGCAACACGCTGACGGTGGTCGACACCGATGGCGATGGCTTTAAAGACCTGCTGTTCGGGTTCGTATCCTGCACCAACATTGCCCGTATCCGCAGCGCCGGTCCCAACAACGAGAAAGCAACCTACATCAGTGCCGACACGCTGTTTCCGACCACGAAGCCCATTGATTTCAACCTGTTCCCGGCCACTTTTTTCGAGGACGTGGACGGCGATGGGGCGAAAGACCTGCTGGCGGCTCCCAACGTGGCCGGTAACGACGCCACCCACCTGGATTTCCGGGCGTCGAACTGGTTCTACAAAAACACCGGTACGACCGAAAAGCCCAATTTTCAGTACGTCAGCAACGATTTTCTCCAGGCCGGGATGCTCGATCTGGGCGAAAATGCCGCTCCCGCCCTAAGCGATCTGGATGGCGACGGCGATGCCGACCTGCTCATCGGTTACAATGGCGTGGTCAATAGTCCGACCGATTTTCGCGGGGGTATCTGGCAGTTCGAGAACGTCGGCACCGCCACGGCACCGGCTTTTCGGTTAATCACTACAGACTATTTGAACCTCTCCAAAACGCTGGGTTTGACCGACCTGATCCCCGCTTTTGCCGATGCCAACGCCGATGGCAGCCCCGATCTGATTGTTTCCGGCACACTGGGAAGTGGTTTGCAAACCCGGATACTCCTCAACGGAGCCGCCAACCGAACGGTGGCTAAATACGATCCGGCCACGGCAAAACTGCTGACCCTGTCCAACCGACTGATTGCCGGCGACGTACCCGTCATTACCGACGTTGATCGCGACGGAAAGCCGGACGTACTGGTAGGCCGGGCATCGGGTAATCTGGAATACAATCGAAACGTCGGCACCGCCGTAGCACCCGTTTATCAGCTTCAGAACCAGAGCTTCGGCGGAATCGGTATACAGACAAATGGTTTGCTGATCCGAAGTCCATCCATTGTGGTAGCTGATTTTGATGCCGACGGCCGGGCTGAGCTGTTCACGGCCACGGCTAACGGGCAACTCAAACTTTACCGGATGCCCGACACGCCCGATGGCAAACTAACGCTGCTCGATTCGTTGGTGTCGGTGGGGCTGGCGGGCAATAACCTGCTGGCTGCGGCTGCCGACCTCAACGGCGACAACCTGCCCGATCTCATGCTGGGCACCGGTGGCGGTGGTCTTCGTTACCTGCGGAATACATCCACCAAAGCTATCGTTACGGCCGTTGACGAACCTACAACGCCCTGGGCGTACCCCAATCCGACAACGGGTATGGTAACGATTAATCCCCCCCGCGACGGACAGGTAACGGTATTTTCGGTGACTGGTCAGGCAGTAATGCCGGGCCGGGCGGTGCAGGCGGGCCACGACGCATCGGTGGATCTGTCGACCCTGCCGGACGGGATCTATCTGGTGCGGCTAACGGCGGATAACGGCACCGTCAACACGCAGAAGGTCGTGCTGTGGCGATAACCTTCGGGCGGGTTTGGGAGTTTGTCTGTCAGTAATCAGTTAATCACAACGCGATGGAAAGTAACACAGACGGGGCCGGACAACAGTCCGCCGATCAGATGGGTGGCCCAATGGGTGGTATGTCGGAGCAGAACGTGAATATGCCGGAAAACAACGATGAGATGGATTCGGTGATCTATGCCGACCTCGGCATCGACGGGCAGCCGGACTCGATGAATCCCGGCGACGAGGAAGCGACCGATACATTGCTGTATACCGATAACAGTACGGCCCGCAACGTAACCGAAGGGCTGCCCAACGACGAAGACATGGATGACATGCCCGTCGATTTGCTGGACGACGACCTGTCGGACGATGATCTGGACCGCGAAATCAGTGACCTGACGGAAGAGGAAGATGCCGCCGGTGAGCCGTATTGACCCGCCGAACCCCTAAATCCTCTGAAGGGAACCTTGCTCATTGCCGGACAAGGTCCCCTTCAGGGGATTTAGGGGTTTGGTGATCTACCACGACAAACCAACCGGTGCCGGTTCGTCGGGCAGGTAGAAGACAAACTCGGCTCCCTTGCCCGGCTGACTGTAGGCGTTCAGGTATCCCTTATGGTTTTCGACTACCTTTTGTACCACGGCCAGGCCAATGCCCGTGCCGGGATATTCGCTGCGGGTATGCAGCCGCTGGAAGATGGTGAAAATCCGGTCGAGGTATTTTTCGTCAAACCCAATGCCATTATCGCTCACCGAGATGGCAAAAAAGGAACGGTCCAGGTCGGTAGGGAGTACCGGTACGCCGTGCATTGGCTTAATGGCCAGCCCCTTAATCACCTCACAGTCGATCCGAATCATCGGGATATCGCCGGGTCGCCCGAACTTCAGGGCGTTCGACAGCAGGTTCTGAAACAACTGCCGTAACTGACCGGCATCCCCCTCCAGGTACGGCAGGGATGTTACGTCGAGTACGGCTTTTTTGTCGCGGATAGTAGCTTCGAGGTCGTTGATAACCTCATCCACAACCGTTTGGAGGTTGATGCGTTTGAACGGTTCGGTTGCCGAATTTACCCGCGAAAAACTGAGTAAATCCTTAATCAGCCCCTGCATTCGCTTTGTAGTGGCCTGCATCCGCTCAATCAGGCTGTTGCCCTGCGTTCCTAATGCTTCGGTATGCTGGATTTGGAGCATTTCGCCGAAGGCCATGATCTTGCGCAGCGGTTCCTGCAGGTCGTGCGAAGCCACGTAGGCAAACCGCTCCAGATTTTGGTTGGATCGCTTTAGTTCGTCGATGGTTTTTTGCAGCACCTGTTCGGCCCGCTTCATGGGGGTGATGTTGAAGAATGTCAACAGCAGCCCGTCGCCGAACTTAACGGCCGAAACATCGTACCATTCATCGGATCCATTGGCGGTATAATGATTTTCCATGCGCTGCATTTCGCCGGTCTCGACCGTGTGGGCATAGCGATCAAACCCGCCCGATTCGTAGGTGTCGGGGTAGAGCGACCCCATTGTTTGGCCAATCAGTTCTTTAGCCGTAAGGCCAATCATCCGGGCACTGGCTTCGTTGGCGGCAATAATGCGCAGGTCGGTTAGCTGCCCGGCGGTATCCCGAACGGATTCGAAGGCCAGCAGGGCATTCAGCGAACCGTTGAACACGCTTTCCACTAAGTTGCTTTGCTGCTGCCGTTCCCGTTCCATCCGGCGTACGTTGGTCAGGTCAAACAGGGCCACAACCAGACCATTGCCCAGTTTAGCCACGGATAGTTCGAAGTAAAAATCGGTCTCGGGAAAGTACTGCTCCCGGCGCCAGGATTGCCCGGTTTCCATTGTAGTCACAAAATCCCGGTACAAGTCATAGCCGCCCGTGCCTTCGATGCGCCAGGCCGGGTAGCGTTCCAGCAGCGTGTACCGGCTAAAATCATCGTCGGTTTGCCGGGTAATGGTCAACGCGGCCGGATTCCAGAGGGTAGCGCGGAAGTCGATGATCTGTTCGGTTTCGTGGCGAACCGGTGTGTAATAAATGATGGCGTTGAGGCTGCGTTCTAAAACATTGTTTATAAAACTTACCTGCTGTTCGGCGTGGCGGATGGCACTCTTCAGTGCCGTGGTATCGGAGAGTACCATCAGCAGGCTGTCGTTGTGGCGGTGCAGGGCGATCGAATACCAGCGTTCGGACCCCGGACCGAGCGTGAGCGGCTCGTCGAGCAGGAGGGATTGGCCCGTCTTTATCACATCGGCAGCCTGATCCCACAAATGCGGTGACAGCATTTGACTAAATACTACACGCGCACTCCGGCCGGTTAACGCACTGGTTGCCAATCCGGTTATCGTCTCGACCCGGCGGTTGAGAAACTGAATCTGAAAATCACTGATCCCGCCCCTTTGGTCGCGCAGGCAACTGAACTGAATAATACCATCACCCGAGAAATCTAATGCTGCCCTGAGCAAATCGGTTTCGTTCATAGAAAAGTGGATATTGGTATCCGTAGTCATAACGTGAATGGCAGCAACGTAGCCGAGGCAATCACTTACCAAAAGGTATAGCGTAAACTGCCTGCATTGTTAAAATGTTGGGCACTGCATTCGGGTCAGACAGAATCTTGGGGTCGTAGACCACTGGTACATATAAACGCAGGTCAAGTCAGTTTTAGCAAATCGGATGCCACATTCCTGTAGTGCTCAGTTGGTTCAGGCGAATTGGCCCACTCGGTCGGTTCTGTTGGTGACGGCTTAACTTTCCGCTCAGGCGGTTGTTGACTCAGGGAAACTCCTTTTCGGCACGAATTGCGGTAAATACCCACGCGAATTTCAATAAACGGACGGTCAACACGGCCTGACTATGTCTAAAGCCAATCAAAATGCACTGCTCTGGAGCCTGCTTGGCCTGGGCGCGGTGGTGGCGGCCCGGACGGTGGTAAGCCGACGCCGGACGATGTCTTTCCGGGATAAAACAGTGATTATCACCGGTGGGTCGCGCGGTCTGGGACTGGTGATGGCGCGGGCCTTCGCAGCGGAAGGGGCACGGGTGGCCATCTGCGCCCGCGATGCCGCCGAACTGCGCCGGGCCGAAACGGATCTGAGGCAATACACCCCAACCGTGCTGGCAATTCCCTGCGACGTGACCAATCCAACAGCGGTACGGGAATTTGTTGATGAGGTCGAACAGGTATTCGGGCCGGTGGATGTGCTGGTCAATAACGCCGGGATTATTCTGGTGTCGCCCTACGGGAATACGACGGAGACAGACTTTCGCGAAGCGATGGAAACCAACTTCTGGGGGGCTTATTACATGACCAATGCGGTGCTGCCTTCGCTGCGAAAAAACAACGGCGGAGAAAAGCGCATCGTGAACATTGGATCGGTAGGGGGTAAAATGGCGGTGCCGCACATGGCACCGTACTCGGCCAGTAAGTTTGCGCTCGTTGGGTATTCGGAAGGGTTGCGGTCAGAACTGATGAAGGAGGGCATTTACGTAACCACAATTTGTCCCGGACTGATTCGGACCGGCAGTCCGCGCCACGCCCTGATCGAAGGGCAGCACGACAAGGAATACGCTTGGTTTAAAATCGCCGATTCGTTGCCTTTACTGACGGTCAGTGCCGAAAACTGTGCCCGTCAGGTTCTGGAAGCCTGCCGGACAGGTCGGGCAGAACGGATTGTTTCGCTGCCCGCTCAGCTTATCACTACGATTCACGGCCTGTTGCCCGGCTTCACCGCCGATGTGCTTTCGTTCGTTAACCGGCTGCTGCCCGCCCCCGGCCCTGATGGCGCGGGTCGGCTGATGGGCTATGAAAGCGAAACCAGTACGTCGCGCTCCATCGCTGCCCGTTTGACAGACGAAGCCGCTGTCGACAATAATGAGTGAAAATAATACCTCACCCCTGTCCTCTTTTAAGGACAGGGGTGAGGTAAACGGTTATTTTCCCTGATCCAGAAACAGGTAGCGCGCCCGGGTCTGATCCGGCTCCTGACGGGTATTCACGTCGATGTGCATCACCTGCACTGTGTTACCATTCGCTGCCGACCAGTTGGGGAGACCCGGCCCGTTGGGATTGCCGGTTTTGATGAAGTTGGCGAAGTAAGCCTGCATTACTTTTGAGACTTTATAATCGTCGGGGGTCCAGGCGTAAACCTTGTTGCCCGCCAGATTCCCCAGCGCATATTCGATCTCGGCGGAGTGAACGGCCCCTTTGGCGGTTGGGGCTTTGGGGGCCGAAGCATCGGCATTTCTCACTACCCCACCTGCCAGACCGGCCGTCGCGTTGCCCATCTCCGGCGTCATTTCCGGGCGGGGCCGGGCGTACATGTAGCGGTAAACGGGGTTGTTGCCCCCCGTCTTGAGTTGCAGATCCGACCATTTCCAGGTGCTGTAGCCAATAAATCGGTCGCTCGCTAAGTTCGTTGCTGCCTGCTCGACGTCCGCATCTGTAGTAGCCGGGTAGAGTTTCATGATTTCGCTGGCGCGGTCACCATACAGTTTCTGCACGGCCTGAGCGTAGGCTTCAGGCGTAGGTTTCTCTTTACCCAGAATGCCCTGATAGCCCGACTCCTGCGAGTTCCAGCCAACCAACAGGGGTACTTTCGCCTGTTCGCCGGCCGCAAAAATGGCTACCGGTGGTTTGGGGAAGAAATAGCCATCGACAGCCGCTGAAAAGCGGGGGGCACCCGGTTTACCCGTTGCTTCCAGCAATTGAGTGGCGGGCATGGCTCGCAGATCGGCCAGGGATTTGGCACCGACCATGTCGGCAAATTTAACGCCCAGTTGTTCGGCATCGGCCAGCGAAACGGGCGGCAGGGTACCCAACAGCGAGCCGCTCTCGCCAATAGCCCCGGCCATCAGGTTTTTCGAAAGGGGAGAGGCCATCTGCGCACTTACCGAGACGGACCCCGCCGACTCGCCCGCAACGGTCACCTTTTTGGGATCACCCCCAAAAGCCGCAATGTTCTGTTGTACCCACCGCAGAGCCGCAGTCTGATCCAAATAACCGTAGTTGCTCGATGCGCGATGGGGCGACTCTTTCGTTAGTTCGGGATGGGCCATAAAGCCAAACACACCCAGCCGGTAATTCACCGTCAGCGTTACGATGCCCTTTTGGGCCATGCTTTCCCCATCGTAACGTGGCTCCGAGCCGTCGCCCGCTACAAAGCCCCCGCCGTAGAAATAAACGAGCACTGGCAGGCGTTCGGTGGGCGATTTGGCGGGTGTCCAGACGTTGAGGTACAGGCAGTCTTCGCTCACGCCGTTGGAGCGAAAATTCATATCGCCGAACAGCGCAAGCTGCATGGCGCGGGGACCAAACGCATTGGCCTGACGGACGCCTGTCCAGTTCCGGGCGGGCTGTGGTTCTTTCCAGCGCAGATCACCAACGGGCGGCTGAGCGTAGGGAATGCCTTTAAACGAACGAACGCCACTCGCTTCGGCCACCCCTTCGAGCGTACCATTAGCCAGTTTGACCTGAAGGTCTTTCTGCGATTGAGCCATAACCGGGGCCACCAACTGAGCCGTCAGCAGGAGGAGAATAAGTGAGTTTTTCATAAGTAACGGGTTAATAAATTACACCTGCAAAGGCGACTGGTAGCCGGTTTCTACCGAATCAGGCTGGTAATCCAAGCCAATTAGCCACCAGGATGCACACTGCCAGCCCAAATTCCGGTCAGTAGCTACCCGACCAGCATACCAATCGTCCGTACCAGCGGGCGCAGCGCATCTACTTTTTTGATGGCTCTCCCGCAAACGGGCCTTCGACACCTCGACCGGTACGGAGGAAGAGAAGTTTGCGCAGGGCAAGATTTTCGCCAACTAACGCTTCAGAATATTTCGTACTCCGCCACTCGGATTGGCTACATCGCCTGCGTAACGCGGAATGATGTGAATACTGGCATGAGCGAACTTCTGCCCGCCAGCCGCGCCGATGTTCAGGCCGACCGTGAACCCATCCGGCGAATACCGTTCCTGTATCAATTCCTGCACTTTATTGGCCACCTGCCAGCACTCGTTTTGCTCCGACAACGGCAAGTCGAAGAAGTTGGCAACGTGCTTTTTCGGCGTAACCAGCGCGTGACCTTTGTTAACCGGATAGCCATCTAAAACGGCGTAGGTAAGAGCCGTTTCGGTCAGCAATTCCAGTTTAGGTTTGGGTGAGCAAAACGGGCATTTTGTCGACTCAACGGCGAGTTGGTTAATGTGCTGGTACTCGTAAAACTCGGTGTTTTCGTTCCGGTAAATGGAGTTGAAGGGCAATTTTACGTCGCACTGATAAACCTGTTTTCCGTGTAGCTGGTGGTTTCTGAAACCGTCGCGGGTAATATCACGGCGCACCGAAAAATACGCCCGGCCGGAAGGTTTGAGCAAGCGCGAAACATTCATCATCACATCGGTTTGCTCATCGGGAAACAGGACATTGAGCACGTAAAAACAAACGATGGTGTCGAACGTGCCGGTTGGCAAATCAGGCGAGTGGTACGGGTCATAGCCGTGAGCGTCAAAGCCTTTTGCCCGCAAAAATCGAACGTCCTGCCCGTAGCCACATCCGTAGTCCAACACCCGGCCTTGCAGCAGTTTCCGCTCGTTCAACATCCGAATCGGAAGCGAGGGCGTATCGCGTTCTTTGGCTGTCAGATGGCTGTACGGGTTTTGCGGATTCAAGATTTACGGTAGATAAATGGATATGAGAAGCCCAGGTTCTGCGCCGTTTGTAGTTGCGGTAAAACGGTTCGCTCCAACCGTTCTCTAAACCAGCCAAACGGCTGTTGCCGAATGGCGTTTAGGCTCTGGCCGAAAAGTACGGAATAATCCTCTAACAGCCTGTCGTGGCCATTACTGGCGTGAAACTGAAAGCCGTCAAACTGTTGTTGCGCGTAGCCGTTGAAATATAAATCGATAGAAGGCAACCAATCGTTTTTAGCCGAATTGACGGGCTTTGGCGTTGGAATTATGTTCCAAATCTGGTCATGCGCCACAAAAGACCACGGTAGAAAATGGTCCAGACTCAAATTAACAGTAGTGATGGTTTGACCTGAATAAATGCACGTTAACGCTGGGTTTTCTTTCAGATATTCCTTCCAGAACTTATTAGCCGTGTTCAGCATCCGAACGCCCGGCTTTTCCAGTTTCTCCGTCAATCCAATCACATTTGGATTATTCTTTTGCAGAAATCGAACCAGATGCCACGACGTAAAACCGCGCAAAATAGCTTGATGCTGTTGCAGGTAAGCCGCCCATTTATCGTTGAGTTCAATATCACCGTCGATAAAGTGGTACGGAGCCTTTTCGCTTTGACTTGCTAACTCAACAATGCGGGCGTTGACATGCTGGTCGAGTAAGCCGCGTGTTTCATGCGCGAAAAACGGCCGAATAAACCGGTATGGAACCCAGTTAAGCAAAATGCTCACCCGGCGGTGTATGGTGCGCCCCATATTTAGGACCACTTGTTAAGTTGGATAACGGGCTAAATTTAGACCCGTATGAAAGGCAAGACCAGGCGCAAGTTTACCGCCGACTTCAAGCTCAAAGTCGTTCTCGAAGTTCTTAAAGAGAAGGATACATTAGCTGTCATCAGCAAACGGCATGAACTCCATCCAAACCAGATCAGTGACTGGAAGAAGCAGTTTATGGATTCGGC
>JBBQLG010000105.1:0-23188 GCA_038327655.1 Cytophagales bacterium
CCCGTTCCTGCGCCCGAGCTGTGAAAAGCGTACTTACGCAAACCACTGTCAGGAAGAACTTGACTGCCAGATGTTTCGTCATGTCAAAAAGCGCGGACGGGGCCACGGAGGCCGGACTATCTGAGGAAGGCAATCCGGCCGCTGTGGCCCGGCCCACGCATTAAAAGAGTTATCAGTAAACCAGTTGGGCCTGCGGCATTTCGTGCATCGCTAAGTAGCGTTCTGCATCCAATGCGGCCATACAGCCCGTTCCGGCGGCCGTAATGGCCTGCCGGTAGGTATTATCCTGCGCGTCGCCACAGGCAAACACGCCGGGAATATTGGTACGGGTCGACCCTTTCTCGGTCTGAATATACCCGTGG
Source organism: Cytophagales bacterium (assembly GCA_038327655.1). Taxonomy (GTDB): domain Bacteria; phylum Bacteroidota; class Bacteroidia; order Cytophagales; family Spirosomataceae; genus JBBQLG01. The sequence goes on from JBBQLG010000105.1 coordinate 363, forward strand.
TCATCCATGTCGACGTACGGTTTAAAAATGGCCGTGTTGGGCTGATGCCCGATGGCCACAAAAAAGCCCGTCACGGCCAGTTCCATCTCGTCGCCGGTGCGAATGTTGCGCACCCGGACACCCGATACTTCGTCTTCACCCAGCACTTCCACCGTTTCGGTGTCGTACAGAATCTCAACGTTATGCAGCGATTTTACGCGCTGCTGCATAAACCGCGACGCCCGCATCTCGTGCCTGCGAACGAGCATATACACTTTCCGGCAGAGGTTGGCTAAATAACTGGCTTCTTCGGCGGCCGTATCGCCCGCGCCCACGATGGCTACATCCTGATTGCGGAAGAAAAAGCCGTCGCAGACAGCACAGGCCGAAACACCCCGGCCGTTGAGCCGCATTTCGGACGGTAACCCCAGCCATTTGGCCGACGCACCGGTAGAGATGATAACGGCATCGGCCCGGATTTCGTGTTCGTCGTCAACGATGGCTTTTTGCGTTTCGCCGGGCAGGGTGGAGAATTCGGTGCTGGTCACCAACCCGTAGCGCACGTCGGTACCGAACCGGCGGGCCTGCGCTTCGAGGTCCTGCATCAGTTGCGGCCCCTGCACACCATCGGGATAGCCGGGGAAATTATCGACCTCGGTCGTGATGGTCAGTTGCCCGCCGGGTTGTCCGCCCTGGTACAGCACTGGATTCATACCGGCACGAGCCGCGTAAATGGCGGCTGTATAACCAGCCGGGCCGGAGCCGATAATGAGCAGTTTAACGTGTTCGGATGTCATGAAGTCGAAGCCGGAAAGTTGTCAAATAACGGACTGTAGCGGTTAATTGCCGCGTTGTTGGATAGACAACATGGACAAAGTTGAAAAAATTTCACTAAGAAACCAATAGTCAGCGGGTAGTGAACAGAGGTAACCGTTTGTATTTTGTGGTTTGTGGTTCGTTCAGTTAACCACGAACGACAAACCACAAACTCATAATATGCGCCACTCGATGCGCCGGTTTTGCCGCCGGTTTTCGTCGGTCGTATTGGGTACGAGGGGGTGAGTTTTGCCGTAGCCCGTGGCCCGGATGCGGGCGGGTGCAACGCCGGCTTTGGTGAGGTAAGTCACAACGGACTGTGCCCGTTTCTGCGACAGCAGCAGGTTGGCGGCTGCCTCGCCCCGGTCGTCGGTGTGGCCGGTGACCTCAATGCTGACGGCTGGATTTTGTTGCATGAAACCGGCCAGCCGTTCCAGTTCGGTGCGCGACTTGCCGCCGAGGTCGTAGCGGTTGGGGTCGAAAAACAGGTTATTCAGCGTTTCGCGGCTGGTGGGCCGGATGGGTTCCAGCGGAACGCTCAGGGCCATTCGGTCACCTTTGCGCTGCTGGGTGAAATCGAACGACAGGCTTTTGAACAGGTACCCCGGCACACTCACGTAAAGGGCATATTCGCCCCCGCTGGGCAGTATCGCCGTGTACTCACCCGTTTGGGCATCGGCCACCACGCGGGTAACGGTCTGGTTTGTTTTCAGGTCGATCAGTTCAACGGTAGCGGCCAAGGGTTTATTCGTTTTCGCGTCGGCAATGATGCCCTTCAGGTAACTCACCGGCATCACCCGCTCCCGTAAGGATTCGGGCAGGTCGAAACTGTAGAGCCGCGATTTCTGGGAGACGCCTTCCTTTTGCTCCTCGTACGAATAATACGCTTTGGTGCCATTGGCCGTCACGAACAGAGCCGCCTGATCATCGGCATTGTTGATCGGATACCCCAGATTGACCGGTGTCTGCCAGCTTGCTCCGCTACTATCCGTTTTGGCCATTCGCGGCCCGGCCATTCGCGGCCCGGCCATTCGCGGCCCTGACACAAAAAGGTCATAGCCGCCGAGGCCGATGTGGCCATTGGAGGCAAAAAACAGGCTCTGTCCGTTGGCATGGATAAAGGGCGACGCTTCGTCGAAGGCGGTGTTGATGGGTTTGCCAAGGTTGACCGGTTCCTGCCAGTTGCCGACCGAATCGAGATCGCTCCGCCAGATGTCGCGCCGACCGATGCCGCCGGGTCGGTCCGAGACAAAATACAACCGGCGTCCGTCGGCGGAGAGGGCGGGCTGCGACTCCCAGTGGCGGGTATTTATGATGGGGCCGAGGTTTTCGGGGGCTGACCAGTCGGCGCCGGTTTTGCGGGTAATGTACAAATCACAACTGCCGAAGCCCTTGCGTCCCTGACAGGCGGTAAACACCAGTGTCCGTCCATCGGCCGCCAGGGTGGGCGTACCTTCGTTGTCGCGGGTGTTGATCGCATCCGAAATGGATACGGGCGGTGTCCAGCCTTCGCCGGAGAAGGTAGACGTATACAAATCTTCGTCGCCCTCGGGTTTCAGGACGGTGAAGACCATCGTCTGTTCATCGGCGGTCAGCACCGGAAAATACTGGGAAGGCGTGGTCTGTAAACTCTCCGAAACGGGCTTTGGCGTAACGGCCTGTGGGTTTTGTACGGCCTGTTGCCCAAAACGGGCGTTGTCGAGCAGGCGGTTGACCCGCTGCCGCTGGGCGGACTGTTCGGGAAACAGCCCCCCGAATTTTTCGAGGTACGGGATGGCATCGGCGTACCGTCCCTGCCGCATGAGCAGGGTGCTGGCGGCCTGGTAGGCCGGGGCCGACGACGGGCTGTCGGGTTGCAGCCGGATGGTTTGCTGGTACGCGGCTAAGGCCAGTTCGGGCTGGTGTTTAAACTCGTACAACTGCCCCAGTTTAAGCTGCCCTTCGGCAAACGTCGGGTCCTGTTTAACGGCCTGTTCGAGAAAGGGCAGGGCTTCGGCGGCTTTCCGCTCGCTGAAAAGTTTAATGCCCTGATTATACAGCGCCAGGGCTTTAGTATCCTGACTGCGGGAGGAAAAAGGCAGCAGGGAGGAGAGGAGCAAGGAAAGGAGAAAAAGGTAAAAGCAACGTTCTCCTTTTCTTTTTTTCTCCTTTCCTTCTTTTTCCCCACTCGTCAGGGAATGTCCAGGAATTTGTGCGTTTGCAGGGAAATCTGCCATTGGGGATGGGCTTTTACATACTCAACGATGCGGGGCAGCATTTCATTGGATCGGCTCCATTCGGTTTGCAGAAACAGGCGGCAATCGGGGCGCAGGTGCGGTACAAACGACTCGGCAAACGCGAAATCGCTGGCATTATAAATGATTACTTTCAGCTCGTCGGCCTGTTTATAGATGGCCGGGTTGGGCTGTTTGAACTTCTTGGGCGAAAAGCAAATCCAGTCCCAGTCCCCCGTCACCGCCTGGCAAACACCGGATGTTTCGATGTTGGTCTGAAAACCGCTTTCATGCAGGGCATTGGTCAGCTCAGTCAGATCGTGCATCAGGGGTTCCCCCCCGGTAATAACCGCCAGCCGACCGGGGTATTGTGCGGCACCCGCAACGATAGCGTCGATGGCCAGGTGCGGATGGGCGTTTATATCCCACGATTCTTTGACGTCGCACCAGAAACAGCCCACGTCGCAGCCCCCCAGCCGGATGAAATACGCGGCCCGTCCGGTATGGGCCCCCTCGCCCTGCAGCGTATAAAACGCTTCCATCACGGGCAGGGTTTGCGTCTGGATCAGTTGTGTTTGTTGTTCGGTAATCATGGGGACAAAGATACGTGATGGAACGCGGATTTGGCGGATGCCTGCGGCAGCGCGGATCAGCGCGGATTCTTCAAGAAGATTTTTCTTATCCGTTTTTATCCGCCGGTTCGCCGTTGCGACTGGCGCAGGAATCCGTTAAATCCGCCGGTCCGCCGGTGCGGTGCCATCAATACCGGTCCCGTACCAGCTTTAAAAACGCCCCCGTTCGTCGGCGCATCTCCGATACGGGCTGGCTGAAGTTATTATTCATCATGCTGAACAGCAGCACTTTTCCGCGTTTGGTGATCAGGTAGCCGCTTAGGTTGTAAACCCCCGTCATGGAGCCGGACTTCGCCCAGATATAGGGTATGTCGCCGGTATCAATCGAGCGGATCGTGCCCGATTTTCCAGCCACCGGCAGCAGACTGAACAGCCGTTGTTGCGGTACCTTCTCATAGATTTTGAGCAGTAATGCCGTCAGGGTGCGGGGGGTAAACAGGTTGTAGCGCGACAGGCCGGATCCGTCGACCCAGATTGGTCGGTCGGGCAGGTCGGCGAGGTGCCGCCGGATGGTCTGCTGAATACCATAGCGGCTGTTGACCGTATCATCAACCGATGCACAGAGCAGCATCAGGTGTTCGGCCAGCAGGTTGTCGCTGACTACCAGCATTCGTTTGTAGAGCGAATCGACGGGTAGTCCATACAGCGTTCGGGCCGTTTTGGGCAGTCGGGTATTCGTAAGTTGTACCGGCTTTTTCAGGACATCGCTCAGCAGCCGGGTGGTCAATGCGGGCGTCAGGCGCAGGGGGACATCCTGTTCGGACGGTTGACCGACCGTTGGCCGCGTGAACTGATTCGTCCCTTCGTTCCGGCGGATACCGGATGGCTGACGGGTAGACGGGTGCAGGCTGTCGGCAAAGAATGCCGGCGATAGGCGCAGCGTCCCCACCCGGTCGGTACTGAACCGAACAACGTTGCCGTAGATCGGAAAGGGCGTTACTTCGGCGGAATAGTCATCGTTGTAATCGTCCCACGACCAGCCGGGACCAAGACGTTCCCCGCTAAAATTGGCAACTGACAGAAACAGCTTTTCGGGGCGGCTGCGCAAAAAATGCAGGGCCGTGGTATCGGGCAGATTGGGGTTCAGCAGGAGTGGATTGCCTGTTCCCCACACGATCAGTGAATCGTGCTGAACGGCGTACCGCAGGGCCGGAATGGAATCGCCGAGGGTCATCAGGCCCGCGTAAAAACTGAACAGCTTCGTGTTGGAGGCCGGGGTAAAATACTTGTCGGCATTATACGCCACCAATGATTTTCCCGTGGCTGGCTCGACCAAGGAGAAACCGGTAAAATGGTCGGTATAGGCCGCGTCGTGCCGGAGTACGTAGTTCAGGCGTTTGGCGGGCGAACAGCCGAGGCAGAGCAGCAGCAGGCAGGGGAGGAGTTGGCGGGGCATGGGGCAAAAGAACGAAAAAAATGGGCCTGTTGCTAAGAAACGACCCTCTCCGCCGGTATTCCGGTGCGTCGTTGCCGGGGGTGTTGGCGGGTGGTTTACGTTGCCGCCGGTCCAGATCAACACTATTCACACGATGGTCGTAGCGAGTACACGGCTCGCCGGTTTCATTGCCGTTCATAGTATCCGTGGTCGTGTTGCATTATGGAGGTAATCTGGAGTAGGGTCGGTTTCGCAGTCAGCAGCCTATCTTTGCCCAAACACCCTGCCTTGACGAGTATGATGAAGCCATTTTTCTACTGCCTGAGTCTTTTCCTGCTTCCGCCCGATGTAAACAAGGTTCCGTTATTCCGGGAGGCTGATCCTGCTCACGGTCAGCCCCCGTCCGGACGACGCGCCGAAACGTGGTTATACGCCAAAACCAGTGACAGGCAGGGTAAGCCAATCGAGAAGGCATCGGTCATTTCGCCCGATAGGCTCAACGTCGGTTTTCCCGATAACACCGTAGCCACCGCCCTGTTTACCCTGCGCCGGACCGGAAATGGTACAACCGCTTATTTGCAGGTATCGCAGGGGCAGTTTAACAGCAGCTACCAGGGTGGCAGCGTGCGGATTCGCTTTGATGGTCAGCCGTGGAAAACGTACGCGTATTCACCGGCCGCCAATGGTACGGGAACAACCATCTTCTTCGATGCGGTCGCGCCGTTGATTGCCCAACTAAAATCGGCCCGGCGGATGACCATCGAGGTCGTGTTCAACGGGCAGGGGCGGCAGCAGGCGTCATTTCCCGTCGCCGGTTTGCGCTGGAAGTGAGGAGGAATTACAGAAAAACGGTATGCAGTTTCCTGAATACTAAAACACCCGGCGCATGATTAGTGCCGGGTGTTTTTATAAAGAAATAAACCTGATTGGCCCTAATTTACCTACCAGCACCGGTTTACACCGTTGCGAACATCGATACGGCTTTGGCTTCCAGCATCGACTCGCCCATGAGGTAGCAGTCGGCGGCACGGGCGGCTTCGCGGCCTTCCGAAATCGCCCACACCACCAGCGATTGTCCCCGGCGCATATCCCCGGCAGCAAATACCTTCGGGTTGGCCGTCGTTTGGTAGTTGACCGTTTTTACGTTGCCGCGTTCATCGAATTCCAGAGCCAGATCGGCGAGTAAACCGGTTTGCTGCGGGTGCAGGAAACCAGCCGCCAGCAGGGCCAGTTCGCAGGGCACGTCGCGCTCCGACCCAGTTACTTCGACCATCTGCATCCGGCCATCCTGCTTTTGCCATTCCAGATCGACCAGCCGAAGGGCCTTCAGGTTGCCGTTCTCATCGCCGATGAACGCTTTGGTGTTGATCGACCAGTAGCGGTCGCAGCCTTCCTCGTGCGAGGTCGACGTGCGGAGCTGCATGGGCCAGTTTGGCCAGGGCGTACTGTCGGCGCGGTCTTTGGGCGGCATCGGCATCAGTTCGATTTGGGTCACCGACTCTGCACCGTGCCGGTTCGAGGTACCGACGCAGTCCGAGCCGGTATCGCCCCCGCCAATCACGACAACGTGTTTGCCGGTTGCCAGAATGTCGCGCTCGTAGGGGAGACCCCGGTGGTCGACGGCAACGGGTAAACTTGCGTTACGCTTGTTCTGCTGACTCAGAAACGTCATGGCCGGATAAACGCCCGTCAGGTGACGGCCGGGAATCGGCAGGTCGCGGGGCACCGTCGAACCGCCGGTGAGCATGACCAGGTCGAATTCATCCATAAGATCGTCCGCCTTCAGATCAACACCCACGTCGACGCCCGTTTTAAACACAATGCCTTCGGCTTCCATCACGGCTAAGCGACGGTCTATGGTCCACTTTTCTAATTTAAAATCAGGAATGCCGTAGCGCAGTAGCCCGCCAATCTGATCGGCCCGCTCGAAGACGGTAACGTCGTGTCCGGCTTTATTCAACTGCGCGGCAGCGGCTAATCCCGCCGGACCCGACCCAACGACGGCCACCCGTTTGCCGGTGCGCATCAGGGGTGGGTTGGGTTGAACGTAGCCGTTGGCAAAAGCCACTTCGGCAATGGATTTCTCGATGAACTCGATGGCAACGGGCGGTTTGTTGATGCCCAGTACGCAGGACGATTCGCAGGGCGCGGGGCAGATGCGGCCCGTAAACTCCGGAAAATTGTTCGTCGTGGAGAGGATTTCCCAGGCGTATTCCCAGTTCTGCTCGTACACGGCATCGTTGAATTCCGGGATAATGTTGCCCAGCGGACAGCCGCTGTGGCAAAACGGCGTGCCGCAGTCCATGCAGCGGGCAGCCTGTCGTTCGGAGTCGGCCGCCGAAAACGGACGCTCAATTTCGTTGTAATCGTGAATGCGTTCCTGCGGGTCGCGTTTTTTGGGCAACTCGCGGGCAAACTCCATAAATCCGGTTGGCTTTCCCATGGATATTTATAATGTATAGGTGGTATCAAATACGGCTTCCCAGGTTAAGGCTACATCAGCCGCCGAACGGCCTGTTTCTATTTCAGCTTCGTCAATGGCTTGTGCAAGCACTTTAGGCCATACACCCAGAATAAACGGCTCGTTCAATGAAGGCGTGTATTCGCGTAAACCGGCAATCTCGTAACGGGCATTTTTAATGGTGATCAACCAACTACGGGAACGTTTTTCGGGTTGAAGCTGCCACTTGATCACGTGCATCATCAGCCGGACAAGCTGACTTTGCAACGCCCGCTGTTCCGACCGTGCCATTGTGTCAATTAATTGATTCAAACCGGCCTCAACATCCGTGAGGTCGCCGTCATCAAACGACTGCTTGATTTCCTGCGCGGCCAATAGTTCAGATGTAGCGGCAATATCTTCCCAGTTTTTCATGTCGGTTCAGACGGTTTGCAGCGTCCGCTTACTCAGTACGTCATTATCGGTCAGGGCTTCCAGATCACTTTCGGCTACGGTGAATACGGCAATGGTTTCACCGATTGCGTTGAACGCTTCTACGCAAAAGGCATCCGGTAAATCACGCCGGGCGGCTAAAAACTCAACCGTCGTGACAACGTCACCTTTCTTCAGGCCCTTTTCGGGCACATCAATCCGCAAAGCGACTTGTTCATACAGGGGTAATGTCATAGTCGATCACTATTTTGAAGGGTACAATGTAATAAATTTAGTGATTTCCTCATCGACATCACGCTTCCAGATGGTCTTCACGCGCAACACCCGACCGTTGGGTCCTTTTAGTTCGCCGATTATAGAGTAGGAAGGGCCATAGCCGTCCTCGCCCTCGGATAGGGCTTCCTGCGTATCCGCCAACGTTAACAAGTCCTGTTTTAGTGACGACCAGTTCTCCGGCACGTATCCAGCCAGGCCGAGATAGTTTGATTTATCGTCCTTATGGCGAACCACTGGCAGATAATGCGTCAACTTTTTCTCCGCAATCTGTACCGGTGGTTCTAATTTCATTAGTTATCCCAATTTTACGCCGTAACCGGTATCGCTTCGGATTGCCGCTGCGTTTTGCGGTCCTGCAACGCTTTTTTGTAATCCGTCGGGAATACTTTTACGAACTGCTCCTGCGTAATGGACCAGTCAGCCAGAATGGATGCGGCTAAACTGCTGTGGGTCAGTAATTGGTGCTTTTCGATGGTCGATCGCAACGTTTCCACATCGTCGGCGTCGGGCGTTTCCAGGCCAACCATCTCCATGTTGCACCTGGCCGGAAAGACGCCGGTCGGATCGAAGACGTAGGCAATACCGCCCGACATCCCGGCCGCGAAGTTTCGCCCCGTTTCGCCCAGCACGATCACCTGTCCGCCCGTCATGTACTCGCAGCCGTGATCACCCACGCCCTCGACTACGACCTTCGCGCCGGAGTTGCGCACCGCAAACCGTTCGCCCGCCATGCCCCGGATAAAGGCTTCGCCGGATGTCGCACCGTAGAACGAGACGTTGCCCACAATGCTGTTTTCTTCGGGCTTAAACGTCGCGGTTCGGTCGGGGTAAACGATCAATTCGGCTCCGCAGAGGCCTTTGCCGAAGTAGTCGTTGGCGTCACCTTCGAGTTCGAGCCGGACGCCCGCCGTGTTGAACGCGCCGAAACTCTGCCCCGCCGTGCCCCGGAATTTGTAGTGAATCGTACCGTCAGGCAAACCCGGACCGCCGTAGACCTTCGAGATTTCGTTGGACAACAAGGTTCCCGTCGTGCGGTCTTCGTTGTTAATCGTAAAGGTACCGGTCACCGGTTCGGCGTCGGTCAGGGCGGGCTGGGCCGTTTCGACCAACTGCCAGTCCATGATCCGGGCCATGCCGTGGTCCTGCTCTTCCTGCTTGTAGAGGGCCACCTGCAAATCGACGGGGGCTTTGTAGAGCAGGGCCGACAGGTCGAGGTGTTTGTATTTCCAGTGCTGCACGTCGTCGCGCATTTCCAGCATCTGCACCTGCCCGACCATCTCGGTGATGGACCGGAAGCCCAGTTCGGCCATGATCTCGCGCAGTTCGGTGGCCAGAAACGTGAACATATTCACCACGTACTCCGGCTTGCCGGTGAACAGGGCGCGGAGTTCTTCGTTCTGCGTCGCCACCCCCACCGGGCAGGTGTTCAGGTGGCATTTTCGCATCATGATGCAGCCCGTCGCCACCAACGCGGCCGTGGCTACGCCAAATTCTTCGGCCCCGAGCAGGGCGGCAATGGCTAAGTCGCGGCCCGTCCGAATCTGTCCGTCGGCCTGCACCGTCACCCGGCCCCGCAGTTTGTTGCGAACGAGCGTCTGATGGGTTTCGGCCAGTCCCAGTTCCCACGGCAGGCCCGCGTGGCGGATACTCGACAGGGGCGAAGCACCCGTGCCGCCGTCATGGCCCGAAATCAGGATGTGGTCGGCTTTGGCTTTGGCGACGCCGGTGGCAATGGTGCCCACGCCCGCTTCCGACACGAGTTTGACGCTGATCCGGGCGACCCGGTTCGCATTTTTCAGGTCGAAGATGAGCTGGGCCAGGTCCTCAATCGAATAAATGTCGTGGTGGGGCGGGGGCGAAATCAGGCCGACGCCGGGCGTAGAGTGCCGGACGCGGCCAATCCACTCGTCGACCTTGTAGCCGGGCAACTGACCGCCCTCGCCGGGTTTGGCCCCCTGCGCCATTTTGATCTGTAGTTCGCGGGCGTTGGTCAGGTAATAACTCGTCACGCCAAACCGCCCCGAGGCTACCTGCTTGATGGCCGAGTTGCGGTTGTTGCCGAATTCGTCGGTCTGGTAGCGGATTTCATCTTCGCCCCCCTCGCCGGAATTGCTTTTGCCGCCAATCCGGTTCATGGCGATGGCCAGCGTCGTGTGCGCTTCCCAGGAGATGGACCCGAACGACATGGCTCCCGTAGCGAACCGTTTGAAGATTTCCTCAATGGGTTCGACCTCGTCAATCGGGATGGCTTTGCTCTTTTTGAACTTCAGCAACCCCCTCAGCGTCAGGGCCTGCCGGGTTTGATCGTCGATGAGCTTGCTGTATTTTTTGTACTCGGGGTAGTTATTGTGCTTGGTGGAGTGCTGCAACAGGTGAATGGTGTCGGGGTTGAAAAGGTGTTTTTCGCCCCGCTGCTTCCACTGGTAAATACCGCCCACTTCCAGCCGGGGGTTCGCCACCGGTTTTTCGGGATACGCGGCATGGTGGCGTACCAGAATCTCGCGGGCAATTTCGGTCAGACCCATGCCGCCGATGCGCGAGACGGTACCGGTAAAGTACCGGTCGACCACGCTCTTATTCAGCCCCAGGCACTCGAAAATCATGGCGCCCTGATACGATTGCAGGGTCGAGATGCCCATTTTCGAGAAGATCTTAAGCAATTCGCCGTTGACCGCCTTGATGTAATTTTTGTACAGTTTTTCGACCGGGTAATCAACGGCCAGCATCCCGCGTTCCTTCAGGCTGGCGATGGTTTCGAAGGCCATGTACGGATTGATGCCCGACGCGCCGTACCCGATTAGCGTGGCGTAATGGTGCGTTTCCCAGACGTCGCCCGCTTCGACGACCAGCCCGACTTTGCCCCGTAATCCCTTCTGAATGAGGTGGTGGTGCAGGGTTGAGGTGGCCAGCAGCGACGGGATGGGTGCGTGGTTGCTGTCGACGTTGCGGTCAGAAAGGACCAGAATGGAGTAGCCGTCTTCGATGGCATCCTCGGCGTAGCGGCAGATGCGTTCGAGTGCCCGCTCCAAGGATGAACCCTGCCCGTCGGCTTTAAAGTAACAGTTGATGGTTTTGGCCTGGAACCGGGGCCGGTCGATGAAGCGGAGTTTGTCGAACTCCTGAATGGTCAGCACGGGCTGTTCCAGTTCGATTTGTCGGCAATGCTCCGGCGATTCACTCAGCAAATTATACGTGGCCCCGACAAACGAGATGAGCGACATGATGGACCGCTCGCGGATGGAGTCGATGGGCGGGTTGGTGACCTGCGCGAACAACTGCTTGAAATAGTTGGCCAAATGCTGACTCTGATCCGACAGCACGGCCAGCGGCACGTCGGTACCCATCGAGCCGAGGGCTTCCTTGCCCGTTTCGACCATCGGCACTAAGATCATGCGCAGGTCCTCCGAGGTGTAACCAAACACCTGTTGCAGCCGCATGAGCGTCTTTTCGTCGTGGTGGCTGTACGACCGCACCGGGGCTTCGAGGTCGGCAATCTTGATTTTATTGTCGTTCAGCCACTGCTGATACGGCTGGCGCGTACAAATTTCGTTCTTGACGTCCTCGTCCGAAATAATCCGGCCCTGCTCCATGTCGACCACGAACATCTTGCCGGGTTGAAGCCGTCCTTTCGTTACCACCTTCGCCGGGTCGATGTCCAGCACCCCGGCTTCGGAGGCCATAATGACTACGTCGTCGTCCGTGACCCAGTAGCGGGAGGGGCGCAGGCCGTTGCGGTCGAGGGTAGCGCCCACGATGCGGCCGTCGGTAAACGAAATCGAGGCCGGCCCATCCCAAGGTTCGATCAGGGCCGCGTGGTATTCGTAGAAGGCTTTGCGGGCCGGGTCCATGGCGTCGTTGCCATCCCAGGCTTCGGGAATCAGCATCATCATCACGTGCGGCAGCGACCGGCCACTCATCACCAATAATTCGATGGCATTGTCGAGGTTGGCCGAATCCGACTGCTTGGGATCGCAGATTGGCAGCAGCATGGACAACTCGTCTTTGGTGAAATTCGACGATTCCAGCAGCCCTTCGGCCGCCCGGATCCAGTTTACGTTGCCCTTAACGGTGTTAATCTCACCGTTGTGGGCAATGTAGCGGAACGGCTGGGCCAGTTTCCACGACGGAAAGGTATTGGTCGAAAACCGCGAATGGACCACGCCGAGGGCCGACACCACGTCTTCGTGGGCCAGATCGGGAAAATAACTTTCCAATTGCAGCGTCGTCAACTGTCCTTTATAGGTCAGCGTCCGGCAGGAGAGGGAGGAAAAATAAAAGTCGCCCACGCCCGCCACCGTTTCGTTGATAATGCGGGTGCTGTGGTTCCGAAATACGTATAGTTTACGCTCGAAGTCGTCGGCATTGGTCACGGTGAGTGGCCGTTTCACGAACACCTGTTCCATCTGCGGCTCGTGCGACCGGGAGCCTTCGCCCAAATCGGCGTTGTTTACCGGCACGACGCGGTAGCCCAGAATTTCCAGTCCTAATTTACGGGCTTTGCGGTTCAGTACGGCCCGGCATTCATCACGTAATCGGCTATCAAGGGGGAAATAGACCATGCCCACGCCGTATTCCTGGGCGGGCGGCAGGGTGATGTTTTGCTTCCGGCACTCATCGAGCAGGAATTCGTGCGGAATCTGAATGAGCAGCCCTGCTCCATCGCCGGAATTGGCCTCGCTGCCGGTAGCCCCCCGGTGCTCCATCCGCCGGAGCATCTGGAGCGCGTCGGCCACGATCTGATGCGATTTGCGCCCTTTGATATCCGCGATGAAGCCGATGCCGCAGTTATCGTGTTCAAATTCGGGGCGGTACAAGCCGGTTTCCGGTTGTTCGGGCCACGTAAGGCCCTCCGCAGGGGTTAGCTGGTCGGTTTGGTCAGACATAGTCGTAACGGCGATTGGTCAGGTCCGGCTGACAGAATAGTCAGGGCGGGGCAATGATTAACAAAATGACAATGGATCAGGTTTCCGCGTATGGACTAAAACGGGAAGATAAACGCTGATATGTCAGTTGATTTCGATGAAGCCTTGCAAGATACGCTGTAAAACAATTTGGTGAAAACCACTTTTGGCAGAATTATCTTTTGATGGATGAAATTATGAATTTCGTACAAAACAATCTTGAATACTGACTAAATAACAACCCCGATTACCGGCATTTTTTCATGCGTTCCGCACTCGCCAGGGCATCTCCGGCGGTTTGCCCCCGGCCAAAGGCGTCACAGGCCGCTGCCGTATTGCCACTCAACAGGTAGGCCTGACCGAGATAATAATACAACTGATCGACGGAAGCGTCGATTTTTTCGGCCTGACGCAGTGAAACTAAGGATTTAGTTGATTCTTTCTGTTTCAGGTAATACACCCCCAGGTTCCGGTGCGCCCAGGCATTTCGGTCGTCGATGCGCAGGGATTGGGTGAGCAGGGGCAAGGCCTCGGCATCGCGGTTGAGCATCAGCAGGAGATAGGCCCGGTTGTTGAGGTAATAGGCCTGCGTCGGCTGACGGCTCAGCGCCCGGTCGACCAGCGCGAGGGCTTCGGCGTAGTTCCCTTCCTGGGCCAGTAGTAAACTCAGATTATTCAGGGCGGCATCCTGGTTGGGATTCAGGGCCACCGCCTGTTCCAAATCCTGCCGGGCGGCCGGGTACGCTTTCTGGCTGTAGAACAGGGCACCCCGATTGGTGAGTGCTTCGACGTTTTTGGGGGCAAGCTGCACCGCCCGGTCGTAGGCGGCCTGCGCATCGGCGGGTTTGTTCAGCCGGACGTAGGTATCGCCGAGCCGGGTCTGGTAAAAGGTAGAGTCCGCGTACGTTTTCTGAATGTGAAGCAAATCGGTGAGGGCCGCGGGGGCGTCGCCGGTTTCGAGCAGCACGTCGGCCCGGTTCAGGTAAGCCGGTTCGTAGGCCGGGTCCTTACCAATGGCCTGCGTATAATCGGCGAGGGCAGTTTCCCGGTTGCCGTTGCGGTATTCGGCCAATCCCCGGTTGTTGTAGGCGTCGGCAAAATCCGGTTTTTTTTTGATGGCTTCGTCGTAGTACCGAATGGCTTCGGTGTATTCCCGTTTGGCAAGCTGAATGTTGCCTTTTAGAAAAAACTGAGCCGCTTCCTGCCGCGTCTGGTCCGAACAGGCGACGAACGACAGGAGAAGAACGAGAGTTGTTACCAACACCGGGAGGGAACCGGAACGCGTTCCGGTTGTACTTTGCTGATGAATCATATCGGGTAGCTGATGTTCCGGTACGCTGTAGGGTACCCATTCAATCATTCAACAATTCATTCACTCAATAATGCGCCATTTACAGGAAATACCACATTCGCACTTCCGCATGGGCCTTTATGCCTGGAACAATAAATTCATCCTAAAGATTGAAACCGGGCCTTATGAGCAGACCTATAAAATCAGCGAGATGGACGTAACTACGGCAGAGGAAGTTATTCAACTATTGGACGCCGACTTTCTGGAGCGGGTCGGGCAGCGATTTGGGGAGATGGCCACCGATTGGACCGCTACCCAGAACCGGCACGAATTTGATTAAAACCAAGAGTTGTTACAACTATGTTATAGTGTATAAGTATATGCTATTGTATTTGTACACTATAACATAGTTGTGAATCTACTTGATATACAGCCATTTGCCGAACAGCGATCGTTGTTGCGCCGTCGGATTAGCCACCGGTTCGAGCCGGTAACCGACCAGTGGATTTTCTGTCAGCTTGATTGGCAGGGAACGAATCAGGCCGTTGCGGTTAATCAGCACCTGTATCGTTTCGCCCGCCCGCCGGCTCCCCAGGGCGCGGCTCAGGTCGTCACCCACGCGTACACTGTCGATGGACAACAGTTCATCACCTACGTTTAGCCCGTCGGTCCAGGCCGCCGAATTTCGCCGGACGGTGGTGACGGTAAGTTTACCGCCCGATGCCGATGTGGTGGCTCCCAGAAAACCATCGCCGGTTTTCAGGGCGACGTTCGTTAGTTGCAGCCCAACCGGGGTGAAGAAACTGTTATAGTCAATTTCGTCCGTGCCATAGACGTATTTTTTGAAGAAGTCGTCCAGATTCCGGCCCGCAATCTGAGCCGCAGCCCGCTGAAATTCGTCGTCGGTAAAGCCGCGCTGCTGTTTCTTGTAATACTCCGTATAGAGGTACCGCATCAGGTCGTCGAGGTTGCGGGCACCGTTGGTGTTGGCCAGGATGGTCAGGTTCAAAAGGCTACCCAGTACACTGCCTTTGCTGTAGTAAGAGATAGTGCTGTTGCCCGAATTCTCGTTCGGCCGGTACCCTTTGATCCACGCGTCCCAACTCGATTCTGCCGCCGACTGCACCCGCGTACCCGGCTGATTTTCGATGCCGGTGATGTCATTCGCCACGACATTGAGGTACTGTTCGGGCGTGGAGATACCCGCCCGGCGCAGGATGTAATCTTCGTAAAACGACGTGACGCCTTCCGACAGCCAGAGCAGGTGCGTGTAGTTTTCGTTCTCGTAATCGAAGGGGCCGAGGGCGATGGGGCGGATGCGCTTCACGTTCCACAGGTGAAAATATTCGTGGGCCACTAAGGTCAGAAAGCCCCGGTAACCGGCTTCGGTCTGGTAGGTGTTCCGGCTGGTCTGGAGCGTGGTGGAGTTGAGGTGTTCCAGTCCCCCGCCCGCGTTCGGAATGTGGTGTACCAGAAACGTGTAGTCGGTGCAGGGATGCTCGCCCACAACGGTAGCCGCCGTTTCGCAGACGCGCTGGTAATCACGCATCAGCCGTTCTTTGTCGAACGTTACCGGTCCGAACATCGCCACCGTGTGCGGAATGCCCGACGCCGTAAACTGAAACGTCTGGTGATTGCCCATTTCCATCGGGGAGTCGACCAGGATGTCGTAATTCGGTACCGCGTACGTCCGTTCCGACCCGTTATTTATTCCACTTAACGGTGTTAACCCCGTTGAAACGGTTTTCCAGCCGGTATATGGACGAACGACGAGCCGGGCCGGACTGCTTTTGAGCGCGTCGGTATACATGAAAATACCGGCCCCATTGAGGTAGCCGTGCTCACTGTCCACAAAACTGTTTCGCACGCTGAGTTCATAGGCGTATACTTTATAGGTAATCGTGAGCGCGTCGTCGGTCGAAAAAACCCGCCAGGTATTCTTCCGGACCTTATCTATAACTAAATTAGTAGTTGAAACCCGGGCGGACTGGGCCGTAAATCCTTCCACGTTTTTGGCGTACTCGCGGACCAGGTAGGAGCCGGGCGTCCAGACGGGCATTTTGATGTCGAGATAACCCGCTTTTTTGTAGCCGGGCAGTCCCGCCAGGTTAGTCAGTTGCATCGTCACCTCGAAGTAGTGCGTCTGAGGGGCAGGCATCGCGAGGGTATACGTGATCGCGGGTAGGGCGGGAGCGGGTTCGTCAACGGTAGCCGCCGAATCCGTGACAACCGGAGGGCCCGTGCCACTCCAGGCGCGGGTCAGCGGGATAATGGTTAATAGGAATAGGCACCAAAACTTTTTTTTCATACGGAAATGCGTGTACTTTCGTTTTTTACCTGATTTTAATCGGTTTTACCCGACCGGCGAAACTACAATGCTTTCAAAGGAATCACAACCTTTGCCATCCGTATGCAGCCATTCCGCTTCCCTAATTTTACCTCTTTTTTAGTCACTGCCCTTATTCTTTTCAGTTCGTCGGCCGGCTGGGCGCAGCGTACTTTGAGTTTCACCGAACCGGATGCCCATTTCCGTGCGGGTATCGAGCTGTTCGAGAAGAATAATTATGCCGCAGCCCGTTACGAATTTGGCCAGTACCTCGAACGCCGTGCCCTGTCGGACAACCTGCGCAGTACGACCGGCACCCCAACCGCCGATCAGAATGCCGTTACCGCCGAATATTACGTCGCCCTGACGAGTTTGTACATCGACGAACCGGGGGCCGAAGTACTGGTTGACCGCTTCGTGAAAAACCACAGCGAACACCCGCAGGCCGCCCGGCTGTACGGCGACCTCGGTACGTATTATTACAACAAGGAAGACTACAACCGCGCCATCGGTTTTCTGGAGAAAGCCGTTGGCGGGCCGGCGTCCCGGCAGTCCGGTTCGGCCGGCAGCCGGACGGACGTGACCTATAAATTAGCCGTTTCGTACTACAACACGCAGGCCCTGGCGAAGGCACTCCCGCTGTTCAACGAACTCAAACAGGGGACCGACCCCACGCTGGCACCGGGTGCCTCGTACTACGCCGGGGTCATCAACTTTCGGAACAACAACTTTCCGGAAGCCATCACCGACTTTAAGCGGGCGGGGGCCGACAGCCGGTACCAGAACGATGTGCCCAACTGGATTGCGCAGGCCCTGTACCGGGAGCGTCGCTACGATGAACTGGTGGCCTATACCGAGCCGATTTTGCAGCGCAATACCGCAAACGCGCTGAGCGAAGTTGCCCTGTTTACCGCCGAAGTGTACTACCGGCAGGGACAATACGCGAAGGCGTTACCGCTTTACAAACGGTTTATGGCCGTTAAAGGCGGGCAGGCACCGGCGGCCGTTAAGTTTCGCTATGGGCAGTCACTTTTCAAAACCGGCGACTATACCGGGGCCATTGCGCAACTCAAACCGGTCGCGGGCGGCAAGGATACAACGGCGCAGTACGCGGCCTACACACTCGGCATCAGCTACCTGCAAACCCAGAACCCGACGTATGCGCTGACGGCTTTCGATCAGGCGGCCCGGTTGCCGTTCAACAAGGCCATTCAGGAAGAAGCGGTATTTGATCACGCCAAACTCCAGTTGGACGTGAACAACGGGGCCGGGGCGGTGAAAGAACTGACGGATTTCACCAAACGCTACCCCGACAGTGCCTTCGAGAACGAAGCGAACGAACTGCTCAGCGAATCGTACTTAGCGTCGAACAACTACGGTGCCGCGATCAATTACATCGAATCCCTCAAACGCCGGACGCCCAAAATAAACGCGACCTACCAGCGGCTGACCTATAATCAGGGCGTAAACGATTACAACGCGGACCGCTACGAGGTGGCCATTCGCAACTTCGATAAATCATTGCAAACCGCGCCCGATGCGTCTCTGAAAACATCCGCCCAGTTCTGGAAGGCCGAATCGCTCTCGGCCCTGAAACGTTACGACGAGGCCATTCCGCTGTACAGTCAGGTGCGGTCGGGCGAAAACGGCGATCAGAGTCTGTACGCGCTGGGTTATGCGTACTACGATAAAAAAGACTACACCCGCGCCCTGACGTATTTTCAGAATTACCTGAAAGCCAGCCCGTCCGACCCGGCGTCGGCGCAAGATGCTGTGGTGCGGATTGCGGACTGTTATTTTGCCGGGAAGCAGTACAACGAGGCCATGCGGAATTACGAGCAGGTGATTGCCCGCAACGGTGTCGACCGCGATTATGCGGCCTACCAGAAAGGGCTGATTCTGTCCTACGTCGGGCGGGATGCCGAAGCCAAAGCGCAGTTCGATCAGATTCAGCGGCAGAATCCCAATTCGCGCTACGCCGATGAAGCCCTGTTTCAGGCGGCTAACGTCGATTTTGAGAAAGGCGCTTACCCGTCGGCCATCACCGGCTTTTCGCGGCTCATCCGGGATAAGCCCCAGAGTGCGCTCCTGCCGCAAACCCTGCTGAAACGGGCCATTGCGTATGACAATTTACAGCAGTACGACCCAGCCATTGCCGATTACAAACGCATCCTGAGTGATTTTGGCAATTCAGCCGTGGCCCAAAGTGCGTTGCTTGGTTTGCAGAACAGCCTGAACGATGCCGGTCGGCCCGAAGAATTCAATCAGGCGCTGGGGCAGTACAAGAAGGGTAATCCCGGTAGTTCGGATGTGGAAAAGGTCGAGTTCGACAACGCCAAAAATATTTACGGCAACGAAAAATACGCGCAGGCCATTCAGGCGTTGCTGGCCTTTATTCAGGAATATCCCGCCAGTCCGAACGGGGGCGAGGCCCGGTACTACATCGCCGAATCGTACAACCGCACCGGCGACGCGGCCAACGCCCTGCGTTACTATTATATGGTTATGACAGAAGGCCGGTCTGATTTCGTCGTTCGGTCGGCGAGCCGGTCGGCTGAGTTGGAGCGGACGCAGAAGAATTATCCCCGCGCGGTGCGTAACTACCAGTTCGTGCTGGGCCGGTCGACGGTGAAAACGGATCAGGTGGCGGCTCAGTTGGGGCTGATGGATACCTACTTAGCCGCCAATAAACCGGATTCGGCGGTTGTATTTGCCCGTGAGGTGCTCAGTGCCGGGAGTGTGGTGCCGGGGGCACAGAACCGGGCGCAGTTAGCGCTGGGCAAGGCCGCTTTGGAGAAAAACGACTATAAAACGGCGCAAACCGAGTTTGAACGGACCATCGCGCTGGCCAAGGACGTAAACGGAGCGGAGGCCAACTACCGGATCGGGCAGATCCTGTATCAGCAGAAAAAGTACAAAGAGTCCATCGCTACCCTGCTGAAATTCAACGAATTGTTTGCTGATTTCGACTACTGGAAAGGAAAAGCATTCCTGCTGGTTGCCGATAATAACGCCGGCCTGAATGAATTTGCGCAGGCCCGGGCCGTGCTGAACTCGATCATCGAGAATGCGGGCATCGACGAAATCGTCACCGAAGCCAAACAGAAATTAGCCGCCCTCGAAGGGAAGAATTAGTAGTTATTGGTTTATGGTTTGTGGTTTGTGGTTTGTAGTTAATCCAGCCGGGGTAACTACGAACCACAAACTACAAACCACGAACTGCAAACCAACACCCTATGCCCCATTTTCGTCACCCGTTTACCCCCGGTTTGCTCACGGCCGGTTTGTTTACCCTGTCGCTGTCGGTGTTCGCCCAGCAACCTGCCCGGCCTACTAAACCCGTGCGGGAGGGGGAGATCGACAATCAGGAAATCACCGTTGAGAAAAGCCGGAAGATTGATCTGCCACCCGCCAACCGGATTTTCACCAAGATCCCGTCTGTTAAAACGACCGAAGAGCAGCGCAAACTGACCTACGAGTTTCAGGACCGAAAATTAACGGTCGGCGACCCCCGAATTGCGCTGACTCCATTGGCTACGGCAGCCGGTCAAACCGACGAACAGCCGTCGTTTACCAATTACGTAAAACTCGGCGGGGGCAATTACGGCACGTTTCTGGGCGACGCTTTCGTGGGTATTCACGACCAGCCGGACTATGGCGTAGAGGCCTCGGTGAAGCATATTTCATCGAGCATCGGGCCGGTCGACGGTAAAAATTCGGCGCAGAGTGATACCCGTGTCAAGGTAACCGGCAAATACCTGACCGATGTGTTTAAACTAACGGGTTCGCTGGGCTACGACCGGGAGCAGTATTATTTTTATGGCTACCGGCCTACTACAGAAGTCGTTAACCGCGACCTGATCAAGCAGCGCTTAAATACCATCCGGCTGAATCTGGGCATTGAGAACGTCAGCAGCGATGCCGCTGTCGATTACTCACTTAAAACCGGGCTGACGACGCTCCATGACTATTACAATGCTTCTGAAACCGACTGGGGAACGAATTTTAAGTCATCGCTGGGTATTACCGACAACGTCGTTGCCCTGCTCAGTGCGGATGCCTACGTGACGCAGCGCAGCGACGGACCGACCGATAACCGCAATCTGTTCCGGGTCCGGCCTGCCTTTAAATATACCTCGCCGGTATTAACGGTAACGGCGGCCATTAACGCTGTGAACGAAACCGACCGGCGGCTGGGCATCAACAACACCCGTGCGTTTCCCGTGGTCGATGTCGATGTGGTGCCAACGACCGGTATTCACTTTTTCGGGGGTGTCGACGGCGATGTGGTACGGAATACCCTGCGCTCGTTTCTGAGCGAAAACCGCTGGCTGGCTCCGCAGGTTGTGTTGACCAATACCACGAAGACGCTGGACGTGTACGCCGGATCTAAGGGCGAACTGGGGTCAGGCTTTAGCTACGAGGGCCGGGTGTCCTACGCGCAGTACCGAAATTATTACACGTTCAATAATTCCCTGAGCGTCACGGGGGCGGACACGGCCAAGTTTTTTGTGCTCTACGACGGGGGCAATGCCAAAGTGACGACCATTACGGGGCAGATTGGCTATAACCAGAAAGATAAGTTCCGGTCGAATCTGAAGGTAGACGTGTTCAGATACACCCTGGACCGGCTCGAGGCTACCTGGGGACGGCCGGAGATTGCCGGTACCTGGTCGAATGCCTACATTCTGAACAAAAAATTATTCGTGACGGCGGATTTGTACTATTATCAGGGCATTAAAAACAAAAACTTCGCTACCAACACCGTTACGACGCTGAAACCCATTGTGGACCTGAACCTGAAAATTGACTATTTCTTAGGTCAGCAGGTATCGGCCTTTGTTGCGCTGAATAATATCCTCGGTCAGAACTACCAGCGGTATTTGTATTACAAGGTTCAGGGGCTTAACTTTCAGGGAGGAATTTCGTACTCGTTCTGACCACCCCTGACCACCTGCACCGATGACTTCTGTTGGCGATTACCTCAAGAAACTGTTGTATCAGTACGACTGCTTGGTCGTGCCGGAATTCGGTGCATTTCTTACACATTACCTGCCCGCGTCCTTTCAGGAAGCAACCGGGCAGTATTTGCCCCCCCGCAAACGACTTGCCTTCAATGAAGCCCTGCGCTTGGATGACGGTATTTTGATTAATTACGTCATGTTGCACGAGTCCATGACCCGCGTTGAGGCCCTGCGTTCCATCAACGGGTTTGTGACGGCCATGAAGCAGCAGATTCGGTCGGGCGGCAGCTACACCATAGACGGTGTTGGTTTACTGACGACCAACGAAGAGGGTAAATTGCAGTTTCACCCGGAGCTTCGCCATAACTTTGAGGCTGAATCCTATGGGTTTCAGCCCATTCAGGCGCAGTATTGTGCGTCCACGGCGGTGAGTTTGCCGGTAGTGGTATTACCTGTGGTGCCAAATGCGCTACCCGTTCTGGCCGATGCCGGTGCCGACGAAGGACAACTGATGCCGTTGCCGGTTCGTCGTCCGGTCTGGCAGTGGGTAGCGGCCGCGCTGCTGGTTGGTACGCTGGGTGTGTACAGTTATTTCTCGGTGCTGCAACCGGGCGACTTGTTGCAGAGTAGTTTGAGTCCGGCGTCTCTGCTGCGGATGCCTGCGTTCATGACGGCTTCTTTCCCCGTTTCGGTCAACGTTCCCGAGTCAAAACCGGTTGTACTACCGGCGACCACACTCACTCCCGCTTCAGCACCTGTTGTTGCCGAATCGAAACCCACTGTTGTCCCAAAAACCAAAGCTGTAGCCGTTGGCAAAAAAGTAGTTATTGAAAAAGCAACTCCCGTTGCGTCGGTAGCCGTAGTTGTCGCTAAACCGGAGCGGTTGGCGTCTACGCGCAAAGTGACGCTGGTTACGCCGAAACGCGTCGTAGCCAAGCCTTTCCTGATTGTGGCGGGTAGTTTTTCCAGTCGGCAGAATGCGCTGGGTTTGCGTCGGCAACTGCGCAAAGCGGGTTACACCGATGCGTACCTGATGGCACCCAAACATCCTCGTGAATTGATTAAAGTAGCGGCCTTTGGGGCGACGACGCTCGCTGAGGCCGATTCCATAATGATAAAAATGTGCGAATTAACCGGCGTACCCGCCTGGCTGATGCGTA
>JBBQLG010000106.1:0-22718 GCA_038327655.1 Cytophagales bacterium
AAAAAAGCCGCTCCGAATGTCGGAGCGGCTTTCCGCTTCTATCCACACCATTTCAAGGCAGGTGCGTATTCGTACCCAGCCTTGATGTTCAACCTTCCCTTTTTAAAGGATCGATATACTGAAGCCGCCGGAGCAGTCGTACTAGCTTTTCTATGGATAACGGTGCTACCGTTTACACAACTAACGAGCGAACGGCCCGCTTTATGGTACAAATTTGCTAAGATTCTGATTATTTTAATCAAAAACCTTTCAGAATTAATTGATCGGTCTCACTTCAGAACTTGCGTAACGGGCGAATACCCATCTCGTTTGCCTCCTGAATAATTGCTGAGAGATAGCCACATCGCCGGATTCATAATAGCGACCGTGTCTATTTCTGGTGCGCGGAAGAACCATACCGCAAAGCAAGCAGAAAAGTTGGCTTGCCAAATGGTCTGTCTTATTTAAATGCAATTAAAAAGCCTTTAAATAAAGACAATCTTGTTAGCCTATTACTATTATAGACTCTAAAGACTTTTACTCTTTGGGTATTAACACTTAGCTCGACGTTTGGTTTTATAATTCCTGAAATTTACGCTGGTAAAATGCGTAGAAAATCAGGGGAAATACCAGCAGGGTCAACAGCGTAGCGGTTATCAGGCCCCCAATGACCACAATGGCCAGTGGCTTGGATGTTTCAGAACCGATGCCCGTAGAGATGGCTGCCGGAATCAGTCCGATGGCTGCCATCATCGCCGTCATCACCACGGGCCGGATACGCGACACTACGCCCTGCCGGATGGACTCGTTGAGGGTCATGCGGTTATGCAGGTTCTTCTTAAAGACCGTAATCAGGATCACCCCGTTCTGAATACAGATACCGAACAGGGCAATGAAGCCGATACCCGCCGAGATGCTGAAATTGACGTGCGTAAGCAACAGAGCCGCAATGCCGCCGATGATGGCGAACGGCACGTTGAAGAGTACCAGCCCGGCGTCTTTCACGTTGCCGAACAGCACAAACAGGATAAAGAAAATGCCAAGTAAGCTCAGCGGTACCACTTGGGTAAGCCGCTTCGTAGCCCGCTGCTGATTCTCGAAATCACCCGCCCACTTCTCACTGTAGCCCGCCGGGAATTTAACGGCCGCGTTTACTTTCTGCTGCGCTTCGGCAATGGCACTGCCCATGTCGCGGCCCCGTACCGAAAATTTTACCGCCGTAAATCGCTGGCTGGCTTCGCGGAAAATCAGCACCGGTCCCGTCTGCATGTAGATTTTAGCGATCCCCTTAATCGGAATCATTGAGCCGTTCTGGGTGGGTACCATCAGGTTGGCAATCTCGGCTTCGGTTTTGCGGAAGTTCGGTTCGTAGCGGATACGCAGGTCAAATTTCCGTTCGCCCTCATAAATCTCCGTAACCGCTTTCCCGCCGATAGCCATCTCAAGCACGGCCTGCGCGTCGGCTTTATCGACGCCATACAGGGCCAGTTTGTATTCGTCCAGTTCGACGCGCATTTCGGGCTGGCCAATGTTTTTGATCACGCCTAAATCCTCAATGCCGTTTACGGTGGCTAACTGTTTCTGTACGGCGTTGGCTTTGTCGCTCAGTACGTTGAGGTCGTTGCCGTAGATTTTAACGGCAATGGAGCCTTTTACACCCGATACGGCTTCGGCCACGTTATCCATGATGGGTTGCGAAAAGCCGAAACTCACGCCCGGAAACACCTTCAGCCTGTCCTGCATCTGGTTGATGAGTTCTTCCTTCGTGATGCCGTTGGGCCAGTGGGCCTCATCCTCTTTTGGGTAGATATCCACCAGAAATTCGATGTTGTAAAAGCCCGTTGGGTCGGTACCGTCGTTGGGTCGGCCGGTTTGGGAAATGACCGCATGTACCTCGGGATACTGCTCGAAAATCTGACGCATCTGCGTGGTCAGCCGGACAGATTCGGGCAGTGAAATGCTCATTGGCATCTGCGCCCGCACGTAAATTGACCCCTCGTTCAACTCCGGCAAAAACTCTGTGCCCAGCAGACTGAAGCCCGAAAAGCCAATAATTACCAGCGCAGCGGCAACGAATAAACTGCTTTTCTTGTGGGCAAAAGTGAAGCTAAATGCCCTGGTTGTGTATTTGGTGATGAACTCGGTGAAGATATTATGCTTCTCCCGAACGTTCTTGTTCAGCAACATACTGGCTAATACCGGCACCAGGGTGAGGGTAAAAACCAGCGCGCCGAGCAGGGCGAAGCCAAGGGTCCAGGCCAGGGGCGAGAACATTTTACCCTCCACTTTCTGAAACGAGAAAATCGGAATCAGACAGGTGATGATAATGGCTTTGGAGAAGAAAATTGCTTTACCCAGTTCGGTGCCGGTTTTGCGGATCACCCCCATCTTGGCCAGCTTGTTAAACTTAGCCATGCCTTCGCGGTGTGCCAGCTCGTCCAGCGTGACAAAAATACCTTCGACCATCACCACGGCACCATCCACAATAATTCCGAAGTCAATGGCCCCCATCGACAGCAGGTTCGCGTTCATGCCCTTCAGTCGCAGGCAGATAAAGGCAAACAGCAGGGCCAGCGGAATGACGATGGATACCGTGAGGGTAGTGCGCCAGTCGGCCATGAACAGGAACACAATTACCGTCACGAAAATGATGCCTTCGAGCAGGTTGTGCGTGACCGTATGCGTGGCGAAATGAATGAGGGTTTCGCGGTTGTAGAATGTATTAATCTGCACGTCAGACGGCAGAATAGACGTGTTTAGTTCGTCGATTTTGGCCTTCACGCGCTCAATCACTTCGGTTGGGTTTTCGCCTTTCCGCATCACGACCACGCCTTCTACCACGTCATTGTCTTTATCGCGGCCGGCCTGACCCAGTCGGGGCAACGCCGATTCGGCCACCTGCGCCACGTTCCGCACCATGATGGGCGTACCGTTGATGTTTTTGATGATGATGTTGCCGATGTCTTTCTGGTTGTTGAGCAGACCAATACCCCGCACGACGTACGCTTCCGAATTTTTTTCGATCACGTCGCCCCCTACGTTTACATTGGAATGGGCAACGGCCTGGTAGAGTTGCAACGGCGTGATGCCATAATCCATCAGCCGACGCGGATCAACCGAGATCTCGTACGTCTTGGCCTCTCCCCCGTAGCTGACCACATCAGCCACACCCGGCACCGACTTAAACTGCCGGTCGATGACCCAGTCCTGTAAGGTTTTCAGCTCCCGAACGGTGCGCGTGGGTGAACTAAGCGTATAACGGAAAATCTCGCCGGTTGGGCCGTAGGGGGGCTGCACTTCGGGCCGGGCCCCTTCGGGCACGTCGACGTTCGTCAGCAGGTTGTTCACCTGTTGCCGGGCAAAGGCATCGTCCACGTTGTCCTCGAACATAACGTTCACCACCGACAGACCAAAAAGCGTCGTGGAGCGGATGTCAGTTTTCTTCTGCACCGAGTTCAGGCCAATCTCAACCGGAATGGTGACGAACTTCTCGACTTCTTCGGCAGAGCGGCCCGGCCATTGGGTGATGATCGTGATGCGGGTGTTGGTGACGTCGGGGAAAGCCTCAATCGGCGTATTCTGGTAACTGATGTACCCCCCAACGGCGGCCAAAGCGGTCAGAAAGAATATAAAAAATTTGTTCTTCAGCGAGAACGACAGGATGCTTTTTATGAAATTATTCATGGATACGGTGTACTGGATAAGTAGGCAGCAGGCAGGCAGTAGTGGTGTAAGGCTTTCAAACCTGACACCGCTGTTGCCTGCCTACTGCCTGTTTAATTGCCTAATGCGCTGTAAATCAGGAGCTGATTTTTGGTAACAACACGTTCGCCGGGGGCCAGGCCGCCGTTGATGTAGGTACGGTCGCCGATGGTTTTGTAAAGGTCCACCTCCCGCACTACGGGCTGGTTGTGCGCATTGACCACGACCACGTAGTTGCGGCTCTTGTCGAAAACTACGGCACTGGCCGGAATGGCCACGCGCTGATCGCGGCCCGCGTAAGTAACGCTCACATTCGCAAACATTTCGGGCTTCAGCCGGTAGTCGACCGCGCCCGCGCCCCGGTTTGAAAGCGTCACGCGGACCTTCATGGTTTTGCTGTCCGGGTCGAGCACATTAAAAACCTTGTCGATGCGGCCCTTGTAAGGTTTGTCGGGGTAGGAGAGGGTCGTTACGGTGGCCATCTCCCCTTCATGTACGTTGGACAGGTCGGACTCGTACACGTTGGCAATGACCCAGACCTGATCCAGGTTAGAAACGGTAAACAGGCTCTCCGGGTCGTCGGAACGGATTTCCATCCCCTGGGCAGCCGTTTTTTCGACTATAAACCCATTCATTGGGGCCTTTACCACGTACTCTGAACCACTGCCGCCAATAATCTGCCGCCGTTCGGCCACGCGGGCTACTTCGCCCTTTGCGGCTGCGAACTGCTCCTGAGCCGCCACCAGATCGCGTTGTGATGTCAGGCCCGCTTTGGTCATGTCCTGGGCTACCTGGAGGTTCTTCTGCGCCACCGATAACTGACCACGGGCGGCCACGGCCTGTTGCTGTAAATCGGCCAGATCGCCCGACCGGATAACTGCGAGCGTTTTTCCTTTCTGGACGTAATCACCCAGTTCGGCCTTTACTTCTTCTACGTGACCACCCACCAGCGGAAATACCTTCACCATCTTGTCCTGGTTAAAAGTGATCTTACCGGTAAGGTTCAGTTCGTTATTAACGGTTTCACGTTTCGCGGTGTCGATGGTGGCCGACTGGAGCAGACTGGCATCCTGCTGTGCTTTGGTTGCCGGAGCCTGTGCCGTCGAATCGCTCGTGGTGGTCGCTTCCGACTGGCAACTGCTCAGACCGGTTGTCAGGAATGCCAGCAGGGCCACCAACCCAACGGATACTGTTACTATGGAATAGGGAATGCGTTTCATGATGCTTATTGAACAAAGGGATTTTTACCGATGGCGTAGCTCAATTCTTCGAGACTCTGCATCCGGTCATTCTGGAGTTGACTGTATTGAATCTGACTGTTCTTGTACGAGTCAAAAAAGTCAAGAAACTCAACTACGTCAATGTTCTGCTTCCGGTAATTGACCGTTACGCCCTGGATCAGCCGGGCAAAATCGTCATTGAACCGTTGGTCGAAGGTGCGGAACAACTGGTCGGTCTGCCGGGCTTTGGTGTACGCCCGCTGTACCTCGCTGTCTACCTGCAACCGGACGGCGGCAATTACCTGCTGACTGCTTTGGGTGCGAATTTTGGCCGCCTGAATGTTACCCTGATTGCGGTTGTTGATTGGAATGGGAATCCCGACGCCAACACCCACATAGTTCTGGCCAAAGGCACCATTGCGGTCGAACGTGCCCTGCACCGTCAGGTCGGGGGTGGCAATGGCTTTTTGTAAGGTCAGATTTTGCTGTTCGACCAATGCCTGATCGGTATACGCCTTTAGGTCGTACCGGTTGGCGTCGGCCAGCTCGTACAGGGTATTCAGGTTTAGTGTGGCCGGATTATATTCGGTCATCTCATTGCTGTCGACCGTCGGTCGGATCAGTGCCGATGGGCTGGTATTCAACAGTACTGCCAGGTCTGCCTGGTCGTTGGTCATCCGCATCAGCAACTGCTGCCGTTCGGTAGTGAGGTTAAATAGGTAAGCCTTCAGCCGGGCCAGATCCTTCAGGGGTACATTACCCTTGTCGAACTGCTCCTGATAGAGCCGGACCGTTTGTTGCAGAGCGGCAATCTCCTGATCGTACACCGTGACCGACTGCTGACTGAAGTACAGGTTGTAGAACGTGCTCCGCAACTGATAACGCAGTGTTCTGACCACATCGGCAAAGCGGTCTTTGGCGATTTCGGTGTTCGTGCGGGTAATGGCCAATTGCTTGTTGCGTTTGCCCGCCAGCAGCAACAACTGCTGTACCTGTACTACTTGCTCTGAGTTATTTTGTCCGGCGGGAAAAAACCGTTTCTGCCCTTCGGTACCGGCCGTACCATTGTTGTACGGCATAAACTCGACATAGACCGTTGGGTTGGGCTTAAGCTGAGCCTGTAGCTGCTGGGCCTGGCTTTCGGTGATGCCTAACTGGGCGGTAAGCAGGTTGATATTTCGCTGCCGGAACTGCTCTTCGGCCTGCGTCAGGGTTAATCGCGATGAATCGGTGGCCGGGGGAGCGATCAGGGGTGTACCTACCGATACGGATGCGGAGCCGGGTTTTGCTATGGACGGACTCTGCGCGGTAGCCGCGCCCGGAACAAGCATCAGCACACACAGGATCGATACAATTCCGAAAAGAGTGGATGAAAATAGGACTATTGAAAGGCGGTTTGCATTCATTTTGCCGTCATATTTGACGTACAAAACTGCAACACGCTTATTAAACACGGCTTAAATGGGCGTTAAAAGCCAGTTAAAACAAAAAACGTCCCCGGCACGAAGCCGGGGACGCCCACTTTTCTATAACGCTGAGTAAATCGGTACTGTTGTATTAATTCACTTTGAAAGACTCTTCGGCCTGATCAACGCCCGACTTGGCTTTGTCGGCATACTGGTCAACTTTATCGTTGTACTGGTCTTTCACTTCTTCCTTCTTGTCGGCAGCCTGTGACGTGTACTCGTTCACTTTATCCTGTACTTTGCTCGAATACTCGTTTACCTTGTCTTTCGCCTGGGCTGTATAGTCATTGATCTGCGACTTGGCCTGATCGACGCCCTGTTTCACCTGATCGACGATGGGCGTGATTTTGTCCTGCAAATCTTTCGAGCGTTTGTTGGCTTCTTCGGCCAACTTGTCGCGGGTTTCCTTGCCGCTGCGGGGAGCCGTCAAGATACCGATGGCAACGCCCGTTAAAATACCAGTTATGAAGTCTCTTGTACTACGCATGGTTCGTGTTTGTTTTTGGGATGAGAAAATTAACTTAAAAATTGGCCCGACGTTTGGCCGATTTAACCGCGTCTTTCGTTGTCGAACCCGCCGACTCAAGCGTGTCGTTGTATTGATCCTTGATGCTTTCCAGACCTTCCTGCAACTGATCCTGCAGGCTTTTGAAAAACGATTCACTTTCATGGTTGATCCGTTTGCGGGTCTTCTTTCCGCTCGCGGGAGCCAGTAGGAGGCCGAGTACGGCACCGGCTGCCAGTCCAATCAAAATTCCGGGCAGTGATTTCATGGGGCAGTTGAATTTAGTAATGTAGTGAAAACTGTTCGACCACCCCAGTAGAAAATTCCGTACCAACAATGATAATTACCCTATAAAGTTAATTAACAAGTTGATAGTGAGTGTCTTAATTTATCTTGTTTTAAATGCTCACCTGTGCTGGTTGAGCATACATGAGGAAAGACTTCTACAACTTTGGTTCAATGTTTCGTCATCAGCCGGGAGCGAAAACCAAAAATACAGACACCGCAACAAAGAACGGACATGTACACGCAGGGCGAAACGTTTACGATTGGTACGACAGCTATAACAAAAAATCCCTGCGCTCAACTTGGCGCAGGGATTCCGTACCCACCGTAACTTGTACTTAACCTAAAATGAAACCACCTAAACCTTAACGTACCACTCTGAAAGGAGTATCCTTGTCATTACCCGTTGCGAATGCTGCAACCAGTAAATGTTTCTACCTCAGACACCACTGCCACGAATAACTCGTAACAGAATAGCCACTACAGCGATAACCAACAATATGTGGATTACCCCGCTGCCCGCAATGCCAGCCCCCAGTACGCCGAAGAAACCGAGTGCCCAAATAATAATCAGCACCACAGCAATTGTATACAGTAAACTTCCCATAACGTTTCTTAAGCTTGAGTAAATCAGAGCGCATTGTCTCGCATTACCTTCTCTTACTGAAAATTTTGTGCCATTTTTAATTCAACGCACAACATTGCTCCTCTAAGCGGTCATTTGGGTTGTAAATGAGGATAGTAGGTGTGAATACACCGATTATACGACGTACAAGCAGTCTTGTCCGGTATCCCGATACTGAGGAATTCTATCCACAGTTGTGGCTTATAGTGTAGAAAAATGACGCATATCTGTCTCCCTCTGCCTTGCATTCGGATTAACTGTTTTTAACATAGAAATGACCTAAGCGGCTAAGTACTTGGGCTTTAATACTTATTTATACCCTACAGGAAGTTAGATTATACTTTAGGCACAATATTGTATGTACACTTAACAGTATAATAACTGTGACTCGATATGACAGCTGTTGGAATAATGGGTATGGGTACTGCCACTCAATATAGACCCGCCGTGATGAATAAAATGAATTCGATAAAGAAGGTATTGATCGTAGACGACGAAGCCGACATATGTTTGCTGCTGTCGGGTTTGCTGCGCCGGTTAGGGTATCAGCCTACCTGTGCTCATTTGCTGGAGGAGGGGCGCCGGTGTATTGATCTACAACGGTTCGATGCTATTTTTCTGGATTTGAATCTCCCTGACGGGCTTGGTTTCGATCTGCTGCCGCTGATAAAGCAGGACGACGAAACAAAAGTAGTAATGATTAGCGCCTTCGATGGTATGGCCGAGCGGAAGCGGGCTACCGACGGTGGAGCGGACTTTTTTATGGGCAAACCCTTCACGCGCAAAACCGTGGAACAGGCTTTGGAATCCATTCAGCTTTAGGTAACTTTGTCTGAATGGGAAACCCCGTCAGACACCTCTCAGGCCACCCTGCACTGTCGGTTCATCCCCTACTTTAACGTCGGCTTGTCGCGTTTCTTCTGCCGCCTGATCTGAGGCCCCATGCAAGAAGGGCGCGTACCGAACAGGCAGCATCTTATGGAAAAAATACTGATTGTTGATGACAATAACGATATCTGTCTGCTCTTGGAACGGTTTCTGAGTAAACAGGGCTATAAGACAGCTTCAGTTCTGCGGGGGGATGATGGGCTGGTATTGCTGCGTAAAGAAACCTTCGAGTTAGTGATTTGCGACTTCAAGCTGCCCGACATCGACGGCCTTGAAATGCTTCGCCGGATAAAAGTCCTCAATCCCTCTACGGCTGTTATTATTATTACGGGCTACTCTGACGTCCGGATTGCCGTACAGACGGTAAAGCACGGCGCGTATGATTACGTTACTAAGCCGCTTTATCCCGACGAGATCCTATATACCATCAAGGGTGCACTCGACCGCCGGGCGCAGTCGCTCAGTCAGCCCGCTGTTGTACAGCCCGCTATGGCTAACCCTTCGACGACAGTAGCGGTAAAATCGGTCAAACCGACAAAGACAGGGTTGGCCTTTAATGGCAAACGCTTCATCTTTGGTAAAAGCCGCTCCGCCGAACAACTTCAAAAACACATTGATTTGATTGCGCCGACCAACATGTCGGTCATCATTACCGGCGAAACGGGCACGGGTAAAGAATTTGTGGCCAACGCCATTCACCTGAAAAGCAAACGTGCCGACAAGCCGTTCGTGGCCATCGACTGCGGAGCGCTATCAAAGGAACTGGCTGGTAGCGAACTATTCGGCCACATCAAAGGTGCGTTCACCGGTGCCATGTCCGACAAGGCCGGCAGCTTCGAGTTTGCCAACGGCGGCACCCTGTTCCTCGACGAGATTGGTAACCTGTCTTACGAGAATCAGATTAAGCTGTTACGGGTATTGCAGGAACGTAAAATCCGGCGTATCGGCAGTAACCAGGATGTTTCGGTGGATGTGCGGATCATTTGCGCTACCAACGAAGACCTGCGCGAAGCCGTCCGACGCGGAGCTTTCCGCGAAGATATTTTTCACCGGTTAGATGAGTTCAGGATTGAACTGGTCCCCCTGCGCGAACGCCGTTCCGACATTATGGTCTTTGCCGAACACTTCCTGGAGATCGCCAACCAGCAGCTTGAGAAAGAGGTGCTCGGTTTCGACGATGAAGTTAAAGATAACCTCAAAGAGTACTACTGGCACGGCAACCTGCGCGAATTACAGAACGTAGTGAAGCGGGCCGTGCTGCTGGCTCAGTCGGAATACGTAACCATCGACTGTTTGCCGAATGAGATCACTTCGCCAACCTACATGCTCGACGATGCGAACATGGCTACTGCGGGCGTGACCAATCTCAGCGACTCACTGCGGCCGGGTACGGCTTCCCCCATGATCTCACAGCCAGCCGGTAACCTGAAATCGGTATCGGAAAACGCCGAGCGGTCGGCTATCCTCAAGGTGCTGGAAAAGACGGGTTACAACAAAACCAAAGCCGCCGAAGTACTCAACATTGACCGGAAGACGCTGTACAACAAGCTGAAAGCCTACGATATTCATCTGTAGGGACAAGGCGGAGTTGATTGCTTCCGACTCAACTCCGCTTTAACTTCATTTTCGCCGTCGGTCAGTTCAGGCTGTAGCCAATCGAAATCATCCCGACTGCATTCTTGGTGTTTCCCAGCAATAACTGCGACGAGGTGCTGTTCGCGATTTTGTTCAGTCCCTGCCCGTAACGCAACCCAATCAGAGCTTTGCCGAAGTAGACATTCAGCCCGCCCGCCAGGCCATAATCGACCGTGTTCAGGTTGTCGCGGTTAATGGTACTGATCCCCGATCCCAGCGATCCGTCCGACCGTACATTGGCATTGAGCAGATAAGCCGCATAAGGCCCTATCTGGAGGTCAGCCGTGTTTCCCAGCTTAAAAGTCAGTAGTACGGGTAATTCGGCGTAGTTGAGCTGGAATGTGCCCGTACCCCGCAACGTCGAGAGAATGTTATAATCGGCCGATGCGCCTTTCGTGGTGTACAACAACTCGGGTTGAATGGCCAGAAACGAGGTAATGGGAGCCTGTGCGAACACGCCCGCGTGAAACCCGATGCGTTCCTTACGGTTCGACACATTATCAATAAACAGCGTACTGGCGTTAAGGCCTCCTTTTATGCCGAAACGGGTCGCCGATTGCGCCTGTACGGTGGTGGGTGGCCGCATCGCTAAAACAACTGTAAGCAGGGTAATCGACAGGATGTTGAGACTGATTTTACTCATCTAATTAAACGTTGGTTAAACAGCCGGATGACCTAGTGGTTTGGCGTGAACGGTCTTAAATTCGTGCCATACCCATTTCGAGTCGCCGTTGGTACGGATTACCTATTGACTATCAGTGCATTGTGATTGGTACTAAGTGGCATTCGGGTATTGTTTTAAACAGGCAGTTGCGTAACAATTTCCACGAAACGGGAATTTTATGATTCAATCCAACAGGCAGCGATGATTCCGGATTATTCTGCTGCCAGGGTTGTACACGAAAAAGATCTTTACCCTTTTTGATGGCAGGTGATGTACATAACGTATTGACAAAATTTTGTTGCCCATTGATAACGTATAGTAGGAGAGTTTGCTTTATTTTGTTCCGTAAACACGCCCATTATTGTTGCAACACCTAATGAATCAGGTGACGGATAGAGGCTATTTGTGCCGTTTTCCAGGCTGCCATTCAGGTTTATCTGCCCCTGCCTTTCCTTAATTTAACCAGCGTATGCCCCGTAAGAACCCCAAGGTGACCATTCTGATCGCCGACGATGATGCCGATGACCGTATGTTTCTGGAGGAAGCTTTGTTAAAAAACGGCTATGTAGAAGCCATTGAATTCGTTGAGGATGGCGAAGAACTGATGGCATACCTCAAGCGACCGAATGCGCCGATGCCGAACCTGCTGGTGCTTGACCTGAACATGCCCCGCAAAAACGGTTTTCAGGCCCTGCAGGAAATTAAAGCCGATCCGCTCCTGCGCCGGTTACCCGTAGTAATTATGACCACTTCAGCGGCCGATGAGGACGTGGCCAGAGGCTATGATCTGGGGGTTAATTCCTTCATTACGAAACCGTTTAACTTCGACCGGCTTATCGAAATGATCGGTGCCCTGAAAACGTATTGGTTGGATACCGTTAAACTACCTGATTAAATTCGCCCGCATGGACTCAACAGTGAATACACTCGACGTACCCCGGAAAGAAGGAATGATTCGCGTATTGCTGGTCGAAGACGACGAGGATGATTATATACTAACCCGTACGTTAGTGTCGTCCCGCGAAAATGCGAACATCAAACTGGACTGGATCGACAATTATGCCGATGCAGTACTGGCCATTCAGCAGCATAACTACGACGTTTATTTAGTCGATTACCGGCTGGGCGAAAACACGGGTATCGACCTGATTCAGGAGGCATCCCGGCTGGGACAGCGGGCACCCATGATTCTGCTGACCGGACAGGACGATCTGACCATTGACCAGTCGGCGCTGGAACTCGGTGCCGCCGATTACCTGGTAAAAGGGCGGATTGATGCCCAATTGCTGGGCCGCAGCATCCGCTACGCCCTGAAACAGGCCGAAGTGCTGGCCGAACTGGCCGAAAAAGAAAACAAATACCGATCCCTGTTCGAACGGTCCATCGACGCCATTTTTGTGGCCGACGAGAGCCTGAAATTCCGCGATGCCAATCCCTCCGTCGAGCAGTTGCTGGGCTACAGCCGCGACGAACTGAAAAAAACGAACCCACTCCGGCTGTTTGCCAACCCCGACGACTTCCGTAAACTTCGCTTTCACGTGCGCGAATATGATCAGGTGAAAGATTTTGAAACGATCCTGACCAGTCGCTCCGGACGGAAACGGGACTGTTTAGTGTCGGTATGGGCCGTTGAAGACAGTGGCAGCGGCAGTCCAAAATGGTATCAGGGTATTGTGCGTGACGTAACCGAACAGAAACGGGCCCAGCAGGAACTCATCACTGCCGAAAAGCTGACCATGACCGGCAAAATTGCCCGCAGCATCGCCCACGAGGTACGCAACCCCCTGACGAACCTCAGCCTGGCTCTCGATCAGCTCAAGGACGAACTGATGAGCAACGACGAGTACATCAACATGCTGACCGACATAATTCGGCGCAATGTGGACCGTATTGGGCAGTTGGTTACCGAAATGCTGAACTCCTCGAAGCCTCGCGATCTGGACCGGCGGCAGCAGGACCTGAACGAGGTGGTGGTGGATACGCTTAAACTGGTTCGTGATCGGCTCAAGCTGAAGTCGATGAAGCTGGTCACTGATTTTGAACCCAACGGCTGCAGCGCACTCATTGACCGGGAGCAGGTAAAGACGGCACTGATTAATATTCTTATCAACGCTGTTGAGGCAATGGAGCCGGAGAAAGGCATACTAACCGTCCGAACGCGCTGCACCGACGACAACCGGATGACGGTATTCATTGAAGACAACGGCAGCGGTATCAGCGACGAAAACCGGCGTCGGCTATTCGATCCATTCTTTACCGGCAAAGCGGCTGGTATGGGCCTTGGCCTGACGGCAACGCAGAATATTGTCGCCAGCCACCGGGGTACGATCGACGTAGACAGTCAGCTCGGGCACGGTACTGCATTTCGGATTTCTTTCCCACGCTGAGACAGTCATTTTCAGATCCTATCGAGACTTAATAAAGGCCCGCCCGTCTATCAAAGACAGTCGGGCGTTTTATTGTGGTCACACGCGTAATTCCCCAAAAAGTGTGTATTTTTCTACACAACGGCCCTCAAATTCCCCAGCCGATTTCAGTACCCCATTGGGGTCGCTGACGCTACCAAAGTGATGTTGGCGGTTAACGAAGTTGATTTACAACCACTTACTGTCCAGTTGCTTATTAACAGGCTGTTAGCCACTTATTTGGCATAATTATCTCACGTATATCCCCGAACGCTAAGAAGAATTGTCATGATGTGGAGTCTTACTCATTTT
Source organism: Cytophagales bacterium (assembly GCA_038327655.1). Classification (GTDB taxonomy): domain Bacteria; phylum Bacteroidota; class Bacteroidia; order Cytophagales; family Spirosomataceae; genus JBBQLG01. The sequence continues at coordinate 13,687 of JBBQLG010000106.1, forward strand.
CCGTCGGCCATGAAATCGTTGAACACAACGACCCGTGCAAAGGCTATCGAGGTAGCCAACGAACTGATAGCGAGTGGCTACACAGACAAACAATACGTTATTGCACGTAGCATTGACGAAGCCCGTAGTTGGGCGCGTCGTCAGGTAACCGATACCGAGATCGCCGTTTTAGCTTATCGGGTTTCTTCTTTGTAGGTACACGACCCAACCCGAAATTCATTATCCCTGACCCGTTATGAACTGGAAGAAGAACGTTTACGACAATCTGACTGCTTGTGCTACTCTCTGTGATGAGACGGCAACGGAACTTTCGCGGACGAGCGACATTGAAAACTGGTATCGGTGTATTTTTCTGAATTTAGACTGTGCGGATATCTGCCGCCAGGTGGCTATGCTCTACGTTCGTGGATCGGAAAATACGCGCCTGCTGGCTGAAACCTGCATGGAAGTGTGCGACAAGTGTGCCGAAGAAGCTAATCGGTTCGATAATGTTCGGTGCCGTCAGGTGTTTGCCATGTGCAAACAAACCATTGCCAGTTGTGTATCCATAATCGGCATGATCGAGGTGCCATCGACGGCATCGGCTGCCAAACAGTCGCCTGCGTCGTTGTTTTACGGCATTGACCTGCGCGAGACGCTCTACAATTAATACTCATCAGCGAACATAATTGCTCAAAACCCCAACTTTCGGTTGGGGTTTTGGTTTTTACAGGAGTACCCGGTATAAACGGGTTCACTACACAAACACAATTGTTATGGAAACCAAGGAACAACAGAATCCACAGTTGCAGAAAGTGAAAGAGCTCGTTGGCAGCATTCGCATTGCCATGCTGACGACGGTGGATGAAGGGGGCCACTTAGTCAGTCGACCAATGGCCTGTATGCAAATGGATGAGCAGGGTAATTTCTGGTTTTTTACCAAAAAGAGTTCGCCTAAAGTAGAACAGATCGAACACCACGAACAGCAGGTGAACGTAAGTTTTGCCGATGCCGGTGACGCGTCTTACGTGTCGATAGCGGGTACGGCTACCGAACTCGACGACCGGGCCAAGATTGACGAATTATGGTCGGACATGGCCAAGCCCTGGTTCCCGGACGGCAAAGACGATGCGCAACTGACAACCCTGAAAGTAACCCCCCAGATGGCCGAATACTGGGACTCGAACGCCAGCCGGATGGTCCGGTATTTCGAGATGGCCCGCGCCATCGTTACCGGTGATACGTACAAAGAAGGCGAAAACGAAAAAATTACGCTGGCTTAAATTCAGGGTCATCAGAAAATTCGTTGGGGGTCATGCATCATCATTTTTCGTTTGTGCGATGAATGACGATCAATACCAACCACTGACTTTTCTGGTGGCCTTTTTATATATGATTGTACACAGCACGAACGCGGGTTGGGAGATTATTCATCAGCAGGCGCACGGATTGCTGGCTCTACAGGCGGCCATGCAGTGGAAAGTGGCCAAACGGCCGGTTCACTGGATCGAAACACTGACGGCACTCTTTGAGCACGACGATGGGCAGGAGCCGTGGGAAGGTACCAATCACCTGACGGAAGCCGGTGCGCCCCTGCACTTTGCGATCACCGAGTATTCGGTTGACCAGTGCCACAACATGATCGACATTGCGCTGCACAAAAGCCGGTGGAACGCGCTTATGCTGTCCCGTCATGCATCGTTCCTGTACGAGCCAAAGCGCGGTACTGATTCGGCCCTCGACGAGTTTCTGGATCAGCAGAAAGCGAATCAGACGAAGTGGCGAAAGGCGTACGGTGCCCGTCAGGCAGAAGCCGATTATGCTTATGATTTTCTACAGTGGTGCGATGCCCTGTCGCTCATTTTGTGTCTCGGTCAGTTGCCGCCCGATGCGCGTCGGCTGGAGATCAGTAAAGGCCCCGACGGAACGCATCATTTCATCAGTCAGCGGAGTGGAGACGGGTCGGTAGGCGTTGATCCGTGGCCGTTTGAAGTACCCTCCTTTACCATTCATGTAGAAGTGTATCCGGTGAGTCAACTGAAGTTTGAGACCGATAACGAACTCTACAGCGCTATCAATGACGCACCCGTCGAAGTGCGGGAATGGACGTTTAAGAAATGAATTACCCCGGCTTAAAACCCCTTTTTGGATTTTAAGCCGGGGTAATTCATTTATTTCGCCCGGAGCAGAACCGACGACCGGGCCGCTACCGAGTAGTTGTTATTTTTCAGCAGACCCGGTGTAACCGAATTGGCTGCATCTGAATCGGCCATCAATTCCCAGTCACCTACATCGGGCAAACGGAAGTCGATGGGTTCCCAGTAGCTGTTGAGCACCCAGAACAGCCGGTCGGGTTCCATCGGGGTGCCGTCCTCGTCTTGTTCTTCCACGCATTTCCCGTCGAAATAAAGCGCAATGCAATGCGTATCAGGATTGGAGAGGTCTTCGGTCGTCATTGGTTTTACATCGGGGCGCAGGACTTTTGCCTGCTCATCGGTGTAAAAATTTCGTCGGCGCAACAACCCAATCTGCTGGCGTAGTTCGGCCAGGTGCGCGGTAAAATCGAACTGTGCCTGCTCTTTCTCCGTCCATTCCCAATTAAACCAACTGATTTCGCTGTCCTGGTTGTAGCCGTTGTTATTACCGTGCTGCGTCCGGCCGTATTCGTCGCCCATCACCAGCATGGGGGTGCCCTGACTGAAAAACATCGTCATCAGGAAATTACGCTTTTGCTTCTCGCGCAGTTCGTTGATGGCCGGGTCGTCCGTTGGCCCTTCGACGCCACAATTCCAGCTTGCGTTGTCATTCGAGCCGTCGTTGTTGTTTTCGCCGTTGGCTTCGTTGTGTTTTTCGTTGTAGCTCACGAGGTCGTTCAGGGTAAAACCGTCGTGTGCCGTAATCAGGTTAACGCTGTTGGCCGGTGAGCGACCATCGTCGGCGTAGAGGTCGGGGCTGCCCAGCAGCCGCATAACCAGTTCGCGGGCTTTGCCTTCTTCACTCTTCCAGAACGCCCGAATGGTGTCGCGGTATTTACCGTTCCACTCCGACCAACGCACCGGAAACTGACCTACCTGATAGGTCTGAATATCCCAGGGTTCAGCAATGAGTTTTACTTCCGACAGGATCGGGTCCTGATTGGCCGTATCCAGAAAAGACGACAGTTGGCCCGCATCCTGACCCCGAGACAGAGCCGCTGCCAAGTCGAACCGGAAACCATCGACGTGCATATCCGTCACCCAGTAGCGCAGGCTGTCCATAACCAGTTGAAGCGTACGGGCATGCGTCAGATCGAGGGTGTTGCCGGTGCCCGTAAAGTCCATGTAATAAGCCGGGTTGTCTTCTACCACGCGGTAATACGCCCGGTTGTCGATGCCCTTCATGGACAGCGTTGGACCGAACTGATTTCCCTCGGCGGTATGGTTATAAACCACGTCCAGAATCACTTCAATGCCTGCTTTGTGCAAGGCCTTTACCATGCTTTTGAACTCTGTTACCTGCTGACCCATCATGCCCGACGAGGCATAGGTGTTTTGCGGGGCGAAGAACCCAATGGAATTGTAGCCCCAGTAGCTTTCGTTGGTGAACTGATGAATAGGCAGCAGCTCAACGGCGGTGATGCCGAGTTTTTTCAGGTAGTCGATGCTCTCTTTGCTACCAAGGGCGGCATACGATCCGCGAATCTTTTTGCTGATGGTTGGGTGCTGGTGCGTAAACCCTTTCACGTGCATCTCGTAAATCACCGAGCGGCTCATGGGGGTAGCTGGTGCCTTGTCATCTTCCCAGTCAAACGCCGGGTCGATGATGATGCTTTTGGGCGACGAGGGGCCGCTGTCTACGTCGTTGGGAATCAGGAACCGGTCGTCGGCGGGGTTTTCGTAATCGTAGCCCAACTGCGCATTGTTGGCGTCTACCGGCGCATGAATGGCGCGGGCGTAGGGGTCGAGGAGCAGTTTTGCCGGGTTAAAGTAATGCCCCTGCGCGGGTTCGTACGGTCCTTCGACCCGGTATCCGTAGAGTGTACCAGCCGTTGTTCCCTCTAAGTAAATATGCCAGATATTTTCGGTTTTTTCGGCAAGCGCGATTCGGGCTACTTCCGTGGCCGGATCGTCCGGGTTGTACAAACACAGTGTAACACCGGTCGCACTTTCACTGAAAAGGGCAAAATTGACGCCCTCGGTGTCGTAGGTTGCACCCAATGGGTAGGGTTTGCCGGGTTTTGAAGCAAGTGGCTCAGCGGCCACGGAGTCAGTTGATGTTGAAGTCATAACGTCTGTTTTGACTGATTAAGACACAGTCAGATACCATTAAAACCAGTCAGTAAAGCAGAATGTTTCTGACGGGCTGGAGCCGCACTAAATGCAGCTATTAACGACATCCACAGGGTTTATGGGCTAAAACAAAAAAGCCTACCCTCAACGAGGGTAGGCTTTCTAATCCCACCATTCACTACACTACCAAAGCCAAGCGAGCCATTGTGGCGTGCGCTGATTCTATTTTTTCTTTCTGGGTCAGCAACAGTTGGCGGGTGCTGGCTACCAGATCGGTTTCCTGTAGAACTTCGTTGTAATTATCGAGTGCCTGCTGATCGCCACGAGTACATTCCTGCACAACGGCCTTGTCGTCGTCGCTGGCAAACGTCGATTTAATGTTAATCCAGGCGCGGTGCAAATCCGATCCTAAGCTGGTGCCGCTGTCGGGCTCACCGCCTACGGCCCGAATTTCGCGCTCCAGTTCCTGGGCGAATTCATTTCGCTGACGGGATTGGGCCAGAAACAAGCTCTTCAGTTCGACGTCTTTTACGTTCTCGGCAGCTTCTGAGTAACCTTTATCGGCATCGTGGCTGCGGGTCAGTAATTTGTTCAGTTGGTCGAGGACTTCGCCCCGGGTTTCTTTAACGTTCATAACGGCTTCCGTTTAGTTGGGTGTAATGTTGGTAAGTCAAAAATCAATTTTTCAGATGTTGAGTAAATCAGAAAGGTTGTAAAGGGTCACTATCACTGATTACTGACAGCGACCTGCACGCGTATTATCTCTCGGGACTGTGCCCCTATTTTTTCAATGATTATTCCCGGTTATTACCTGCTGCCGCTTCGCCCGGTTTCGGAACAATTTGCCGTATCGTACAGCTGATAACTTTTCGCACGTAAACACCACCATCACCGGTGCCGGGCGTTGCCATCGCTACTTTTACTGGCCTGCCTCGCCTTTTTTAGCAGCTTTGACCAGTTTCTTATTCGCGAACACCGCCACATCGACCCGGCGGTTTTGGGCACGTCCCGCTTCGGTGGTATTATCGGCTACCGGCTGGGTTTCGCCATATCCCTTTTCGTCGACCCGACTGCTTTTCACGGCTTTCGATTCCAGGTAACCGGCTACTGCATCGGCCCGTTGCTTCGACAGTTTCAGGTTGTAGTCGTCCGGTCCGGTGGCATCGGCATGGCCTTCGACTAAAATATTGGTGTCGTCGTATTTGTTAAGTGAGGCCGCAAAGTCGTCGAGTGCTTTTTGCGTGGCCGGTTTCAGCGTTGCGCTGTTCACATCGAATAGAATGTCGGAACCCAGTGTCACTTTAATACCTTCGCCTACCCGTTCGACTTTTGCCTCGGGGAGGTCTTTCTTAATCTCTTCAGCCTGTTTGTCCATCCGGCGACCAATTACCGCACCCGCAGCACCGCCTACCGTGGCCCCCAGAATAGCACCCAGAACGGTGTTACCACTGCGTCGGCCAATAACGCCACCAATTACCGCTCCACCTCCGGCACCGATACCGGCACCACGCTGCGTTTTGTTGGTATTATTCTTAATGGACTTACAACCGATAAAAAGTACATCAGTCGATAAAAGACTCGCCGTCAGCAGTACTGCGGTAAGTTTGGTGCCTGATGCGGCAATATGATTCATCATAGTTTGTGCGTGTTGGTGCTATATGTCACTATCCAAACGCCGTACCACAAGTCGCAACAAGTCGAACTGAATTTAGCCTGAGTTGCTAATTGATTGATTGATAGCGGTATGCCCACGGTAGATGACTGACGGGGAAATTGAAACTGTTTCCAGCACTACACCAGTTGTTGGGCGACATTCCTCAATCTTGTAGAAACCATTCTACATAATTAGTAGATTATTGTGGGGCTGAATGACAATAACCTGCCCCGGTACGACCAATGAAGTTAGTCATACCGGGACAGGCTAAAGCAGGATCGTGTACAGGATTTGTTTCAGCACACAGCAACCGGGCCAGGTTGCGGGCAAATGCTGAGGTTTCGGTCAGTCGGGTGTGAACGTGAACTCCGGGTAGCCGTATAGTTCGGACTTTATGTTGGGTGCTGTGTCAGGAAACAGTGGGGTAGCGGTGTTTCGGTAACAGGCGTTATAAACCAGGATGCTGCCTTTGGTGAAGGGCATAAAATCAGCTCCGCCCGTTTTATAGGCATACGTGTATTTTTTGTTTACTCCCGCTGATTGGCTGTTGATGCTGATTACATACTTTTTATTGGCGGCTAATGACAATGACTCAACGCCCTCCAGGGTCAGTTTATCGGGTGTCGTTTGCTCAACGGTCTTTTGGCGCAGTAGCTGTTTGGTATCGAAGTCCCAGACAATGATGCGGTACGTACCCGGTTCGGGCATTTTCTGCCTACCTGCGTAAGTTTACCGGCTACCGATGTACTGAATACAGTGCCCAGTTCCCAGGGACCTGATGCGCGGGTACCGGCAGTGATGGTACTTTCCGTGCTGACAAAGGTGGTCAGGCTGTTTTCGGCTGGTTTCACGGTTTCTTTGTTGCCGCAACCGTTCAGGCTTACCGCTCCCAGCAGCAACCCGTACATAATACTTGTTTTCATGTTTTAGATAGATTTTGTGTCTATCCGGTTAGTCGAAGGGTATTCCGCACAGGGCAACGGGTGGATACAGCCATTGAGCAAACGGCAAACCGGCCGGCGATTTTCAGGCGTAGTAAACCTGGTCAGACTGCCGGGCAAAGGCGGATCGACCCGAAACGAATTGATTTACGGGTGCGTTATGCTACTAATCCAATAGACTAAATAATTCATCACTCAACGAATGATTTTTCTGAAAACCATACCGGCGGTGCTGCTGTCGGGCCTGTTGCTATTGACGCCTGCGGGCTGTAAAAAAGCCAACTCGACCGATTCGGCTATTACTCCGCAACCCACCACGGTGCTGGTATCGGCCAACCTGCTGGGCCAATATTCTGCCGATCAGCTTCGCAGCCGCTACAACGGAGTGTCGTCGGCGTTTCGGCTGCTGATCCGTTACGGCATCAAGGTCTACCGGGTCGTTTATAATACAACCAACACTGATGGCCGGGCCATTCAGGCGTCCGGTGCGCTGCTGATTCCTGATACACCAAATGCCGTTGCATTGATTAGTCAGCAGCACGGCACCATTACCGGCGACGATGCGGCTCCGTCGTATTACAACACCAACAGCGAGTCGTACAGCTTTGGGTCGGTGTTTGCCTCGCAGGGCTACATCATTGCCGCACCGGATTACATTGGCTATGGAGCCTCAAAAGCGTTGCCGCATCCGTACGAGCAACGCAACGGTTTAGCGACGTCCTCGCTGGATATGCTGCGGGCCACACGCGAATTTCTGGAAGCCAACCGCACGACCGGCGCGAAGGCTAACTGGAACGGACGCTTGTTTCTGGCCGGTTACTCCGAAGGTGGTTATGCAACGATGGCGTTGCAGAAGAAAATCGAGGAAGAAGCACCGAACGAGTTCAATCTGGTCGCGTCGAGCTGCGGAGCGGGGGCCTACGACAAGCCCGCGTTCATGAAGGAGATCATCAATACCAAAACCAGTTCCGACAACAGCATTGCCCGGTTGTACGTATGGGTACTGCTCACCTACGACCGGATTTACGGCCTGAACCGGCCCACGACGTACTATTTTAAGGAGCCGTACGCGTCGCGGATTGCCGCGCAGGGCTATAATGCCAACCTTGGTGTGCCCCTGAACGAAGCCCTGACCGACTCGTTTAAGCAGGCCGTTAACGATGGTACCGATACGGCTTTCCTGAAGGCGGTTGCGGATAACGACATCCACGACTGGAAGCCTAAAACACCCACCCGGCTCTACCATGGCGATGCCGACGATACCGTATTTTACATCAGCTCCGTGAACGCGTATAATGCCATGCGGGCGCGGGGTGCTACCAACGTGGAGCTAATCCCCATCAAAGGAGCTAACCACGCCACCGGTTTGCCCTCGTACATTTTGGGCACCTACGGCTTCTTTTCGGGTATTCAGTAGCTTGTCTATTTTTCTAACGAAAAGCCCCTGTTCGTATGAACAGGGGCTTTTCGTTGAAGTCGGTCCTGGCTGATTGCTGCGTATTACGTCGGGTAACTTGCCGGACGGTTAAAAACAGTCTATTTTACTCAGGAGAGTGGGTGCTATGTGGTAGTTTCGAGTAAAATAGCAAGCTAATGGCCTATTCTGATTTTACACTACTTGAGTTAAAGGAGCAGTTTGGTGTTACGGATACCATTCGGCCGCTCTTTGCTGAGTTGCCCGCTGTTGAGCCAGGCAATTTACTGCTTGAGCAATTGAAGCGTGCCCTCAGACTACCCCTGCGAAACGAGAAAGCAAAGTCAGAGTTGATCGTCAGTCCGGTCTTGCTTGAACTAATCGACCGGAATACTAACTTTTTTACTTTCTATTCAGGTGAAAATTTACCTGCTGACCGGTCGCGTGGACTGACGGGGGAATGTGACTTTTTTATCTGCCGCAACACGGGAAGTTTCGCAATCAATATGCCCATTTTGGCAGTAATTGAAGCTAACCGCGATAATTTAGAAGTAGGCGTTGACCAGTGCGCTGCCTAACTGTATGGAGCCTCACTCGTTAATCAGGGTTTGGGCTACCCGGTTTCTGCCTATTCGGGCAGTTTTGATGGGTGCATTTCAAATTGTCGCTATACGGCCATCGCGTAGTTAAACGGCTCAATGTGTTTCCTGACCAACTCCCACCGCTCGCTCATGAAGCATACCCGCAGATTAAGTACCTGCTGAGCACCGGTCAGA